>DATCPJ010000276.1:0-8716 GCA_036570145.1 Candidatus Dormiibacterota bacterium
GCGGGGTTGGGGATCCTCTTCGTCAACATCGCCGTGTTCGACCTCCTCCCCTACCGGCTGGCCGGCCCGCCGTTCCACCTGCCCACCGCGGTCGGCGACCTCGTCTACCTCGCCTTCATCCCCGGCTTGCTCGCCGCGGGCATCGCGGGTCGTGCCGTCGACCGCTTCGGCGCCCGCGCGGTGGTGCTGGCAACGGTCGTGATCGGGATCGGTTGCCTCCTGATCGGCCTGCTGCCCGCGCTCCTCGCGCTCGCCATCATGGCGACCGGGTCGATCTCCGGTTCCGTGGCCCTCCACACCAGCCACAGCGGCGCCGCCGCCGCCCGCGGCCGAGTTGCCGTCGGGCGCTACCTGGCCGCCTACTACATTGGCGGCGCGTTCGCCGCGCCGGTCATCGCGGCCGCCTACCAGGCGTGGGGTTGGACCGGCGCCGTGCTCCCCCTCTGCGCCGCTTGGGCGATGGTCGGCCTGCTGGCGCTCTTCAGCCCAGCTTCACGCTGGCGCCGAGAAACCGGCCCAGGCGCCCCACTTCCCGGGCAACTCCCCGCCGCTCCTTAGCGCTGAGCGGGCGAAACTCGGTGACCGTCACCACGTCTTTGGTGAGGTCCCAGATCCCGGAAGGCGAGGATCGGTTCCCAGCCGAGCTCGATCACCGGTGGCCGACGAGCAGCCCGACGGTGCCGAAAGTCAGGCCTTGGAACTCGACCGCGCTCCAGTCCGCCGCGGCGGCCAGCTCCGCGAGCTGCGGTCCCGTCCGATAGGAGTCGACGGTGTCGCTCAGGTAGTGATAGGCGTCCGGCGCGCCGCTCACGAGTGCACCGACGCGGGGGAGCACCTGGCGAAGGTGGAAGCGGTAGAGAGCGCCGAAGACGCCTTCCGGCGGCTTCACGAACTCGAGCACGACAACCCGCCGCGCGACCCGCGCCAGTTCCGCCAGGCCGAGGCGGGGATCGGCCAGGTTGCGGAGGCCGAAGGCCATCGTGGCGACGTCGAAGTCGCCATCCCAGAAGGGGAGCCGGAGGGCGTCGCCCTTCACGAACTCCAGGCCGGGGTGATCGGCCTGGGCCCGCGCCAGCATGCCGCGGCTGAAGTCGAGGCCCACCACCCGGCCGCCGGCTGCCCGGCGGGCCAGCTCGGCGGTGAGCCGGCCCGAGCCGCAGGCGACGTCAAGGGCCGACTGGCCAGGCTTGAGCCGGGTCGCGGCCGCCGCCCGCCGCCGCCAGCGGCCGTCGATGCCGCCGCTCAGGATCGTGTTGATGAGATCGTAGCGGGGTGCGATCCGGTCGAACATCGAGCGGACCGCCGCCGCGTCGCGCTCCCCCTCGGGAGAATCCGTCAGGCGCGCCTCCAGATCGACGCGATCCCCTGGCCGACGCCGATGCACATCGTCGCCAACCCGACCTCGGCGCCGCTCCGGTTCATCTCGTAGGTCAGCGAGCAGATCAGTCGCGAGCCGCTCGAGCCGAGCGGATGGCCGAGCGCGATCGCGCCGCCGTTGACATTCACCTTCTCCTCGTCGAGCCCCAGCTCCCGCACACACGCCACCGATTGGGCCGCGAACGCTTCGTTCAGCTCGACAAGGTCGATGTCCCGCACCGTCAGCCCCGCCTTGGCGAGCGCCTTCCGGGTCGCCGGCACGGGCCCGATCCCCATGTAGCTGGGATGCACGCCCATGCTCCCCGAGGAGACGAAGGTTGCCAGCGCCCGGAGCCCGCGGCGCTTCGCCTCGCCGGCCTCCATCAGGACCAGCGCGGAAGCTCCATCGTTGAGCGGCGAGGCGTTCCCGGCGGTCACCGTCCCGTCGGCCTGGAAGACCGGCTTCAGGCGCCCCAGCGACTCCAGAGTGGAATCCGCGCGCGGCCCCTCGTCGGAACTGACGGTGATCGCCTCGCCCTTTCGCTGCGGGATCGCCACCGGCACCAGCTCGGCATCGAACTTCCCGGCCCGCTGGGCCGCGACCGCCCGCTGGTGGGAGCGGAGCGCGAACTCGTCCTGGTCCTCCCGGCTCACCTCGTACTTGGCCGCCACCTTCTCTGCGGTCTCCCCCATCTGGAGGGTGCCGTAGAGCTCCGCCAGCCTGGGATTGACGAGCCGCCAGCCGAGGGAGGTGTCGTAGGCCGTCTGGGGGCCGCGGGGAAAGCCGCCGTCGGGCTTGGCCATCACCCAGGGCGCCCGCGTCATCGACTCCACGCCGCCGGCGATGACGACGTCGGCGCCGCCCGCCTGGATCTCGCGGACGCCCGCGATCGTCGCCTGCATGCCCGAGCCGCAGAGCCGGTTGACGGTCTGGCCGGGGACCTCGATCGGAAAGCCTGCCAGGAGCAGTCCCATTCGCGCCACGTTGCGGTTGTCCTCGCCGGCCTGGTTGGCGCAGCCGAGGATGACGTCCTCGACCTCGCCCGGGTCGAGGCCGATTCGGTCGACGACCTCGCGCAGGACGACGGCTGCGAGGTCGTCCGGGCGGACCTCCTTCAGCTGCCCGCCGTACCTTCCCATCGGCGTCCGGACGGCGGAGACGATCACCGCCTCGCGCAGCTCGGCCATCAGCCGGAAGCTCCGAACTTCGGCTTCCGCTTCTCGAGGAAGGCGGCGACCCCTTCCCGGAAGTCGTCGCCGGCGGCACAGACCTCCTGGAGGTAAGCCTCGAACTCGGCCGCCTCCTCGAAGGAGGAGCCCTCCGCGAAGTTGACCGCTCGCTTGGCCGCGGCGAGGGCGCGGATCGAGCCGGCTGCGAGCCGCTGGGCGAGGGTCCGGCACTCCGCCTCGACCGCCTCCTTGGCGACCACCCGGTTGACGACTCCGAAGCGCTCCGCGTCCTGGGCCGAGAGCCGCTCCGCGGTATAGAACATCTCCAGCGCCCGGCCCCTCCCGATGAAGCGGGGCAGCGTCCAGCTGACGCCGCCGTCCGGCCCGAGGCCGAGGTTGGCGAAAGCCTCCGAGATATAGGCGTCCTCGGCCGCGATCCGGATGTCGCAGGCCAGCGCGAAGCTGGCGCCGATCCCCGCCGCCAGCCCGTTCATGCCGCAAATGACCGGCTTGGGCATCGTGCGCAGCCGCTGCAGCATCACCAGGTACTCCTCGCGCAGCACCCGCCCGACGTCCTCGGCCGAGCGCATGGCGCCGTCGCTGCCCGACATCTCCTTCACGTCGGCGCCCGCCGAGAAAGCGCGGCCCGAGCCGATCAGGACCACACAGCGGACGGCGTCGTCGCGCTCGACCTGCTTCAGCGCGGCGTCGAGCTGGCGCCGCGCCAGGCTGCCGATCGGGTTGAGCCTGTCCGGGCGGTTGAGCCTGATCCAGGCGACCGACTCCTCCAGCTCGAGCAGGACGTGGCTCTCTTCGGGCTGCTCTGCCATCTCCGTCACCGCCCCTTGAACTGGCCGCGCCGCTTCTCGAGAAAGGCGCGCATGCCCTCCTTCTGGTCCTCGGTCGCGAAGAGGAAGTAGAAGTTCCGGCGCTCGACCGCCAGCCCCTGCTGGAGCGGCGTCTCGAGCGCCTGGTTCACCGATTCCTTGACGAGCCGGGCCGCCAGCGGCGGCTTCTCGGCGATCCGCCGCGCCATCCGCTTGGCCACCTCGATCGTCACCTCCGCCGGCACCACCTTGTTGACGATCCCGAGCTGGTACGCCCGCTGGGCGGTGATCGGGGCGCCCGTCAAGTTCACCTCCATGGCGACGTACTTGCCTGCCGTCCGGGGCCAGCGCTGCGTGCCGCCGGCGCCGGCGATGATGCCGAGGTTGATCTCCGGCTGGCCGAAGCGGGCGCTGTCGCCGGCGATGATCAGGTCGCACATCAGGGCCAGCTCGCAGCCGCCGCCGAGCGCGTAGCCGTTGACGGCGGCGAGGAGCGGCTTGGTGAACGCCGCGATCGCCGCCCAGCGGCCGGTCTGGTCGCGCTGGAGCTGGTCCACGGGCCCTCGCTCGGCCATGTCGCCGATGTCGGCGCCGGCGGCGAACACCTTGGGCCCGCCGGTGATGACGACAGCCCGCACCGACTCGTCGCGGCCCATCTCGGCGAGCGCCGCGGTGACCTCGCCGATCAGCTCCGGGCTGAGCGCGTTGAGCACCTTGGGGCGGTTCAGGGTGACCACCCCGACGGGTGGTTCGATCTCCGCCTGGATGAACTCGTACGCCATCTGGGTATCATCGAGTAAATGTCCGAAGTCCTGCGCGACAGCTATGGCCGGATCGCGGACGACCTCCGCATCTCGGTCACCGACCGCTGCAACTTCCGCTGCATCTACTGCATGCCCGCCGAGGGGCTCAAGTGGCTTGCCCGGGAGGACATCCTCCGTTTCGAAGAGATCCGCCGCCTGGCCAAGCTTTTCGTCGAGCGCTACGGCGTCCGGACCATCCGCATCACGGGCGGTGAGCCGCTGGTCCGGATTGGCGTCGAGGAGCTCATCGGGATGATCAACGAGCTCGACCCGACCCTCGACATCACGATGACCACCAACGGCGTGCTGCTCGCCAACAAGGCGGCCAAGCTGGCCGCCGCCGGGCTCAAGCGGATCAACATCTCGCTCGACACGCTGAGCATCGACCGCTTCAAGGAGATCGCCCGGGTCGACGCCTTCCGCAAGGTGATGGAGGGACTGCGGGCGGCCGAGGAGGCGGGTCTGAACCCGATCAAGCTGAACGTGGTGGTCATGAAGGGCCAGAACGACGACGAGGTCGTCGACTTCGCCCGGCTCGCCCGCGAGAAAGGCTACGAGGTTCGCTTCATCGAGTTCATGCCGCTTGATGGCGACGGCATCTGGCGGCCCGACCTGGTCGTGCCCTCGCAGGCGATCCAGGAGCGGATCGAGGACCAGTTCCCGCTGGTCGGCCGCGCCAACGACCGGCCCGCACCTTCCGCCAACTACGGCTTCGCCGACGGCGCCCCCGGTGGCGTCGGCTTCATCTCGAGCGTCTCCCAGGCCTTCTGCACGACCTGCAACCGGATCCGGCTGACCGCCGAGGGCGGCCTGCGGACGTGCCTCTTCTCGCTCCACGAAACGCCGCTCCGCGAGCTGCTGCGGGGGGGCGCCTCCGACGACTCGGTGGCCCGCGTCATCGAGGCGGCGGTCTGGAAGAAGGAGGAGGGCCACCACATCGGCGAGGCGGGCTTTATCAAGCCGGCCAAGTCGATGTCCCAGATCGGCGGCTAGGCCCTAACCCCCTCCGTCCGGCGGAGGACCTCGTCGAGCGCCTTGCGGGTGCTGACCATGACCAGCTCATCGCCCGGGAGAAGCACGACGTCGGGGCCCGGCCGCCAGGTCTCCGCCTCCCCGCGCTTGACCATCAGCACCCGGGCGTAGGGTCCGTCGAGCAGCCACTTCACGTCCTTCCCGGCGGCGGCGGCCTTCTCGACCACGGTCGCTCGGGCGACGACCAGGGTGCGCTCGCCGACCGGGAGTGTGCTGAGGATGCGGTGGCCGAGCGCCGCCGAGACGAAGGCCGGGGCCGCCAGGCCGGAGGTGCTGCGGGAGATGCCGACGCCGATCGCGCGCTGGACCCGCGCCGCCAGGTCGGGATCGTGGAGCTGGAGCACGACTTTCAGGTCCGGGTTCAGCGTCCGCACGGTGAGGGCGATCTCGAGGTTGCTGATGTCGTCGTCGGTGCAGACGATCAGGCAGCGCGCCCGGCCCACCTCCAGCTTCTGCAGGTTGGCGACCTCGCGCGCGTCGCCGATCAGGACCGAGACACCGGATCGGCGGACGGGGGCGATCGACTTCTGGGTCTCGCTCAGCTCCATGGCGACGACCGGGATGTGCATGCGGTGGAACTGCTCCACCACCCGGTGGCCGATGTTGCCGAGGCCGCAGACGACGATGTGGTCGTCCATGTTCCGGTGCAGCCCGCCCAGGGCCTGGCGCAGCCGGGTGCCGACCAGGGTGTCGGTGATGACGGCGAAGAACATGGCGATCACGGCAGCGCCGACCAGCTCCAGGAAGATGCCGTAGACGAGCACCGCCGGCGCCGCGTTGATGAGGGTGACGTCGCCGTAGCCGATCGTGGTGATCGTCGACACCGTGAAGTAGACGGCGGTGAGGACGCTCATGTTGGCGAAGAAGTGGAGGATCACCGAGCTGATCACCACGATCGCAGCCACCACGGCCAGGACGTAGCGCAGCCTGCCGTCGGCGAGAGTCCCCAGCAATTGGCCCATGGTGACCAGGCTGGCTGGCAGCCGCCGCCGCCGGCGGGGCAGGCTGCTGAGCCTTCCCAACCCCCCGACCGCCTCCTGCTCGCCGGCGTCGGCCAGGCAGAGCACGTCCGTCCCCTCCTCCGGGAAGAGGCTGATGTGGCCGGCCGCGTCGGTCCCGGCGACCGGGAGCAGCACCCGGGGGTCGTCGGTCCGACCGCGGCGGAGGACCAGCACCCGGTCGCCCACCTCGACCCGCTGCTCGAAGCGCTCCTGGAGGGCCGCCTCGACGAACGCCGGCGCGGCGATCGCGGAGGAGCTGAGCACGGCGCAGTCCTGGAGAAGGCTCGAGATCTGCGCGCCGAGGCCGGGGTTGAAGATCCGGACGACGGTGCGCAGCTGGGGGTTCAGCTCGCGGACGGAAAGGGCGGCGTGGATGTTCCCGACGTCGTCGCTGCCGGCGATGATGATCGCCCGCGCGCCCATCACGCCGGCGCGCCGGAGTCCCTCCTCCTCGCGGTAGTTGGCGTGGACGGTGTGGAGGCCCATGGCGTGGACGCGGCCCTGGAACTGGCCCTGTGTCGTCGGGGTGACGATCACGACCGTCTCCTGGAGGCGCATCAGCTCCTCCGCGGCGCGGAAGCCGAGCTCGTCGAGGCCGCAGATTATGAAGTGGCCGGTCAGGTGCGCGGCCGAGAAGCGCTGGCCCGCGGTTGCCTTCTCGGGGGCCGGTCGGGTGGTTGCCATGCCGCAGGCAGCATGATCGCTTCCTCCCACGGCTGTGGCAAGCCCGGCTAAGCTCGTCCACTGTGGCGACTCGCCGTCTGAAGCACGCCGGTCGGGACCGGAGCCTGGAGGCGGAGCTCAAGTTCCGCCTCGACGGCGCCGCCGACCACGCCCGGCTGCGGGGCCGGCTGCGCGAGGTGGCGGCAAAGAGCGAGGGAGCCTACGACGAGGAGAACATCCGCTTCACGGTGCCCTCCAAGAGCAAGGTCAGCCTCCGGCTCCGGATCCTCGACGGCGGCAAGGGCGGGATCATCACGACCAAGGGCCCGGCGCGCTTCAGCCGCGGCATCAAGACCCGGGAGGAGACCGAGGTCGAGGTCGCCGACGCCGCCACCGCGCGCGACCTGCTCGAATCGCTCGGCTACGGCGTCGAGTTCGTCTTCCACAAGCACCGGGCGAGCTGGCTGGTGGAAAGCGTGTCGGTGACGCTGGACACCCTCGACTTCGGCTTCTTCATCGAGCTCGAGGGCGACCCCGAAGCGCTGCCGGGCGCCGCCAAGCTGCTCGGCCTCAACCCGAAGCAGGCGATCCGCCAGAGCTACTCGGCGATGGCGCGCGACCACCTCCGCGAAACCAAGAAGGTTGCCGACCGCTCCTAAACTGGAGCCGGACATGCGCAACCCCGAGGAAGCTCGCCGCCCCTGGACCGTCAGCGAGCTCGCCCGGCAGATCCAGGCCGAGCTTCAGCCGCTGCGGAGCGTGTTCGTGAAGGGCGAGGTCAGCGGCATGAAGCTCTCCGCCAAAGGCCACTACAGCTTCACGATCCGCGACCCCGCGGCCGTCATCGAGGCGTTCATCTTCGGCAACGACGCCCGCCGGCTGGCGATGCTGCCGGAGGACGGCCAGGAGTTCATCTTCCGGGGCCGGATCGACTACTGGGCCCAGGGCGGCCGGATCCGGCTGCTCGTCGACTACCTCGAGTTCGATGACGTCGGCAAGCTCCGCGCCCAGATCGAGCTGCTCAAGCAGCGCCTCGAGCTGGAGGGCGCGTTCGCGCCCGAGCGGAAGCGGAAGCTTCCCTTCCTTCCGGTCGCGGTGGCCCTGGTCACCTCGCCCACCGGGGCGGTCATCCACGATCTCCAGCAGACGATCTGGGACCGCTTCCCGAACATGGACATCGTCGTCTACCCGGCCCAGGTCCAGGGCGCCGCCTCGCCCGGCAGCGTGGCCACCGCGCTTCGCCAGGCCAACCGCGACGGCCGGGCCGACGTTGTCATCATCGCGCGCGGCGGCGGCAGCTTCGAGGATCTCTACGGCTTCAACACGGAGCCGGTCGTGCGCGCCATCCTCGCCTCTCGAATCCCCGTCGTGACGGCGCTCGGGCACACCTCCGACCGCACCCTGGCCGACATGGCCTCCGACGCGGAGTGCCGGACGCCGACCGAGGCGGGCGCGCGGGTGGTGCCCGAGAAGGCGAAGCTGCGGGCGCAGCTGGCCGACCGTGCCCGCCGGCTCGAGCGCGAGGGCCTGCTCCGGGTCGAATCCGGCTCGAGGGCCGTCGTCGGGCGGGGCGAGCGACTGGGCCTGCTGCTGCCCGCGCTCTTCCTCCACCGCCGCCGCCGGGTCGAGAGAGCGGCGGCCGACCTCGGGCGCTTGAGCCCCGCCCAGCAGCTCGCGCGCCGCTCGACCGAGCTGGGTGAGCGCGCCCGCCGCCTGGGGACGGCGGCCCAGCGCGCGCTCCTCCGGCGCCGCGGCGACCTCGACGCGCGGCGGGGCGAGGCCGTCCTGCAGCGGCTCACCGCCGAGCGCATGGCCGGAGCTCTGCGGGAGCTCGACAACCGGGCCGGGCGGCTCGAGGCGCTCG
>DATCPJ010000277.1:0-1872 GCA_036570145.1 Candidatus Dormiibacterota bacterium
CGCGAGATCGCCGACCGCGAGCTTGTCTTCGTCGGCATGCGCCTCCCCGTCCTCGCCTTCGCCGTCGCCCGCTCGACCCACGCGCCCTCGGCCCTCGGCCTCTACGAGGTCGGCCTCCTGCGGTCGGCGCCGGCGGAGGCCTTCCTCGGCACGATGGGCGACCCGCCCAACGTCGCCGGTGCCCACTGGGCGACCCGGATGTCGAACGTGATGGCCCTGTTGGCCCAGGGGCTGGTCGACCTCGGCTTCATCGGGGGCGCCGAGGTCGACCGCTTCGGGAACCTCAACACCTCCTACATCGGCGACTTCCGCAAGCCGGCCGTGAAGCTGCCGGGGAGCGGGGGAGGGGCCGACATCGCGATCCTTTCCAAGCGCTGGGTGACCCTGCTGAACCACGAGCGGCGGCGGCTCGTCGAGCGCGTCTCCTACGTGACCTCGCCCGGGCACGGCGACGGCACGCCGGGCTGGCGCTCGCGCAACGGGCTGCCGGGCGGCGGCCCGTCGGCGATCGTCACCACGCTCGGCGTCTTCCGCTTCCCACCCGAGGGTGGGGAGGCCTTTCTGGCCTCGGTCCACCCGGGCCACACGGTCGACGAGGTGCGTGCGGAGACGGGGTGGGAGCTCCAGGTGGCGCCGGACGTCGGACAGACGCCGGCACCGACGGAGGAGGAGCTGCGCCAGATCCGGCGCTTCGATCCCGACGGTTTCTGGACCAGGCGCGGCTAGGCCAGTGGGGCCATCCGCAGGCCCAAAAGCTGCCCGCGAACGGTGCCTAGCGGCCCTTGAAATCCGGCTTTCGCTTCTCGAAGAAGGCCGCGATCCCCTCGGCGGCGTCCTCGGAGACGAAGATGCGGTTGATCGCCTCCCTCTCAAGCGCGTTGCCGAGGTCGAGCGGGGCGTCGTAGCCGAGCTGGGTCGTCACCTTCGCCCGGCCGATCGCCTCCCGCGGGCCCGCCGCCAGCTCGGCGGCATAGTCCAGCGTCATCTCGCGGAGCTTCTCGGGGTTGTCGAAGAGGCGGTCGACGACGCCCAGCTTCTCGGCGCCCTCGGGTGAGAAGGTGCGCGCCTTGACGATCAGCTCCAGTCCCTTCGACTTGCCGACCAGGCGGGGAAGGCGCTGGGTGCCGCCGTTGCCGGGGAAGAGGCCGAGGTTCACCTCCGGCAGCCCGAGCTTGTAGTCGCCGTTGGCGGCGAAGCGGAAGTCGCAGGCGAGCGCGATCTCGAGGCCGCCGCCCAGCGCGTGGCCGGCGATCTCGGCGATGAAGATGAGCGGCGTCGTCTCCATCTTGCGGAGGACCTCGTGCATCAGGAGCACGGTCATCCAGCGCTGGCGCGGGCTGCCCTTCTGGAAGGCGCCGACGTCGGCGCCTGCGGAGAAGAACTTCTCGCTCGCGCTGCGCAGCACGATCGCGCCGACCTCCTCGTCGATCCGGGCGTCGTCGATGGCAACCCCGAGCTCGCGGGCGAAGGCGACGTCGTAGCTGTTGGCCGGCGGCCGGTCCATCGTGATGACGCCGACGCCGCGCTCCCTGGTCAGGTTTATAGGCATCCCATAATTAAATCCGAGTTTCAGCCAAGCGATCTGGATTGGGGGTTTTGTGAATGGCCACGATGATCATCGAGGGGCAGCGGGTTCAGGCCGCCTCCGGCGAGACCTATGACGTAGTGAACCCGGCCACCGGCGAGGTCGTCGACAAGGTCCCGGCGGGCGGCCCCGAGGACGTGGACCGGGCGGCGAAGGCTGCCGCCAAGGCACAGGAGGGCTGGGGTCGCCTGGCGCCGGCCGAGCGGGCCAAGATCCTCCACAAGGCGGCCGCCCACGCCCATACCAAGGTGGAGGAGATCGCTCCCATCCTCACCAGGGAGCAAGGC
>DATCPJ010000278.1:0-32423 GCA_036570145.1 Candidatus Dormiibacterota bacterium
GTCCCTGCCGGTGCCGGTGCGGTGCCCAGTCCGGACAGGAGCACAAACCGCCCAACGCCCGCCTCCCGGGCGGCTGCAACCAGGTTCTCGGTGCCGACGCGGTTGATCTGGTCGTATGCGCCTCGGTAGGGCTCCTTCTTATCTCCGGTGATGGCGGCGGCGTGAACCACGGTGCTGACCCCGGCAAGCGCGGGGCCGATGGTTTCGGGCTTCGTCAGGTCGCCGACGACCGGATCCACGCCGTCGCGGACCCCGGTCCTCCCCCTCCGGACCAGGCCGCGCACAGGTGGGTTGTCGGACCTGGCCAGGCGCCGGAGGAGATGGCTGCCGACAAAGCCGGTTGCACCGGTTACCAGGATCACTTGCTAGTCACCTCCGAAGATTGGCCCGAGTGTCGCCGCGAGGCGGTCACCGGCGTCGAACATCGCGGTGGCCCGGTTGCGGTCGCCGTCCAGGTGGATCAGCAGGTCCATCCCGATGTAGAGGGCGAGGACGGTGCCGGCCGCGGAACGAGCGTCGACCAGGGCCGCAAATGGTGAGCCGCCCATGAAGCGCTCGATCAATCCCTGCGTGAACTCCAGCCAGGGCTGCATGCGGGCGACCATCTGCTCGCGCAGCTCGCGGTTGCCGCTGCTTGCGGCGAAGAGCTCGGCCACGACCGTGGAATGGCCCGAGTCGACGTCCTCGGCGTAGAGCAGCCGAGTCTGGGCCGCCAGCTCGAGCGGGGTCTTCAAGGGGTCGAGCGCCTCCTGGTAGCGGCGGCGGCGTTCCTCTCCCACCCTGTCCACGGCGGCAAGCAGGAGGTCGGTGAGGCTCCCGAAGTGGTAGAAGATCAGCGCCTGGTTGAACCCGCCGCGGCGGGCGATCACCCGGGCGCTGGTCCGGTTGTAGCCCTCCCGCCAGAGCGTCTCGAAAGCGGCGTCGAGGATCCGCTCCCGCGTAGCCGATCCTTGAGCAGTCGCTTTGAGCACTTGCTCAATATACCATGCATCGCTCTAATTTCAGATGGTCGCCACCTCGAAGTCCGTCCTCACCTCAACACCGCTGCGCAGCGTGTTGAGGACGATGCAGTATTTCTCGGCGTTCTCGAGCAGCCTCTGGGCGCGTTCGCCACGCCCGTCGTCGCGGACCTTGATCCGCACCCGACAGTCGATGCCGGTCATCCCGACCGGGACGTCCCGGGACATCCCGAGCGTGCCCCGCAGGTCGGCGGCCGCGGTGGCCGTGACCTCGATCCCCTCCAGCGCGATCCCCATCGCCGCCGCGACCATCCGGATCGTCGTCTCCTGGCAGGCGAGCAGAGCCGCGACCAGCAGGTCGCCCGAACAGGGGACGTCGCCGGTCCCGCCGACGCCCGGATGCGCGCCGGAGCGGAGGGCGGTGCCGGGCGCTGAGTCGAGGGTCACCTCGCAATGGAGCGGGTCGCTGAGGTCGGAGCCGGCGCTGCGGGCGACGCATTCGATCAGGGCTTCATCCGGGTGCTCCAGGTAACGCTCCTTGATCGGCGCCTGCAGCTCGCGCAGGTTGACGGTGCTGGCCGGCATCTCGGGTTTACCTCCTCGCAGTGGTCGTGGCTACCGCCAGCCGCGCGCCGCGACCGGCTCCCAGGTCACCTTGCCGCTGCCGGCGAAGGTCAGCAGGTAGGGGTGCAGGTTGACGGTCGTGCAGGCGTGGCCGGGGACAATCGCGACGCGGTCGCCGACCTCCAGCCCGGTGCTCTCGGCGGCGGTCAGGACGGTGTGCTCCTCACTCAGCCGGGCGACGGCGAGCCCTGGGTGGCCGAGCACCATGCCGAACCCCTCCAGGGCGGGGACGATCCGGTCGGCGGAGAGGGACTTGGAGCCGGTGTCGACAACGCAGCGGTCCGCGGCAGGCGAGGAGATGACGGTACCGATCACGGCCAGCGCGCAGTCCTCGAGCTCGTGGCTGCCGAGCGTCACCTGGCCGGCATCGCCGTAGACGTAGTTCCCCGGCCGGATCTCGGTGACGCCCTCGAACTCCGGTGCGAAGCCGGCTGTCGGCGTTGCGCCGACGCTTACCTCGCGGATCTCGATACCGGCGGCCCGGAGCTGCTCGGCGGTCGCCGCGAGGCCCTCCGATTCCTCGCCCGCGGCCACCCGCCGCTCCGCCTCGGTGGTCGCACGGTAGGCGTGGCCGCCGTGGGTGAGCAGGCCTCGGAAGCGCTCCTGCCCGATCGCCGCGACGAGCCCGCGCACTGCCGCGACGGTCGGCTCGCCGATCGGCGTTCCGATCCGGTGGAGGCCGGTGTCAACCTCCCAGAGGATCTCCACCCCCGGCGGCACCGCTTCGGCGAGCTCGACGTCGTCGAGGCAGACCGCGAGCTTCTCGACCCGGGCAGCCAGGTGGGCGAGCCTGGCCAGCTTGGCGCGGCCGACCGGGGGATGGGCGACCAGCAGATCGCGGAAGCCGGCGTCGGCGAACACCTCCGCCTCCTGGAGCGTCGCCACCGTGAGCCCGGCGGCGCCGTGCTCGAGCTGGCGACGGGCGACCTCGGGGCTCTTGTGGGTCTTGGCGTGGGGGCGAAGCCTTACGCCCGCCCGGGCGGCGACCGCAGCCATCCGGCGCAGGTTCCGCTCCATCGCATCGTCGTCCCGGACGGCCACCGGCGTCTCCAGGTCGGCCGCGACCGCGAGGGCCCGCTCGAGGTTCATTGAGCCGCCGTGATTTGGAGGACGCGCAAGGTTCTGCGCATTGATTCGTCGTAACTGATCAAAGCACGTGCTTCAAGTCCCGTCAGCGGGCGGCCGGCCCCCCCTCGCCGGTCGCCCGCCCTTTTTCCAGGGCTTCACCGTCCAGCCGCCTGATCCACTCCGGACGGAGCTGCGCGGGAAACTTGAGAAAGAGCAGCAGCGAGAGCAGCAGGCAGACGAAGAGCGCGACTACGACCACCTGCTGAGCGGCGTTACCGAGGGGGAAGAGAGTCGCTCCGAACTCGATCAGGCAGCCGATGCCGAACGGGATGGCCGCGAGCGGCGCGTAGCGCATCGGTGAATCGACCGGGTGATACCAGCGCCGCCAGCGGCCGCTGTAGGCGAGCAGCCCACCTCCGGCGCAGATCGCGGCGCCGAGGAACATGACGATAAGCCAGGTTCCGAGGGCGTCAGCGCTGCCGTTGGGGCCGAACACGGGACCTATTGTCCCAGCGGATCGTTATCGACGATGGATACCCTCTCCGCTCGGCGGGGAGGGCAGGGTGGGGCCATCCCCAGGCCCATCAACGTCTACCCGAACGTGTTCCAGTAGTAGAGGCGGTCCAGCCAGGCGGGGTCGTGCCGGATGACGTCGGCGTAATAGTTGACCGCCGCGACGTAGTCGTTGTCGTGGTTGTAGGCGAACAGGGCCGTGTCCATGCTTCGCCGGCCGCCACTCAGGAAGAGGTAGCGCGCTGCCGCGTCGATCGCGTCCTTCGGGTTGTTGACATCCCCGCCACCGCCATAGGCGGTCCAGGTTGCGGGCATGAACTGCATCGGCCCGAGCGCGCCGGCGCTGCTGGGGCCGTTCACGCGGCCGAAGTCGGACTCGATGAAGTTGATCGAGGCGAGGAAAGTCCAGTCGATCTGGTAGTGGCTCGCCGAGGCCTGGTAGTAGCCGGACAGGGTGCCGCTGGGCGCCGCGCTGCCGAGCGGCCGCGGGTGGATCCGCACCAGGTTGTACTCGTCGATGCCGGCCAGGTGCCAGATCGACCGCCAGGCGCCGACGGCGTCGCCGACGACGACCGCGAGCTCGGGCGGAGCAGCTCGGATGACGGCGTCGGCGACCTCGGTCTGGCTGGCCACCTCGAGCAGGTCGACCTGCTGGTGGCGGATCGCCTCTCGGTAGCGGTAGGCCGCGTTGTCCTGCTCCAGCTTGAAGACGACCTGGGCGAGCGTGCTCTCCGCCGGCGGCCGCTGGGTGGCGAGGGTGTCCGCCTGCGCCTGGGCGCTCTGGACGGCCGCCTCGTCCCTCTGCAGCCGTAGGATGTACTTGTCGGCGGCAGGCGCGCTGTCGCCTGGCTCATCCTTCCAGGGACTACCCCAGGCGGCGGCGCCGGCCGGGAGCAGAGCGACAACGGCGGCGACGAGCGTGAGGAGCGTCGCAAGCGACGCCTTCCAGGTGCGATTCATATCCGGCAGGCTGAACGTATTGAAGCGAGCCGACGATTCGACGACGCGGCTGGCAAGAGTTCCGGGCACCGCGGGACCGCTTCAGCGAGCGGAGGCTAAGCGCTCTTCTCCCGGGCCGAACCTTCGCCTTCGCGGCGGTCCTCGGCCTCGACGGTGGGTACCTTTGGCATCGCCGGAGGCCAGGGGTCGGCATCGTTGAACATCCGAAGGCCCACCGAACCGAGCAGCCCCTCAACCTCGTCGCCGACCAGCTCGCCCTGTGCGATGAGCGCGTCGGCGCCCAGGTCGATGGCATCCTGGTTGACGTTCATGAGCCGCCAGGCGTCGATGTAGGCGGCGCCCATTGTCTGGGCCACCGTCCGTCGCTGGGGCCCTCGCAGCACGGCGCTGTTGGGGGAGGCATCCCCGCCACCCTGCCCCTGGACGGCCTCGTAGTGCGAGATGAGGGACTCGCCGAAGACGAGCGCCTTTCGGGAGGTGTCCGCGTCGAGCGGGTCCGCACCCATGCCGTAGATCCCGATCATCCGGCAGGCGAGGTCGGTGGCCATGTTGAGATCGCCACGGACCCCGGAGGAGTTCTCGCCGTAGAACACGCGCTCCGCGGCTATGGCACCGAGCGAATGGCGGAGGTCCCCGGCGAGCTGCGACCGGAATTTGACGAACTGCTCCTCGTTCTCGATGTTGTAGTGATGGCCGAGCGAGCCCGAGCGCATCCTCACCGAGAGGCGCACGGAGCTCTTGTCCGGCTCGAAGAAGCGCGCCGCCACGGCGTGGCCCATCTCGTGCCGGGCGACCGCGACCTTGTCGCGCTCGGAGTACTCGACCGGCTCCGCCAAGCCCGACTCGATGTTGCCCATCGACTCCCGCAGGTCCTTCCAGACGAAGGCGCCGCGGCCGTCCTCGAAGGCATACATCAGCGCCAGCGACAGCGACTGCTCGATCATCGCCGGCGAATAGCCCGCCGTAACCCGGGCGAACTCGTCCCGCCGCTCCGGGGTGTCGAGCAGGGGATCGTGCTGCTTCTTGTCGAAGTAGAGGGCGGCGATGTCCTTGCGCGATTCGCGGGTCGGCATCCGGAAGGTGATCTGGCGGCCGAACCGGCCCGGGCGGGTGACCGCCTCGTCGAGGACCTGCGGCCGGTTGGTCGCGCCCATGAAGAAGAGGTTGTAGCGGGGCGGCGAGAGGGGAGGGACGCGGAGCTTGAGCCGGCTGCCGTTGGAGCCGATCTCGCGCGGGATGAAGAGCCCGTCGAGGGTGACGTTGATGGTCCGCCGGAGGAGCTTCTTGACGAAGCCCGGCCTGTCGACACCGTCCATCTGGACCAGGAGGGCGTTGAGACCGAGCTGGGACTGGCCGCCGAACATACCGCCCATTCCGCCCATCGGGCCGCCCCCGCCCATGCCGCCGCGCCGGTTGCCGAGCGCGTCGAACTCGTCGATGAAGATCGCGCAGCCGCCCCAGCGCTTGGCCTTCTTCTTGGCGGCGCGGACCATCATGACGACGGCGATCATGTCCATGCCCATGAACATGCCCTGGAAGGCCGAGCCGGAGGTGATGATGATCGGCATGTGCAGGCTCGAGGCGATCGCCTTGGCCAGCATCGTCTTGCCGGTTCCGGGCGGGCCCACCATGAGTACGCCACGCTCGCGCTTGCCGCCCGCCTTGACGTAGCTGCGGCCCTGCTCGATGAGCTTGAGGATCCGCATCATCTCGTTCACGGCCGACTTCTGGCCCCGGACGTCGCCCATCTTCACGTCGTAGTTGGCGTCGCCCGGCTCGAGCGTCTCGCGGCCCATCCGACCGAAGAGGAGAAAGGGCCCGAAGAAGATCATGCCCTGGGCGACGAAGAGGATGAGGATGTAGCCGACGAAGCTGCCGCCCTGGACGAGTAGGCCGGGAAGCACGGCCATGGCTTCCCCGGGCGCGAGCCCGAAGAGCATGCTGAGGACCCAGAAGTAACCGGTCACGATGGCGGTGAGCCAGAGCATCCGCCGCCAGAAGATGGCCCGGTTGGTCTCCAGCGTCTTGGTGTCCGCGTCGTCCTTGTCGATCATCGACTCGCGGAGGATCAGCGAGCGCTTGACGATCGTCGCGATTCCCCGAACCGCCAGCCCCGCGATCACTCCGATGAAGAAGGCGGGGACGATAGCCATGTTCCAGAGCACCAGTGACGAGGCGAACACGGAGATGCCGAAGAGGACGGCGAAGATCCAGATAAGTACCAAGTTTGTAGCCCCCGGCGACACTATACCGCGCGCCTCGTCGGGGACGAGGCTGAAAACGCGTTCGGTTTCAGCGACTACCGGGGGACGTTACGGACCGGACCTGAAGCGTCCCTGAAGGCTGTTTCAGGCCAGCGATTCGCGCTCCGCGAGCCTCACGGCGGAGCCGGCCAGGACCCTGACGCCGGTCGCGAAGGCCGCCTCGTCGATGCGGAAGAAGGGGGAGTGATGGGAGGTCGGCTGCTCGAGCTCGGGAGGCTTCGCTCCAAGCTGGAAGTAGCAGCCGGGGATGTGGGTGAGGAACTCGGCCACGTCGTCGCTCACGGTCAGCGGCCGGCCCAGGAGGGAGGCCTTCTCACCGATCAGCTCGCGCGCCGTCTCCAGCACGACGTCGGTCGGCGTGGGGTGATTGATCAACGGCACAGTGCCGTGGACGAGCTTCAGCTCGGCCTCGACCGAGAACTCGGTCTCCGTCTCGAGGAGGAGGTCGGCCAGGCGCTGGAGTGCTTCGGTCCGGAGCTTGGCGGTGAAGGTGCGCAGGCTTCCCTTGACGATCGCGTGGCGGGGAACGATGTTCCACGAGCCGTCGGTGCGGACGTCGCCGATGGTCGTATGGCAGGGTGTCCCATCCTCCCATTCGAGCCCTTCCACGATTGTCATCAGCCGCTCGACAAGGAAGGCCTGGGCGTTGACCACATTGCCGGTCCGGCCCATCATCCCGCCGTGGCCGCCCGGCCCCCGGAAGGTGACCTCGAACGCGTCGGAGCCGCCCCAGAGCAGGCCCGGCTTGGTGATCACGGCGCCGCTCTCGGCCCAGGCGGCGAGGTGGAGGCCGATGGCGAAGTCGGCGTGGTGCTGCTCGAGGAGCCCGTTGGCGATCATCAGCCGCGCGCCGCTCACGATCTCCTCCGCCGGCTGGAACACGAACAGGTATCTCCCCGGCAGAGCTTCGGCCTGCTCGGCCAGCGTCCGGGCGACACCGAGCAGGATGGCGGTGTGGCCATCATGGCCGCAGGCGTGCATCCGGCCCTCGGCGCTGGACGGAAAGTCGACCCCCGACTCCTCGAGGATGGGCAGCGCGTCGATGTCGGCGCGGATCAGGATCGTGTTGCCCGGCTTGCCCCCGTCCAGGGTGGCCACCGCGCCCGTCTCGGTGGGGCAGGGATGGATGGTGAGGCCGTAGCCTTCGAGCCGGTCGGTGATCAGGGCGGAGGTCTGGTGCTCCTCGAAGCTCACCTCCGGGTGGCGGTGGAGGTGGCGACGGGTGTCGATCACCTCGTCGAGGGTGGAGGGCGTCGGCTCGGGCAGGGAGTGCACCCGTTTAGCCTAGTGCCGTGAAGGTCCGGCGGGTGGTCGCCAACAACCCCAGTCCCTACACCGGCCCGGGGACCAATACCTGGATCCTCGAGGGCGACCCGGTGGCGGTCGTCATCGACCCGGGACCGGACGACGACGACCACCTGGCCGCGATCGAGAAGAAGCTGGGCGGAGCGGCGGTCGGGCTGATCCTGGTGACCCACTCCCATCCCGACCACCTGCCGCTGGCGGCCCGGCTCGGAGAGCGGCAGCAGGCCCGCGTCCTCCGCCACCCCGAGCTGTCCGACGGCGACCTGCTCCAGGTTGGCAAGGTCAAGCTCAAAGCGCTCTTCACGCCCGGCCACGCGAGCGACCACTACTGCTTTCTGCAGGAGGAGGATCGCGCCGTCTTCACCGGTGACCTGGTCCTCGGCCGGGGGAGCACCATGATCACCCACCCAGACGGTGACATGGCCGCCTACTTCAGCTCACTGGAGCGGCTCCTGGCGCTGCGGCCGGCGATCCTCTTTCCCGGCCACTGGGACCCGGTCGAGGACCCGATGGCGAAGCTCGAGGAGTACCGCTCCCACCGGCTGGACCGGGAGCGCCAGGTGCTGCTCGCACTGGAGGAGGGCCCGGCCGACGCCGGCGAGCTGACCCGTCGCGTCTATGCCGCCGAGGTCAGCGGAGAGGAGCTGCTGCGCGCGGCGGAGATGACGCTCAGAGCGCACCTCGACAAGCTCGTCGCCGAGGGCAAGGTCGGCGAGCAGGGTTCCCGCTACTCGCTTGCGCCGACTGGCTAGCTGAGCCCCAGCGTGTCGTCGGGCGCCATCCCCGGCCACCCGGCGGGCAGCGGGAACGGCTCGGCGGGCGACCCCTCGAGGTAGGGGACCGGGTCGACCGCGACTCCGGCGAAGCGGACCTCGAAGTGGAGGTGGGGGCCGGTCGAGTTCCCCGTCGTCCCGACCCAGCCGATGAGGTCGCCGCGCCTGACCGACTGACCCCAGCCGACGTTCATCCGGACCATGTGGCCGTAAACGGTGGAGAGGCCGCCGGCGTGCTGGATCAGCACATGGTTGCCGTAGAACTGGTAGTCGGGCAGCGGGTAGGCGATGCCGTCGGCCGCCGCTCGGATCGGCACGCCCTGAGGGTCGGCGAGGTCGACGCCGGAATGGAAGCCACCCGGGCAGCTGCCGGTCGTCGGCTCGAGGCCGAAGTTGGTGCAGCCGAAAGGCTGCGTCTCCACCCCCTGGGTCGGCCTCAGGAGGGGAAGGCCGGTCCCGGGCCGGTAGTCGCCCGGGGTAGGGGGTGCATCGAGGAGCGGGAGCCAGTAGCCCGGGGCGATGCTGTCGTGGAAGCCGGGGTCGGGGGATGCGCCATCGGCGGCTGGGGCGGGCGTCGCCGGCTCCGTGGTGTCGTGACGAGGGTAGCCGGCCCCGAGCAGAAGCAGCGGCGCCAGCAGGAGCAGCGCGCCGGCGGTTCCGGGGAGGCGCACGTGGGTATGGTAGCCAGAGTGGTCATCGCCACCCTCGCCTCTCCGCCGATCACTTCGCTGCGCTCCGAGGAGCTGGTCGAGTGGCTGGCCACCAACGGCCAGGCCGCCTTCCGAGCCCGCCAGGTGCGCGGCTGGCTGGCGCGCGGTGTGGGGTCCTTCGAGGAGATGCACGACCTGCCTGCCGGCCTTCGCACCGATCTGGCGACCGCCTTCCGGTTCAGCTCCCTGGAGCCGGTCACCGAGTCGGTCGCGGACGGCGGCCTGACCTCGAAGCTGCTCTACCGGCTCGACGGCGGTTACACGGTCGAGTCGGTGACCATGCGCTACCCGCGGCGGACCACCCTCTGCATCTCCTCCCAGGTCGGCTGCCCGATCGGCTGTCCCTTCTGCGCGACGGGGCAGGGGAAGTTCGGCCGCAACCTGAAGGCCCACGAGATCCTCGACCAGGCGCTGGACGCCTCACGCCGGCTGGCGCCGTCCGGGAAGCGGCTCTCCCACGTCGTCTTCATGGGCATGGGCGAACCGATGGCCAACTACGCCGCCGTCGTCGAGTCGGTGCGCCTGCTCGCCGACCCCGAGCTGCTCGGCATCAGCCCGCGTCGGATCGTCGTGTCCACCGCCGGCCTGGTCCCGCGGATCGCGCAGCTGGCGGAGGAGAAGCTGCCGGTGACGCTGGCGATCTCCCTCCATGCCGCGAGGGACGAGCTGCGCGACTACCTGGTGCCGATCAACCGCCGCTACCCGCTCGCCGAGCTCGTCCGTGCGTCTCGTGACTTTGCGCGGGTGACCGGCCGCCGCGTCTCTTACGAATGGGTGGTCCTGGCGGGGGTAAACGACTCCGACCGCGATGCCGACGAGCTCGGCAAGCTCCTCGACCCCTACCTCTCGCACGTGAACCTGATCCCCTGGAACCCGGTCGACGACACTGAATTCAAGGGACCGAGCCGCAATTCGCTCACCCGCTTCGCCGACCGGATCCGGAGCCGCGGCCTGAACGTGACCGTCCGCGACACTCGCGGCCGAGAGGCGGACGCCGCCTGCGGGCAGCTCCGGGCGCGGGCGATGAAGGCCGAGCCCACGGCTGATCCTGAGGCGGGACGTTCCCCGCGGAATGAGGGGGAGGCCGGCGAGGATTCCACTGGGTGATGCTTGATTTCAGTCCCGTTCATCGCGGTGAGAAGACCAGCCAGGACCTCGCTGTCGAGCTCACGATCGAAGACCTGGCGAAGCTGACCCGGGAGATGTGCGACCTCCAGCTCGAGGCGATCCGCGACGCCGTCGACGAGGACGTCCACCTCGTACCCGACGATCCCGCGGCAAACGACACCTTTGCGGCCAGGCCGGAGGACGTCGGCCTGTCCTGGACGCTGGGCCACGTCGTGGTGCACACGACGGCGTCCGCCGAGGAGTCGGCTGCCCTCGCGCTCACCCTCGCCCGCGGGCTGACGGTGGATGGTCGCTCACGCTACGAGGCTCCCTGGGAGGGCGTCCGGACGGCCGCCTTCATCCGCGGCCGGATCGAAGAGAGCCGGCGGATGCGCATTGCGATGCTCGCTGCCTGGCCCGACCAGCCCCATCTCGACAACTTCTACTCGCCCTACGAGGGAAGACCGCCGATGAACGCT
Organism: Candidatus Dormiibacterota bacterium; assembly: GCA_036570145.1. Classification (GTDB taxonomy): domain Bacteria; phylum Chloroflexota; class Dormibacteria; order Dormibacterales; family Dormibacteraceae; genus UBA6019. Next base: position 10,763 of record DATCPJ010000278.1, read on the forward strand.
CTGGGCCGGTTCATCTCGGGGTTGTCCCACGATGCGTCGCACCTCGAGCAGATGCGCAAGATCATGGGCGAGGCCCGGAGCAGGCGCCGAGCGGCCTGAATCCTCTCCCCGCATTCGCGGCGGGCCGGGATCTGTTTAGATGCCCGGTGCAGTGGCGAGCGCAGGTCCTCCTCCGCAGTCCGCCGACGGTCTCTGGTTCTGGGACGGCTCCCGCTGGCGATCCCTCGTCTCCGCCGACGGCAAGACATCGTGGAACGGCAAGGCCTGGGTCCCGCTGCCGCCCTTTCTCATCGGCAAGACCCTGCAGCCGCCCTCTGCGCCGGCTCCCGGTGCGGTTGCGGCCGCGCCCCCTGCGCCTCCGGCTTCGCCGCCTGCCGACTCGGCACCCGCGGCCCCTCAGCCAGGTCCGCCGGTTGGCTCACCGAGCCCGCTGCCGTCACCGCCTCCCTCACCGCCGGCGCCTGGCTACGCGCCGCTGCCGCCTCCGCCTCCGGCCAACGCCGGCCCTCCGGGATCTCTTCCGCCGCCACCTGCGGGCTCGCCCGCGCCCGAGGTGGAACCGCGCCCGTCGTGGCTGCCGGCGGACGCGCCCTGGCCGCCGGCCACCTTCACCGCCTCGCCCGACGTCCCGCTGACGACCGATGCCCCCATGGCGGCGCCGGCGGCCGGCGCGGTGCCCTGGGCGAACGTCTACTCAGACGTGATCGCGTCGTCGACCTCTACCCATGGCTACTCCTACGCCGGCTTCTGGATCCGGTTTATCGCCTACTTAGTCGACAGCCTGATCCTCGGCGTCCCGGTCACGGTCTTTTTCCTGTTCATCTTCGGCGGCAGCGCCGCTATCGCGTCCCAGGACCAGGCCCAGATCCGTGCCTTGGGGGAGGGCTTCCAGCTGCTCTACCTCGCCGCGAGCTTCATCTACTTCCTCTTCTTCTGGACCCAGGGCTCGACCCCCGGGATGCGCCTGGTCAACATCCGGGTGGCGGACCAGACGACGTTCCAGTCGATCGGGCCGGGAAAGGCGGTTCTGCGCTTCATCGGTTACGTGGTGTCCTCCTTCTGCTGCTCGATCGGCTTCATCTGGGCAGCCTTCGACGGCAGCAAGCAGGGCTGGCACGACAAGATCGCCGGCACCATCGTCGTCTATCGCTGAGGAGGGAAAGATTTCGAATGACCGAAGCCGAGGTGTTCGTCCTCGCGGACCGTGCGCTCAATGCTGTCGTCGCCAGGATCCGGGATGACCAGTGGGCAATCGAGGTGCCGCCCAGCTTCGCCCGCCGCCAGACGGATCGCACACCGACCCTGCGCGAGATCATCAACTACCACGCCTACGACGACGCCTGGGTGCCGGACATGCTGGCCGGCAGGACGATGGACGAGGTGGGGAAGGAGAGGCACACCGGTGACCTCCTCGGTGACGACCCGAAGGGAAACTTTGCCCGGATCGTGGCGACGGCCTGTGCCGCGGCAAACGAATTCACCGATTTCGAGAGGACCGTGCACTGCTCCTTCGGCGACTTCTCGGCGCGCGACTACCTCACCCAGACGACGATGTTCAGGGGAATGCGTGCACATGACATCGCCGGCGTCGTCGGTGTCGAGCCCAACCTCCCGGAGAAGTTGGTCCAGGGCATGTGGGACGAGATCAGCCCCCGGGCCGAGGAATGGCGCGCAATCGGCGTGTTCGGCCCGAAGGTGTCGGTGCCCGATGACGCACCGCTCTTCGACCGGCTGCTCGGCCTGACCGGTCGCGACCCGGATTCAGCGTAGTTCCGGAGCCCCCACCGCCCGTGACTCTCTACGTCGGGACCAGCGGCTTCAGCTACCCGGAGTGGCGGGGGACGTTCTATCCCGAAGGCCTGCCCGCTGGCCGCTTTCTCGAGGCCTACGCGAAGCAGCTGAACGCGGTCGAGGTCAACAACACCTTCCAGCGAATCCCACAGGAGGCGGCGCTGGAAAAGTGGCTGCGCGACACACCGGCCGACTTCCGGCTCTGCTTGAAGGCCCAGCGGGCGCTGACCTACTCAGCGGCCGGGTTCCCGAAAGACATCGTTGCCCGCGACTTCGGTTCCCGGATGCGGCCGCTGGGCGACCGGGCAGGCCCTGTCCTGCTTCAGTTCCCGCCGACCCAGAAGAAGAACCCGGAGCTGCTCGAGATGCTCCTGGCCAACCTCGCCCGGCCGGTCGCGGTCGAGTTTCGCGATGCAGGCTGGCTCGACGCGGAGATCTACGAGGTGGTCGAGCGGCATGGCTGCGCGGTCGTCGTCACGGACCAGGAGGACTGGCCTTTGGCGGACGCGGCGGGCGCGTTTCGCTACTACCGCCTGCGACGTGATTATTCGGAGGAGCAGCTGCGGCCGTGGGCGGAGCGGCTCGCTTCCGAGGTTGCGTCGGGTCGGCAGGTGTTTGCGTTTCTACGACACTCGGTGGAGGCTCCGCGACGGGCGCTGCAGCTGCGCGCCTTCGCAGCAGGTAAAGGCTGAAGCCGATCGCCAGCACGACCATGACGAGCGACGCCCACTGCGCCTGCCGAAGGCCGTACTCGATCTGGTCGGCGCGCAGGTAGCTGAGGAAGAAGCGGCCGACCGCGTAGAGCGCGAGGAAGACCAGGCCGATCACGCCGTCCGGGAAACGTGCCTTCAGACGCGCGTAGAAGGGCAGCAGGAGAAGCACCAGCCCGAGGCAGAGGATCATCTCGTAGGCGACCTCGGGATGGACAACCGAGCCGGGCTGGCCGAGGGTGTGGGCGTTCACGTAGCGGACGCCCCAGGGAAGGGTCGTCGGAGTCCCGTGGTGCTCGCCGTTGATGACGTCGCCGATCCGGCCCACGGCGAGGCCCACCAGCGCCGGCAGGCTCACGGCGTCGAGGAGCTTCCAGAAGCTGACCTTGTTGCGGTAGGACCAGATCCAGATCCCGAGCATCGCCCCGAAGATCCCGCCCCACTGGCTGATCCCGCCTTCGTTGACGTAGAAAACCTTGATCGGCGCCGCCTGGAAGAGATGCCAGTTCTCCGCGACGAAATGGATCCGCGCGCCGAGCAGGCCGATCACCACTGCCCAGAAAGCGGCGTCGTAGATCTTGTCGCCGTCGATCTGGTCCTGCCGCCAGGCGAGCCATTGGGTCATCCGGATCGCCGCCAGGATGCCGAGCACGCTGAAGACGCCGTGCCAGGTCAGCGTGAAGTTGCCGACCGTCAACAGGTTGGGGTCGAGGTCGATCTGGATTTCGAGAAAGGTCACAATGCGCGCTCCATTCTGGCGAGGGCTTCGGTCTGGGGCAGCAGGGCGAGAGTGTGATGGATGGGCGGCGAGTTGCCGCCGGTGACCGCCTGGCGGATTGGTTTGAAGAGCTGGTTGCGCGACCAGCCGTGGCTCTCCCGAAGTGTCTCGAGCGATCTCTCGATAGCCTCCGGGTCCCAGTCGACCGTCCGCAACACGGCAACGGCGGCGGCCAGGCGCTCCTTCTCCTCCTCGTTGAGGGGCGGCCGCTCCGGTTCCGTCCAGAGATAGGCGAGCAGCTCCCGGCCGTCGGCGAGCGTCCTCATCCGCTCCTGGAGGGCCGGGACGGCACGCCCCAGCTGCTCGGCCGTCAGCTCGGGGAGGAACGGCCGCAGCCGTTCGGCAAGCCCCGCGGCCGGCAGCGACCGGATCCAGGTCGCGTTGATCCAGTCGAGCTTCTCGCGGTCGAAGATGGCGCCGCTCTGCTGGACGCGGGCGAGGTCGAACAGCCGCTCCAGCTCCTCCATCGTGAAGATCTCCTGCTCCGTGCCTGGGTTCCAGCCGAGCAGGGCCAGGTAGTTGACCATCGCCTCGGGCAGGTAGCCCCACTCCCGGAACTGGGTTATCAAGGCCGGGTGGCGGCGCTTGCTGAGCTTGGTCCGATCGGGGGCGAGGATGAGCGGGATGTGGGCGGTGGCCTCCGGCCGGTCGTAGCCGAGGGCGTCGACGATCATCAGCTGGGTCGGCGTGTTGGAGAGATGCTCCTCGCCGCGGATCACGTGGCTGATCTCGAGCAGTGCGTCGTCGATCGGGCTGGCGAAGTTGTAGGTCGGAAACCCGTCGGTCTTGATGAGCACCGGGTCGCCGATGAGGTCGCCGTCGAAGCTCATCGGCCCGCGGATCAGGTCGTCGAACTCGATCTTGACTCCCTCCGGCACCTTGAAGCGGACGACGAAGTCGGTACGATCGCTCGGGGCGTCAGGAGTCAGGCAGCGGCGAGAGTATTTGTAGGGCCGCTTCTCGCGCTGCGCCGCCTCCCGCTCGGCGGCCAGCTCGGCAGGAGTGCAGTAGCAGCGGTAGGCGTGACCGGCCTTGATCAGCCGCGTCGCGTGCTCGCGGTATAGGTCGAGCCGCTCCGACTGCCGGAGGGGGCCCTCGTCCCAATGCAGCCCGAGCCAGTCGAGCCCGTCGTAGATGAACTGCTCGTCCGCCGCGGTGGAGCGCTCGAGGTCGGTGTCGTCGATGCGCAGGATGAACTTCCCGCTCTGCCGGCGGGCGAACAGCACGTTGAAGAGGGCGGTCCTGGCGCTGCCCACGTGGATCGGCCCGGTGGGACTGGGAGCCATCCGCACCCTAACCGGGCGCTCGGCCATGTCGCCATATGCTACCGAGCGAAGTGACGGGCCCATTGGCGCTGGTCGGCGGGGACGAGTTCAAGCCCGGTAACGAGGACCAGGACGCCCTCCTCGTCCAGGTGGCGAAGAGCCGCAGGGGAGTCGCTTACATCGTTCCGACCGCCGCCGCCCGGGGCGGGCCCCAGCAGGCGGTCGACAACGCGACCCGGTGGTTCGCCCGGCTGGGCCTGGCGGTCGAGGAGCTCCACGTTCTCACCCGCAGCCACGCCAACAACGAGTCCCTCGCCGCGCAGGCGGCCGCCGGGTCCTTCTTCTACCTGGTCGGCGGGGACCCGGGCCACACCGCCACGACGCTTCGCGAGACCGCCGTGTGGCGGGCGATCGTGGCCGCCTGGGAGAAGGGCGCCGTTCTCGCCGGCTCGAGCGCCGGTGCCATGGCGATGGGGGAGTGGACCCTCATCCGCGATCGTTTCAAGGGCGACAGCCGGCGCCTCTACCGGCCCGCCCTCGGGCTCCTCCGGCGGCTCGCCGTGCTGCCCCACTTCGAGACCTTCGGGCATCGCTGGGCGGCCACCGCGCTGGAGCGCGCTCCGACCGAGGACACCATCCTGCTCGGTATCGACGAGCGGTCGGCGGCGGTCTGGGACGGACGGGCGTGGACGGCGCACGGTCCCGGCTCGGTGACGGTGATCAGGGGCGAGCAGCGCGTGGTGAACGCCTCCGGCACACCCATCGGATTACTCCCACCCGGGACGGCGAGCTGAGATGGCGCTGCGCGAGGGCTACCTCAAGCTCGGCGGTCTCACCCTGCACCACACCTATGGCGGTCTCGGCCGTCCGATCCTCTTCATCCACGGGCTCGGCTCCTCCGGCTACATCGAGTGGCGCTTCAACCTGGAGCGCTTCGCCCGGACCAATCGCGTCTTCGCCCCGGACCTGCCCGGCTACGGCAAGAGCGACAAGCCACGCGCCGCCCGCTACGGCATCCCCTACTTCGCGCGGACCATCGACCGCTACCTGGAGAGCCGCCGGATCCGCGAGGCGACCATCGTCGGCACCTCGATGGGCGGCCGGATCGCGCTCGAGGTTGCCCTTCAGTACCCCACCCGGGTGAGCCGGCTGGTCGTCGTGAACTCGCTCGGCCTGGGGCGCCCGAAGATACAGCCCTACTACCCGATGATGCTCGTGCCGAGGGTTGGGGAGACGCTCCTGCACGGCATGAAGCACGGCCTCCGCTGGGCGCCCAGCCCGGTCATCCGGCGCTTCGCCGCCCGCTTCATCGGCGCCCGGGGGGATCTCGAGAAGACGATGAGCGACCAGTATCTCGACGATCTCCGCGAGATGTACGCGGCAGAGGGCTACCCCGATGCCTACCTGGCCACGGTGCGCTCGATCGCCAGCCCCCGCAGCTACCTGGGCGCGCTCGATGTGACCCGGCGGCTGGACCGCATCAAGGTGCCCGTCCTCATCGTCTGGGGCGCCAACGACCCGCTCTTCCCGCTCGAGCACGCGGAGCGGGCGCACCTCCTCCTGCCGGGCTCCCGGCTGGCCGTGATCCAGGGCGCCGGCCACACCCCGCAGGCGGAGAAGCCCGAGGAGTTCAATAGGCACCTCGCAGCCTTCCTCAAGAGCTGACCGGGCACCGTCTCACGTCGAGACGACCTACCGCGGCCCCGATTACCGGGCCGCGATCAGCGGTGCCTGGGGACCGCCCGACCCTCTCCTCCACCCCGATCCGTTTCACCCGCCCCGTTTCTATCTCCGGGTCGTGGCCGTCCTCCGCTGGCTGCTGCCGAAGCTGTTCCGGATCCGCCTCGAGGGCGTCGAGAACCTTCCCGGCGAAGGGCCCTACATCATCGCCAGCAACCACCAGGCGTGGTACGACCCCGCCTTCCTGGTCGTGGCGCTGCCCGACCCGGTGCCGATGGTCTACTCGATGGCGCGCCGCGACACCGTCTTCAACCGGGGTTGGAAGCGCGCGATCGTGCGTCGGGCGGGCGTCTTCGCCATCGCTCCCCAGGAGGGCGAGCTCGACCTCACCGGGCTGGCCAGCGTCTACCACGTCCTCTCGCGGGGCGGCCGGGTGCTGATCTTCCCCGAGGGCCGCTACTCGCGCGGCCGCCGCCTCCGGCCGCTCAAGAAGGGCGTGGCCCATTTCGCCCTCCAGGCCGGGGTCCCGATCGTGCCGGTGGCGATCGACGGCGACGCCCGACTCTGGCCGGGTGCGCGGATCACGATCTCGATCGGAACGCCGGTCTACCCCGACCCGCCCGGTTGGTGGGACCCGTCGCGACGGGTCATGAAGGTCGTCGAGAGCGTGCGGCGAGCGATCCTCCACGCCTTCGACCGAGCGCCGAAGTCAGCCGAGGACAAGCTGCTGGCGCGCCTCCGCTCGCGTCTTGGCGGTCTACTCCGAAGAGCCGGCCCCCGGCTGGGGCGGAGGTCTAGCGAACCGCCAGCCGTGCGCTGAATCCGGGCGTCAACGCCCCGGCGACCGGGTTCAGCGGACGGCCAGACAGGTGATGGTCTTGAAAACCCCTTCAACCTTCTGGATCTTCTCGACGATTATGTTGCCGATCCCGGCCACGTCCTTCGCCTCGCACACTGCGATCACGTCGTATTCGCCAGTGATGGCGTCGGCGGCGGTTATCCCGGACAAGCCCTGGAGAGCCCTGGCGACGTCGATCGCGTGACCCGGCGAGGCATTGATCAGGACGTAAGCCTTCATTAACTCAATTCACCCTCAACTGTTTGATGAGAACGAAACCCTACCGAGACTTTAACGCCCTCAGCATCACCTCGTTCGTGACGTTGGCGCCGCTCAGCAGGACCACGACACGTTCGCCCGGCGAGGGCGAATAGCGGTAGAGGAGCGCGGCCAGCGCGGCCGCGCCGGCGGGCTCAGCCAGCAGGTGCTCCCACTCGAAGTAGAGCCTGATGGCGCGGAGCATCTCATCCTCCTCGACGAGAACCATCTCGTCGATGCAGCGCGCTGCGATCTCGAAGCAGATGTCGCCCGGGCGGCTCGCCGCAAGCCCATCCGCGATCGTCGCCACGCGATCCAGGGTCACCGGCCGGCCGGCGTCGAGAGATGCCTTCATGCAGGCGGCGCCGCCGGGCTCGACGCCGACGACTTTGATCGCGGGGCGCCGCTGCTTGAGGTAGCCGGCGATGCCGGCGATCAGCCCGCCGCCGCCGATCGGGACGATCACCGTGTCGAAGGCGGGCAGGTCGGCCAGCAGCTCGACCGCCACTGTGCCCTGGCCCGCGATCACATCGGCATCGTCATAGGCGTGGAGGAAGGTTTGCGCGCCCTGGTTGTGACGTGCCTCCAGGAAGGCGTCCTGGTAGGTCCGGCCGTGTTCGATCACCCGCGCGCCGAGACGCTTGATCGCCTCGATCTTGAGCTGGTTCGCGTTGGATGGGACATAGACGGTTGCCGGAACGCCGAAGGTGAGAGCCGCGTAGGCGACGCCCATGCCGTGGTTCCCGGCCGATGCCGTGATCACGCCATGGGCGCGCTCGGAGGGCTTCATCCGGATCAGCTTGTTCAGCGCGCCCCGGACCTTGAAGGCCCGGATTGGCTGAACTCCCTCCAGCTTCAGGTGGACCTCGCAGCGGGTCTTGGTGGTGAACGCGCGAGAGAACTGGAGGGGGGTGGGCTTCAGGTAAGGAAGGAGGTCACGGGCCGCCTGCTCGATCGCTTCGGCCCCGATGCTGAGAGTGTCCAACTCCGTAACCGTAATCGGTCGGCAGCCTTAGGCTGGATGCACCCGAACGCGATGAAGCGGCTGAGCCCGGCTGAACTCGAGGATGAAAGGCGCCTGATCGAGGCCGCCCAGGAGGACGGCGCGCGTTTCGGGGAGCTCTACGAGAGGTATGTCGACGCCATCTATTCCTTCAGCTACCACCACACCGGTTCCCACCAGCAGGCCGAAGAGGTGACTGCCGAGACGTTCGAGCGCGCCCTCAAGCACCTGCCCGGCTACCGCTGGCGGGGCGTTCCCTACGGCGCGCTCCTCTACCGGGTCGCCGCCAGTGTCGTCTCCCGGCAGCGGCGCCGGGCGCCCTTCCTGGAGCTCCGGGAGGCACAGCCCAGCACCGAAGCCGGGCCCGAGGAGGCGTGGCTGAGCGCCGACACCGGCCGCACCCTGCGCTCGGCGCTGGCGCGGCTGCCGGATGACCAGCGCACCGTCCTGCTGCTCCGCTTCGAAGGTGGGATGCGCAACGCCGAGATCGCCCGTGTGCTCGCTCGGAGCGAGGGCGCCGTGAAGGCGCTCACCTTCCGCGCCATCACGGCATTGCGGGCAACCCTGAGCCGAGAGGAGGTGCTTTCGTGACGCGTTCCGCCGAGGATCGCCTCGCCGCCGCCCTGGACCGCGGCCAGGTTGGCAGCCCGTCCGACACTCTCGGGGAGGACGACGCGGAGGTCCTCGAGCTGCTCGAGACGGCCGGCTACCTGCGCGAGAACATCATCCGGGTCCCGGCGCCGGCGTCGTTCCGGAGCGAGCTCCGCGACTGGCTCGCCCAGCCCCGACCCGCGCCCTGGTGGCGAAGGCTGATGGAGCCCGCCCGGCGCCGGATCCCGCGGGCTGCCCGCCGGCCGGCCCTCGGTGCCGCGATCGGGCTCGGCGCTGCCGCGGCGATCCTTGTCGGCGTCATCGCCATCCGTCGCCGCCGGTTAGCATCGGCGGCGTGAGCGAGGACGTAGAGCTACTTCCCGAACCGGAGAAAGCGCGCGTGAAGGCGCGCGACCGCAAGGTACGGGGACCGAAGGTCGTGGTCGACAACGCCGGCCTGCGCAAGGTCCAGATGCAGCTCGCCGAGAGGCGCCGGGCCGCGAAACCGAAACCAGAGCCGACTGCCTAGGCTCCTAGTCGAACTCGGGGACGATCACCCGCCGGTGGGTGCCGGTGCCGCAGAGCTTGTCGCCCTCCCTGCACTCGACGTCGAAGAAGAGCTTGCGGCCGTCCACCCTGGTCAGCTTCGAGCTGACGGTCACCGTTCCACCCGGTTCGGTGGACGCGAGGTGGCGGACGCAGACCTCGAAGCCGACGGTCGTGAACCCCTCCGGCAGCAGGGGCTGCACGGAGCGGTGGCTGCACCACTCCATCAACCCGATCATGGCGGGTGTCGCGAAGGTTCCCCGGCCTCCCACATGGCTGGTCAGGAGGGATGCGTCGATAACTCGCTCGATCGTTTCCTCGGCCCCCGGCTTGACTTTCTCGAATTCGACCACGGGATACATTGTCCGAGATGGATGTGCCGCCGGTCCGCAAGGCAGTGTTTCCGGCGGCCGGGCTCGGGACGCGCTTCCTCCCGGTGACCAAGGCCCAGCCCAAGGAGATGCTCCCGCTGGTCGACAAGCCGACCATCCAGTACGGCATCGAAGAGGCGGTCGCCTCCGGCATCGAAGAGGTGATCCTCGTCACCGGTGGCGGCAAGCGCGCCATCGTCGACCACTTCGACCGTTCGATCGAGCTCGAGTTCTACCTCCGCGAGCGCGGTAAGGACGACCTGCTGGAGCTCCTCCACCAGGTCGACCTGTTGAGCGAGAAGGTCGACCTCACCTACATCCAGCAGAAGCAGCCGCTCGGCCTCGGCCACGCTGTCTGGACGGCCCGCCGGCTGGTCGACGACGAGGCCTGCGCGGTGCTGCTGGCCGACGATGTCATCCTCGGGGCGACGCCCTGCCTCAAGCAGCTCATCGACATCCACCGGCAGGAGGGCGCGACGGTGCTCGCCGCCCGCCGCGTACCCCCGCACCAGGTCAACCGCTACGGCATCATCGACACCAGGTCGAGCTCCGGCCGGGTGCACGAGGTCGCCGACCTGGTCGAGAAGCCGGCGGTGGGCGATGCGCCCTCCGATCTCGCCATCCTCGGCCGCTATGTCCTCGCCAACGACGTCTTCGGAGCGCTCGATGCCGCCGAGCCCGGATCGGGGGGCGAGATCCAGCTCACCGACGCCATCCGGAGCACGATCGCCGGCGGCAAGGTGGTCGCGCTGGAGGTCGAGGGCGATTATTACGACACCGGCGAAATCCCCGGCTACCTCAAGGCGAACATCAGCCTCGCGCTCAAGCGGGACGACCTCCGCGACCAGCTGCTGCCCTTCCTCCGGTCCCTCCTCGACGGTTAAAAGGTCCCCTCCGGGGCTATAATCAGCTCTGGCTCGATGAGCTGTTCCCCTCTCCGCATCCATCTATTGCTATGGCTATTTCTGGAAAAAGACGGTTTGACGACGACGACAAGGTCGTGCGCTACACCACCGCTGAAAACGATTTCGAGGTGGAGGTCACGCGCACCCTTCAAAAGTGGTGCGTCACCGTCTATCAGCTCCCAGCCAGGGACATCCTGGCGCAGGACTTCTTCCCGGAGCGCTGGAAGGCCCTCGCCCGTGCGCAGGACTTCATCCGGCTCCTGAACCAGAGAAACAAGAAAGAGGGCGCTGAGGTCGAGCTCTAGTCCTACCTCCCGGGCAGTCAAATCCGGGGTCCCCGCGAAATCGAAGATTTCGTGGGGTGGAAGAAGGAAGGAGCCGAGGTCGAACTCTAGCGATCGGTACAATCCCGCAGCGTGGACTTCGGGCAGCTGATCCGGAAGGAGTGGGGGGCGGTGTCCTTTGTGGTCACCGTCATCGCGGGCCTGATCATCGTGCCCGCCGCCTTCATCTTCCTCAACAAGGGGCCGGCTCCGGTCAACCTGCCGGAGCCCTCGCCCAGCGTGTCGGTCAGCGCGTCGCCGACGGCAACGCCGTCGCCGTCGCCCGGTGCTTCACCTTCGGCGAGCCCGTCGGCTTCGCCATCTCCGTAGGCGTCGCCCCTGGCCTGAACAGATTCCGAGTTCGGGAATCAGCGACAGGCCCAGCCAGCGTCCGCAGTCCGATCTTTGTGGTTTTTCGGACCCGTTCCAGCATCGTCTGACCTCGAGTGCAGTTCGGTTAGAAGCTCCAGAGGACGTCGTGCCCGTTCGGCTGGACGATCTGCTCGAGGCGGACCTGGAGATCCGCGATCCGCTGCTGGGATGCCTGGACGCGGATCTCGATCAGCTCTGCCAGCCTCAGCCCAGCCACCGAGGCGCAGTCCTGGAGGAAGGGGAAGACGACCGGCCGGACCGCGTTCTGGATGTAGTCCCGCGCTGCCTCAGCCCCGTTTTCGAGCGGTCCGCCTCGCTCCAGGCTGCGATCCCGGAAGGCCATCACGACGACCTCGTCGCTCAGCATCACGGGGTCGGTCCAGGAATAGGGGCCGTCCTCCCGCCGGCGGAGCATCCGGAGGTGGCCCATCAACCGCTGCATCGGCTGGGCCGGCCCCTCGATGAGGAGGGGAACGTCCGGCGCGGCGGCGTAGGCCTCCTGGCCCGGGTAGCGGGCCGTGAAGCCGAGGTCGCTCACCCCCGAGAAGGGTGCCGGTACCTTGATCGTGATCTCTTCCATGACGCTTATAAGATCGTTAACGCCTGGCGGTCCCAAACCGGACGATAACACCACATTATTAACATTGTCACTATAAGGAAAGTGTGTAGTGGACCTGACCGGAATCCGCGTCCTCGACCTCACCCGGCTGCTGCCCGGCGCGTTCTGCACGATGCTCCTCGGCGACCGCGGCGCGGACGTGATCAAGGTGGAGGAGCCGGGCACCGGCGACTACCTGCGCTGGCTGCCTCCACTCGCCGGCGGTCAGGGCGTGGTCTTCAACTCCCTCAACCGAAATAAGCGCGCGATCACGCTCAACCTGAAGGCGGAGGCGGGGCGCGAGCTCTTCAAGGCTCTGGTCGCGACCGCCGACGTGGTTGTCGAGGGAAACCGGCCCGGTGTCATGGAGCGGCTCGGCCTCGGCTGGGCGACACTTCGCGCCCTGCGGTCGGGCCTCGTCCTCTGCTCGATAACCGGCTACGGCCAGGATGGGCCTTTCGCCCAGCGTGCCGGTCACGACCTCAACTACATGGCCACCGCCGGCGCCCTCGCCCTCAACGCTCCGCCCGGCGGCAGTCCCCACCCGCTCGCGGTCCAGGTGGCCGACATCGGCGCCGGCGGCGTCGGCGCGGCCGCGGCCATCCTTTCCGCGCTCCTCGCCGTCGCCAGGGGCGGCGAGGGTAAGCACCTCGACATCTCGATGACCGACGGAGCCCTGACGTGGCTCGCGATGCCGGTGGCGGAAGCGTTCGCGGGCGGCGAGCAGCCGGTCGGCGGCCGCACCCGGCTGACCGGCCATTTCCCCTGCTACCGGGTCTACGAGTGTGCCGACGGCCGCTTCCTGTCGGTCGGCGCCCTGGAGCCGAAGTTCTGGTCGACCCTCGTCGAAGCGCTGGAACGCCCCGACCTGCTGGGCCGCCACCTCGACCCGAGCCCCGAGGCTCACGCCGAGGTCGAGGCCGTCTTCCTCACCCGCGGCCGGGATGACTGGACAGCCCGGCTCGACGGCCTCGACGTCTGCGTCGAGCCCGTGCTCGAGCTGGCGGAGCTGGAGAGCCATCCCCAGATCGCGGCGCGAGGCCTGATCCGGCATCAGGCCGGCGGCACCGAGGTGGCGCCTGCAGTCCCGCTCGAGGCCGGCTGGCGGAGGCTCGACCCACCCGGGCTTGGGCAGCACAACCGCGAGGTGCTTGGCGAGGTCGGGATCGACGCCGGCCGGCTGGCTGAGCTGGCCGCGGCCGGGGTGGTCTGAGACGGCCGAGCCGATCTTCCACATCACGACCCGCGAGCAATGGAACCACGCCGCTCTCGCGGGCAAGTACCAGTCCGACTCGCTCATCACCGAGGGCTTCATCCACTGCTCGACGGCCGCCCAGCTGGAGTCGAGCGGCCGCCGCCACTTCGCGGGCCAGGCCGGTCTGGTCGTGCTCGAGATCGACCCCGAAAAGCTGCGCTGGGAGCTGCGTTGGGAAGACTCGCACGGTGAGGGGTTCCCGCACCTCTATGGGCCGCTCGACCTCGATGCGGTGATTTCGGTCCAGATCTTCTCGGTCTGAGCCCGGGTCTCCTCCCGGGTCCCGCTGTTGTCGATCACGTAGGTCGCCCGGCTGCGCTTCTCATCGATCGGCAGCTGGTTTGCGATCCGCGCCCGGGCGTCCGCTTCGGGCATGCCTCGGGCGAGGAGTCGCTCCAACTGGATCGGCTCTGGGACGTAGACGAGGATCGTCGACCGGAACATCGGCTCGTAGCCGCTCTCGAAGAGGAGCGGGATGTCCTGGACGGCGAGCTCGGCGCCGTCGCCGGCGGCCTCCGCCAGCCGGGCCGCGGTCCACTCCCGGACCAGCGGATGGACGACGGCGTTCAGCCGCCGCAGGGCCTGCTTGTCGTTGAAGACGATCTCCGCCAGCCGCTGTCGATCGAGGCGGCCGTCGCGGACGACCTCCGGGCCGAATTCGGCCACCACCGCGGCAAAGCCGGCGGTCCCCGGCTCGACGACCGCCCGCGCCCCCTCGTCGGCGTCGATGACGCGGGCGCCGAGCTCGCGCAAAAAGCCGCTGACGGTGCTCTTGCCGGACCCGATCCCCCCGGTCAGGCCGATCAGGTCCATCGCGAAATCAATACGATTCTCAGTAGATGCAGGACGAGAAGTTTGATGCGATCGTCGTCGGGGCGGGCCCGGCGGGGATCTCTGCCGCCATCACCATGGCCCGGGCCGGCCTCCAGGTCGTGGTCCTCGAGAAGGGCGAGAAGCCGGGCGCAAAGAACGTCATGGGCGGCATCCTCTACCGCCACAACCTGGAAGAGGTGGTCGGCGACGCCTGGCAGGAGGCGCCGGTCGAGCGGCCGATGATCGAGGAACAGCGCTGGTTCATGACCAAGAGCGCGGCGCTCCGGCTGCTCGGCCACAAGAACTTCCGCCATCGCGAGCATCCCAACTCCTTCAGCGTGCTCCGTGCCCGCTTCGACCCCTGGTATGCGTCGAAGGCGGAGGAGGCGGGGGCATTCGTCATCAACGAGACCGTTGTCGAGAGCCTGATCGTTCGCGAGGGCAAGGTGGTCGGGGTGACGACCGGCCGCGAGGGCGACCTCCTCGCCGACGTGGTGGTCGTCTGCGAGGGCATCGGCCTCGGCATGCGGCTGCTCGAGCGCGCCGGGCTCAAAAAGCCGATCCGGGCCAACCAGGCGGCGATCGCCGTCAAGGAGGTGATGGCCCTCGACGCGGGGAAGATCGAGGAGCGCTTCAACTGCGAGCCGGGTGAGGGCTGCGCCGTCGAGTGCTTCGGCGACTCGACCTTCGGGAAGGCCGGCTTCATGTTCATCTACACGAATAAGGACACGCTTTCGGTGGGCGGCGGGGTGCTCGTCAGCGACTACAGCGGCGGTGTCGTCACGGCCCGGGACGTGGGCCGGGTCGACCACGGCCTCCTCACCCCCAACGAGCTGCTCGAGCACTTCAAGAACCATCCCGCCATCAAGCCGCTGCTGAAGGGGGCGGAGACGGTCGAGTACCTGGCCAAGATGATCCCGGAGGCCGGCTACAAGGCGATGCCCAAGCTCTACGGGAACGGCTACCTGGTCTGCGGGGATGCCGCGATGATGGCCAACCCCGTCCACCGGGAGGGCTCCAACCTGGCGATGGCAAGCGGCCGGATGGCGGGAGAGACGGTCATCCAGGCGAAGGAGCTGGGCGACTTCTCGGAACGCACCCTCGTCCGCTACAAGGGCCGGATCGACAACTCCTGGATCGCCCGGGACATGAAGAAGTACAACGGAGCGGTCCCCCTGCTGGAGGAGAACCCGAACCTGCTCGGCAAGTACCCCGAGCTGCTCGACCGCGCGCTCGACGAATTCTTCCGCGTCGACGGCACATCCAAGTGGGAAAAGCAGAACAAGATCCTCGGCATGTTCGCCAAGGAAGGCGGCCCGAGGATGCTCTGGGACACGGTAAAAGCAGCCTGGACGATGAAATAGTCGTCCTTCCCGCTGACCGCCTAGATACCAATTAGTCGGTTTTCCCCCTCCCCACCACGTGGGGAGGGCATTATTCGAACGGCGATCACCCTGCCTAGCGGCTTGTGATGCTCACCTGCACGGAGTGGTAGCCGCTCGAACCGTCCGGGTAGCTCGGGCTCGCGCTCGCGCTCTGCAGGTCTCCCTTTCCGTCGCGCGCCCGCACCAGCAGCCGGTACTGTCCGGCGGCTGCCGCGGTCCAGGTCGCTGTCCAGGTTACCCAGGTCAGGTTCGACAGCGGTGCCTTCACGACCTCGGGGGCCCACGAGCGCCCACCGTCGGCGCTGATCTCGACCGAGCCTATGCCGCGCTTTCCGGCGAAGGCCACACCGGAGACGTCGATCTGCCCGGCCTTGAGCAGCGATCCCTCTGGCGGTGAGTCGACCCGCGACATCGTCTGCACCGCGGCGTCCGGGTTCCAGCCCTGGTTCTCCCAGTACCCGTTGCGAGATCCCGTCGCGAGCTCGATGTCCTCGACCCACTTGGGGCCCTTCATGCCGTAGTGGCCGGGCACCAGGATGCGCGCCGGGAATCCGTGCAGGTCCGCCAGCGGCGCCCCGTCGAGCGTCAGCGCGAGGAGGATCTCGGGTGACTGCCGGATCAGGCTGAGCGGCAGGCTCTCGGTGTAACCGTCGCGCGAGCGGAAGGCGACGAGCGTGGCGGCCGCCTGGACGCCTGCCGTGTCGAGCAGCGAGCCGAGAGGGATGCCACCGAACAGGCCGGTGCTGATCTGGTAGCCGCCGACGTTGTTGCTGATGCACTCCAGCGTCACGTACTCGGTGACGGCGGGCAGCTGGCGAAGGGCGTCGAGCTTGAGGCGCAGCGGATTGTTCACAAGGCCATGGATGCTGAGCTCCCAGCCGGCGGGATCGACGATCGGATCGGTGAAGTTCTTGGAGACCACGTAGAAGTCGCCGACAGGGGTCAGCTCGGCGGTCGGTCCGGTCGATGGCGCGGCGAAGATGGCGTTGTACCAGCGGGGGACGAGCTCGAACCCGATCACCAGCAGCGAGCCTCCCGCGATCGCGAGCGGGACGGTCCGAAGCAGCTGCCGCCGCCCGGGGTCGGCCGTCGCCGGCGCGGCCACCAGCCAGCTGTCGTAGGCGCCCTCCAGGATCACGGCATAGACGACGAAGAGGACCGCCCAGAGAAGGGGCGCGATAAAGCTTTCGAGGAGCCCGAACCAGCCGTCGCCGCTCGCCGGCAGCAGCACCCCGGTTACGACCAGCCAGCCGGCGGCGGCGACGAGCATCGCCAGGTGAGGGATCGTCCGGCGAAGTCGCAGGTATCCGTACACCCCGCCCAGCACGGCGAGGCCCGCGATCATGCCGACGACCAGGCTCGCCTCCTCGGCGACCTTGCCGGCATGCTGCAGGTTGTCGATCAGAAAGCCGAAGACGGCCCCGGGCATGAGGTCGAGGATCGGCTGTTGGAGAAGCTGCGGCAGAGGCCGAAGACCGGCCAGGGGGCCCAACAGGTACATCAGCGCGACAAGGACGCTGCCGGCGATCGCGCCGGCGACGAGACCGCGCCGGGTCTCAGGACTTCTCATCCGGCGATCCTAGTGTCCGGCTGCCGAGGTTCGTTACAAGTCGCCATTCGGGTTACAACCGATTCAATACCTCGTAGGGGAACCGGGTCTGAACTAGGCTGCGTTCCTTAACAGGACGTAGCAGGAATGTTTCAGCGCGCTTTTAGGCTCAATTCCCAATATGGAGCAAGTCGTCCTCAGGGTGCTCCGGGCAGAGGTGCGCCGGCGCAAGTGCCCGGGTTGCGGAAACTCGCTGCGCCGCGCCGACATCGAGGCGAGCTTTCGGAACGACAAGAGCATCCAGCTCCACTTCCGCTGCCAATTCTGCTCGTTCGAGGGCGGCGGCCAGTTCGAGCTCACCGCGGAGATGTGCCGCGAGGCGGCTCAGATCGCGACCTCCGAGGGCGAGGAGCTGCTGCTCCCCGAGCCGGTCACGGTGCCCGAGGTCGACCCGATCACGGGCGACGACCTGATCGCCGTCCACGAGCTACTCAGCGGCTGGAGCGGCGACTTCGGCCAGCTCCTGGAGAAGAGCTCGCTGCCGACCGCCTGACCTCGCTCGGCTCCGGCTACTCTTAAACCGGCATTAGATGCTGCCGTCACCTCCCTTCACCGCCGACGACATCTACCGCTTCACGTGGATCGACCACGCCCGGATCGACCCCACGGGCGAGCGGGTCGCCTACGTCGTCCGCCGGGCCGACCGTGACGCGGTCGACTACCGGAGCCAGATCTACCTCCGCGGTCTCGGCGCCGGCGCCCCGGTCGTCCAGGCGACCGCTGGGCCGAAGGACGACTCGCCGGAATGGGCCCCTGACGGCCGCCGCCTCGCCTACGTCGCCAAGAAGGGAAGCGCTCGCCAGGTTTTCGTACTCGACCCGGACGCCGGCGACGCGCGGCAGCTGACATCTCTGGAGTTCGGCGCGGGCGCGCCGAAATGGTCGCCGGACGGGCGCCGGATCGCCTTCAAGGGCTCCGTGATCGGCCACCCCGAGGGCATCGTCGCCGACCCGCGCCCGCCCGAAGGCGGGCCCGACGCGCCGCCCCGCCCGCCGATCGCCCGGGTGGCCCAGGGCCTCGACTACAAGTCCGACGGGCGCGGCTACCTCGATGGCCGGCGGGGCCACCTCTTCGTCGTCTCGGCGGATGGCGGAGAGCCGCTCCAGCTGACCTCGGGACGCTGGGACGTCGGCGGGTTCGACTGGTCGCCCGACGGCAAGAGCCTGGTGCTCGACGGCAATGCGGAGCCGGACAACGACCTCATGGAGACCAACTTCGTGTATGTGGCGGCGGCGGCGGGCGGCGCCCTTCGCCAGGTGGCCGGCGGGCTCGTGATCGGGGTGCCCCGCTGGTCTCCGAAGGGCGACCTGATCGCCTACGCGGGCACCGACGTGCTGGCCGGCAGCTACACGCGGCTCTGGCTCGTCTCGGCCGCCGGTGGCGACCAGCGATGCATCACCGCCGGAGAGGACATCTGCGTCGGCGACCACTGCATCTCCGACATGCGCGGCGGCCACGGCTTCGAGATCAACTGGAGCGAGGACGGCACCCGGATCGTCTTTCCAGTCGCATTGCCGGGCCGCTCCGAGCTCTGGTCCTGCAGCGTGACGGGCGCGGACCTTCGGCCGGAGGTGGCGGGCAACCGGCAGGTCTTCGACTGGAGTCTTGGCGGCGGCGCGATCGTGTTCTGTGCCTCCGACCCGACGACACCCGGAGATCTCTTCCTCCATGACGCGGAAGGCGAGCGCCGCCTGACCACCAGCAACCACTTCATCGCCGGCCGCAGCCTGGCGATGCCGGAGCGCTGGGAGTTCACCGCCGCCGACGGGTGGAAGCTGGAGGGCTGGCTGTTGAAGCCGGAGGGCTTCGACCCGGGGCGCCGGTGGCCGCTGGTGATGGAGATCCACGGCGGCCCCCATGGGGAGTACTCCTGGTCTTTCTTCCATGAGTTCCAGGTCCTGGCGGGCCTGGGCTACCTGGTCTTCTACGTCAACCCGCGCGGCTCCTGCGGGTACGGCGAGGCCTTCCAACGCGCCTGCGTCAAGGATTGGGGCGGCAGGGACTACGAGGACCTGATGACGTCCCTCGACCAGCTCGTCGAGCGGACGGGCTACGTCGACACCGATCGGATGGGCGTCGGCGGCGGCTCCTTCGGCGGGTTCATGACGAACTGGATCGTCGGTCACACGGACCGTTTCAAGGCGGCGGTCTCGATGCGGTCGATCGCCGACTTCGTGAGCGACTACCGCGCCTGCGACATCGCTCTCTGGAACGACCAGGAGATGGGCGTCCTGGACTGGTCGGATCCTCGTTCGCTGTGGGAACGTTCGCCGATCCGCTACGTCGAGAGCATCCGCACACCGCTGCTCCTGACCCACGGCGAGATGGACCTCCGCTGCCCGATCCACCAGGCCGAGGAGCTGTTCGGTGCGCTCCGCGTGCTCCGCCGGGAGGTGGAGCTGGTGCGGTTCCCGGAGGAGACCCACGACCTCTCCCGCTCGGGCCGACCGGACCGCCGCGTCGAGCGCCTGAACCGGATCGCCGGCTGGTTCCAGAAGCACATCCCGGTGGGAGCCCGGGAAGCCGCCGTTGCGACGACTGCCGGCGACTAAGAAGGGAGATTCTCTTCGCCCCAGCAAATCGATAGCTGGATCGCACAGCCCCTCCGTCCCGCTTTGCGGGCCACCTCCCCACTTCGTGGAGAGGCAAGACTCGACTAATCCGGGGGCCACAGCGTGGCAAGTCTTGCTCCCCCACGCGTGGGGGAGTCCCGCCGTAGGCGGGGAGGGGGCTGCCCAATCATTGGGCGCCCGACTCAGCCCGGCGCTGGCACCCCGAGCTGCTGCTTGAGCTCCTTCTTCAGGATCTTGCCCGTCGGGCCCTTCGGTAAAGAGTCCAGGAAGCGGATCGTGCGCGGGTACTTGTAGGCCGCCACCCGCTCCTTGGTGAAGGCGATCAGGTCTTCCTCGCTGACGGCCTGGCCGGGCTTCAGCGATACGACCGCCGAGACCTCCTCGCCCATCCGCTCGTCGGGCACGCCGATGACGGCCGCCTCCTGGACCGCGGGGTGCGCGTAGAGCACCTCTTCAACCTCTCGGGGGTAGACGTTGAACCCGCCCCGGATGATCAGCTCTTTCTTCCGGTCGACGATGAAGAAGAAGCCGTCCTCGTCCTGGTAGCCCATGTCGCCGCTGTGGAACCAGCCGCCCTTGAAGGCTTCGGCGGTCGCCTCCGGCTTCTTGTAGTAGCCCTTCATCACGTTGTGGCCGCGGATCACGATCTCGCCCACGTTGTCCTTGCCGGGCGGGAGGGACTTGTCGTCCTCGCTGAAGATCTTCATGTCGACGCCCCAGATCCGCTTCCCGATGGAGCCGAAGCGGCGCTGCTCGAGGCTCTGGTTGAAGGATGCGGTCGGCGACGTCTCGGAGAGCCCGTAGCCCTCCAGGATGGTGAGCCCGAAGCGCTTCTCGAAGGTCGTCATGACCTCGGCCGGCATCGAGGCGCCGCCGGAGACGGCGACCCGCAGGGAGGAGAGGTCGTAGTTGGCGACCTGGGGGTCGTGGAGGAGGGCGAAGAACATCGTCGGCACACCGCTGAAGACGGTGACCTTGTCGCGCTGGATCGCCTCGCAGACGGCGGCCACCTCGAAGCGGGGCACCAGCGAGATCATCCCGGCGTAGCGCATCGACACGTTCATCACGCTCGACTGCCCGAAGGAGTGGAAGAGCGGCAGGACGGCCAGGCCGACGTCATCGTCCCGGAAGCCGAACAGGCCGCCCGAGGTGGTGCAGTTCATGTAGAGGTTGAAGTGGGTCAGCTCGGCGCCTTTCGGCTTCCCGGTCGTGCCCGACGTGTAGAGGATCACCGCGGTGTCGTCCGGGCTGGTGGGAGCCATGTCGAAGCGGGAGTCGCCGCCCATCAGCTCGGTGAAGGAGCGGGAGCCCTCGGGGATCGCGTCAGAGCCCGGCCGATTGACGACGAAGACCGTCACACCGCTCGGTGTGCCCTTCAGGGCTTCGCCCGCGAAGTCCTCCCAGGCGATCAGGAACCGCGCTTCCGAGTCGCTCAGGTAGAAATTCACCTCGGGCGCCTTGAGGAGGACGTTCATCGGGACCACGACGCCGCCCGCCTTCAGGACGCCGTAGTAGGAGATGACGAACTGGGGGACGTTGGGGAGCATGATGCCGACCTTCTCACCCCGCTGCAGGCCCTGCTGCTGGAGCGAGGAGGCGACCTGGTTGGAGAGCGCGTCGATCTGTCCATAGGAGAGCCGGAAGGGGTGGAGGACGACCGCCTCCTTGTCCGGATGAGCAAACGCGGATTCGGCGAGGATGACGGCGAGATTCAGGCTCATGCACGGAATCGTATTACCGCCGCTCCGAACTAGCCGGTGTCGACCAGAGTGGTTCCAAACTTGGTATTGCGCCCCGGGGTCTGGCGCAATATATTGTGTGCGTGAGCTCGCACGACCGCAGGGTCGGCATGCCGCCGCGAAACAGCTCCCAGGCCGCCGACATCCGGCGCTGCTCGATCCGCTCGCGCCGAGCCGCGGGTGCTTTCGGGCGGGGGACAGAAGCCGAGCCGGCCGCCCGCAGGGGCCGTCCCGTCCAGGTCTCGCGCTAACCGGCTC
>DATCPJ010000279.1:0-6457 GCA_036570145.1 Candidatus Dormiibacterota bacterium
GCCTCGCCCTGGGCGCGAGCCTCTTCCTCTTCGGCGCCTACCTGGTCGCCTCGGCGGCGGCGCCGCTGGTGCTCGGCGAGACACCCCACGGCCTCGCCGGGCTGGCCGAGCGCTCACCCGCCCGAGCGGCCGGGTTCGCCGTCTGCCTGCTCTCACTGGCCGGGATCCCACCGCTGGCAGGCTTCTTCGGCGAGTTCGCCGTCGCCGCGCAGCTGGCCCACGCGGGCCTCTTCTGGCTGGTCGCCGCCGGCTTCTTCGCCTGGGCGGTGGTCGGCTTCGCGGTGCTCCGCGACCTCCGCCTGGTCTTCCTCGCCTCGCCCGGCGAGCAGGTCGTCCAGAGCACCCGGGGCTGGCTCGCCGGCGGGGGCGCCGCGCTCGCCGCGGTGGTCGTAGTCGCCTACGTCTTGTTCGCCAACCCGATCAGCGGCTTGGCCGTCCAGGGTGCCACGGCCATCGGTCTGAGGTAACCTTCGGGGCGGAACCGCGTTCCCAACAGCAGCCCTTGAAACGTTCCCGCACGCGTCGCCGCACCTACTACAGGGCGACCAGCCGCCGCTGGCAGTCGGTCCTCCTGGTCCTCGTGGCCGTCATCGCCGCCGTCGGCGTGTTCGGCACGGCCGGCACCGTGGCGGCCGTCGGCTACTACTCGCAGGGCCTGCCCTCCCTCGACCAGCTGAAGGCCGGCAACCTCGACCAGACCACCCGCGTCTACGATCGGAACGGGGTCCAGATCACCTCCTTCTACGTCGAGAATCGGACCATCGTGCCGCTCGCCAAGATCGCGCCGGTGCTCCAGGACGCGACCATCTCGGTCGAGGACCGCGCCTTCTACACCCACCAGGGCGTCGACTTCCGCCGGGTCGCGATCGCCCTCGTCTACAACCTGACCCATCGCTCCTCGGCGATCGGCGGTTCGACGATCACCCAGCAGCTGATCAAGAACGACGTGCTCTGTGCCGCCTGCGCCACCGGCGGCACCAGCGGCACCGGCGACCCGACCTTTTCCCGCAAGATGCGCGAGCTGCTCCTCGCCGAGGAGCTGGAGAGGCGCTACTCGAAGCAGCAGATCCTCGAGCTCTACCTGAACTCGATCTTCTACGGCAACCGGGCGTTCGGCATCGAGGCCGCGGCGCAAACGTATTTCGGGGTCCCGGCCGCATCGCTGACGCTGCCCCAGGCGTCCTTCCTGGCCGGGCTGCCGCAGGCGCCGTCGGCCTACGACCCGTTCGGGACCGGAACTCAGAAGCAGGCCGCGAAAGACCGCTGGGACGAGGTCCTCGGCTCGATGGTCGCCAACCACAAGATCAGCGCCGCGGCGGCCGATGCGGCCGGCAAGACCGACATCTGGACGCCGATGGTCGCCCGGCACGCCGCGCAGGCCAGCGGGGTCGATCCCCTGACCGGGCACTTCGTCGACTACACGATCCAGTACCTGGAGGACCACGGCTACGAGGAGCAGACGATCCACACCGGTGGTTTGAAGATCTACACGACGCTCGACCTCGCCACCCAGAAGAAGGCTGACAAGGCGGTCAAGGACGCCGTCGCCGCCCTCGCCAAGCCGAAGGGCGCCAATACCGGGGCTCTGCTTGCCATGGATCCCAAGAACGGCGAGATCCTGGCCATGGTCGGGAGCGGCGACTACAACTCGGACGCGATCCAGGGCCAGGTCAACCTGACCGACGTGGGCCGCGCGCCGGGTTCCTCCTTCAAGCCCTATACGTATGCGCTGGGTTTGCAGACCGGGCAGTACACGGCCTCGACGCTGGTGAACGACAAGGACGCCGTGATCGGCGGCACCCGCTTCACCGACTGGGACGGCCGGCTGCAGGGCTACATCTCTCTGCGGAGCGCCGTGGAACAGTCGCGCAACATCCCGGCGCTGTGGACCTTCCGCGACCTCGGTCCGCAGCGGGTCATCGACTTCGCCCACAAGCTGGGCGCGGCGGGCAACTTCGACGCCAACTCGCTGACGACCACGATCGGCTCGGGCGACATCAAGATGGTCGACCACCTCGCCGCCTACTCGACGTTCGACAACGGGGGCATCCGCGTCTATCCGCACCCGGTCTTGAAGGTTGTCGACGCGACCGGCAAGACGCTGCCGGCCTTCCCCGAGAACACGGTCGGCGGCCAGGTCATCTCGCCGGCGCTCGCCTACCTGACCACGAACATCCTGCACGGCGTGCCGGGGAAGGAGCTGAGCATGAATTCTCTGCCCGTGGCGGGCAAGACCGGGACCACCGACGCCTACGAGTCGTCCTGGATGATGGGCTACACGCCCGACCTCGCAGTGGGGACGTTCATGGCCCACATCGACAAGGGCCCCGCCTGTCTTTCCGGCTACACGCGGCTGGCGAACGGCCAGCCGACCTCGGGCTGGATGTGCCCGACCAACGTCCTCTGGGGCGAGGATGTCGCGCAGTACATGTGGAAGCCGTTCCTGGCCTCGGTGTACTCCGGCGGGCGGGCCTGGCCGGCTTCCTGGAAGCAGCCCGACGGCGTCGTCTCGCTGACCGTTTGCTCGTCCGACGGCGGCCTTGCCGATGCGTCGACGCCCTCTGCTTCGAAGCGCACGGAGATCTTCTTGAAGGACGCCCAGCCGAAGCCCTGCGGCCAGAACGTGGCGCCCGGGGTGCCGACCCCGACGCCGGTTCCCACCCCGACGCCGACGCCGGTCGTGACGCCGCTGCCCTCGCCGTCTTCTGCGCCTTCGATCCTTCCCTCCTTGCCGCCGGTTTCGCCGAAGCCGTAGCTGTGGCGGATCGGCCCCGGTTTGCCGGGGTCGCCAACCTCGTCACCGGCTCGCGGATCGTGCTTGCCGTCCCCGCCTTCTTCTTCGCTCTTTCCGCGGCGGGGCTGCCCTGGCTGGCGGTTGTCGTCGCTCTGGCGGGGCTTACCGACCTCGTCGACGGCACCATCGCCCGCCATTTCGACCGCCCGACCAAGTTCGGCGCCGCGCTCGATCCGATCTGCGACGGCGTCTTCTTCGGGGCGGTGGCCCTGGGTCTCGCGCTGGGCGGAGCCTTTCCCTTATGGCTTGCCCTTGTCGTGATCGCCCGGTATGGGCTGCCGACCCTGGTGGGCGGCGTCCTGGTCCTGCTCGGGAAGCTCCCCAGCCTCCGGCACACCTTCTTCGGCCAGCTGTCGACGGCGCTGATCGCGGTCTTGCTGGGAGGGCTGGCTCTCTTCCGGTTCCTCACCCTGCCGACCGCGTCGTTCCTGCTCGTGGCCGAGGGCGTCATCACGGTCGTCACCCTGCTGGCCTGGATCGAGCTGGGCCTGGTCGCCCGGGTGCTGAGCCGCGGTAGCGGCGGGTAGACTGTTGCTCGGCCGCGCTAGACGGGGGACTGGCGGTACCCTGCACCAGCAATCCGCCTCAGCTGGGTTGAATTCCCGCTCCGAGGTTCGGCCCTTCGGGTCAGACCGAGGTGGAAGGCGTTGAGGGCCGGGACCTGCGCAGGTCGGGCCCCCGAACCCCGTCAGGACCGGAAGGTAGCAGCGGTAAGGGGGAATTCCGACGGTGCCGCAGTCATCTGGGCCGGAGCCGGAAGCCACGGTAGCGCCGGGGGTGCCGCAATCGACGAGAGGGTGCGCGGTCACCTTTTCTTTTTGAGATCGAGATCGAGATGACTTACCAGACGCTTTACCGCAAGTACCGGTCGCAGACCTTTGCCGACCTGGTCGGCCAGGAGGCTGTCACCCGCGCGCTGCAGGGGGCGATCGCGTCCGGCCGGGTTGCCCACGCTTACCTGTTTTCGGGGTCGCGGGGGACTGGCAAGACATCTTCGGCTCGCTTGCTGGCGAAGGCTTTGAACTGCCTTCAGCGTCCTGCGGGGTCGGGCGAGCCGTGCAACTCGTGTGCGATGTGCCTGGCGATCGCGGAGGGCAATGCGCTCGACGTGATCGAGATCGATGCCGCCTCCAACAACGGGGTCGACAACATCCGCGAGCTGCGCGAGCGGGTTCGGTTGGCTCCTTCGCAGGGGAGCCACAAGGTCTACATCATCGACGAGGCGCACATGCTCAGCGGCTCGGCCTTCGACGCCTTCCTGAAGACCCTCGAGGAGCCGCCGCCCAATGTCGTGTTCGTTCTCTGCACGACGGAGGCGAACAAGGTGCCCCTGACGGTCCTCGGGCGGTGCCAGCAGTTCCCCTTCCGGCGGATCACCGAGGAGGGGATCGCTTCGCGGCTTGCTTTCGTGGCCTCTTCGGAGGGGATCGCCATCGATGCGGAGGCTCTCTCGTTGCTGGCGCGGACCGCTGAGGGGTCGATGCGGGACGCGATCGGCTACCTGGACCAGCTGGCGCCGCTGACCGGGGGCTCGATCGACGTCGCGGAGGCTCGATCTCTGCTGGGGATCGCCGACCCGCTGGCGGTCGCCTCGCTGTTCGACGCCGTCGTCGAGGGGCGGGCGCACGACGCGCTGCACGCTCTGAACGGACTGTACGAGGGGGGCGTCGACCTGCGTCCGCTGGTGCGGGCGCTGCTGGAGCGCTGCCGGGATCTGCTTGTCAAAGCGATTGACGGGCGTGATGTGGCGGCCCGAAGTCGGCTGTCGGCCGCTCTCGACGCTCTGCTCCACCTGGACGGCGAGGTCCGCCGCCACGCCGAGCCGCGCTTCCTGGTCGAGGCCACCCTGGTCCGGCTGGCAGTTGCCGGCGTGGCAGAGCCGATCGCGGCTGCTGCGCCACCCCTGGACAGCGTCGGGACGACGCCGGTTGGGGCGCCGGTTGGGGCGCCGGTTGGGGCGTCGGTTGGGGCGCCGAACCCTCTGCCCGCCCAGCCCACGCTGGAGCTGGCCAGGCCGGAGGCCGCGCCGGCGCCGACCGAGCCGGTGGCGGCGCCCGCGCCAGAGCCGGCGGCCTCCGCCCCGATCGAGCCGGCCGCCGACACCCAGCAGGCCTGGACCCGTGTGCTCGAGGAGCTGGCCGTCAGCGCGCGGGGCATCCTCAAGCAGGCCAAGGTGGACTTCGAGGGCAACACCGTCGTCGCCGTCTACCCCTACAAGGGCCAATACGATGTGGCGATGACCAAGCACGCCGAGGTGGCCCGGCTCGTGGCGGCGCATTTCGGCCCGACTTTCGGCTTCGAGATCCGGCTGCTCCCGCTCACCGAGCGTGGCGTTCCAGCCCGCCAGGCCTCGTCCCTGGCGCCGGAGGACGATCCGACCGTTGTCGAGGCTTTGAATGTGCTCGGCGGTCGGGTCATCGACATCAAGGAGATCCACGAATGAAGAACCCGATGGGGATGCTGAAGCAGGTCCAGCAGATGCAGGCCAAGATGGCGGCGGTCCAGGCCGAGCTGGAGACAGCCACTGTCGAGGCGTCCGCCGGCGGCGGGGTCGTGACGGCCGTCGTGACGGGGGCCCAGAAGGTGGTCTCGGTGACGATCTCTCCGGACGTCATCGGCGACGCGGAGATGCTCCCCGACCTGATCGTCGCGGCTGTCAATGAGGCCCTGGATCGGTCGCGTTCGCTTGCGACGGAGAAGATGCAGGCGGTCACGGCCGGTCTGGGCCTGCCGCCCGGGCTCCTCTAGGCCCGGCCGAGGCCGGGCGGGTTCGTTCGCGATGCAGCTGCCGGAGCCGCTCGAGCGGCTGATCGCGGAGCTTTCGCGGCTGCCCGGGGTCGGGCCGAAGACCGCCCAGCGGCTCGCCTTCCACCTGTTGCGAGCCGACCGGGAGCGGGTGGAGCGGCTGGCCGAGGTGCTGGTCGACCTCAAGGCGAGAGTCGGCTACTGCAGCCGCTGCTTCAACATCGCGGAGGGACCACTCTGCGTTGTCTGCGCCTCCGGCCGTCGGGATGAGACGGTGATCTGCGTCGTTGAGGCTCCTCTCGACGTGCTCGCCGTGGAGCGGACCGGCGAGTACCGGGGGATGTTCCACGTTTTACACGGCGTTCTCTCCCCGATCGACAACATCGGGGCGGAGGACATCCACATCCCGGAGCTGCTCGCGCGCCTCGCCGGCGGGGAGGTCCTGGAGGTGATCGTTGCCACCAACCCGGACATCGAGGGGGAGGCGACCGCGGCCTACCTCCACCGGGCCATCGCACCCCTCGGCGTTCGGGTCACGCGACCAGCCCACGGCTTGCCCTTTGGAGGCGACCTTGAATACGCGGACGAGCTCACGCTGGCCCGCGCGATGTCCGGCCGGCGGTCCCTGTAAAGGACCTCCACAGTGCGGCCCCGGACGGGGTATACTCTCCCTTCGGCCGCAGCCGGTTCGACCGCCTCCGTTTGGGGCGCCGGCGGGGCGGCAGAATGTTCGGGCCACTCCGACTGCGCGCTTCGCGCGCCCTGCGGAGGGCCGGAAACCAGAACTTTGACAACTGAAGAGTGGGAAAGACTCTGAGAGTCATAACGACTCAGGGCTAAGGCCTTGGGTCTCCGTTTAGACGGAGAGTTTGATCCTGGCTCAGGGTTAACGCTGGCGGCGTGCCTAACACATGCAAG
>DATCPJ010000280.1:0-10483 GCA_036570145.1 Candidatus Dormiibacterota bacterium
GGGGCGGGGGCGGCCAGTACGGGTAGAGGATCGCATCGAGCCCGCTGCCGGCTTCGACCGAGGGAAACCAGAGCAGCTTGTTGGCCACCTCATGCCGGTGGGGCGAGAGCACCGCCTGGTAGCCGGCGGGAAGCCCGGGCACCCGCTCCCGGCTGCTGAAAACGGTGAAGCTCGCCGGCCCACCCTTCTTGAGCAGCGCGCCGCTCAGGGCGAGCGCATGGGTGACCATCCCGACACGCGGCCGCCAGCAGGCGGTGAGGTCGATCCCAAACTTGGCCACTGGCGAAGTCTAAGAAAAGAAGGTCCCCCGCTCATGGCGGGGGACCTTCAGAAAGGAGGGAGGGCAGGTTATAAACCGAACAACGCCATTATACGCTGGGCACCTATCGCGGTACCACTAATTATCAGATTAATTCGGCGTAAGCGCGGAAGATGTCCTTCAGGTCGCGCGGTGGTTCGAGGTCGTTCTTCTTGATCACCTCGAGGAGGGTGAGGACATGCTTCACCCCGGCGAGGTTGACGCCCTTCTCGCGGGTGAGTGTCTGGATCACCCGCAGCTTGCGGATGTCGCGCTGGGAGTAGCGGCGGCGGTTGGTCGGCGTCCGGAAGGGCTCGATGAGGCCGACGTCCTCGTACAGCATCAGCGTGCGAGGGTGGGTCTCAAGGATCTCCGAAGCGACGCTGATCGTGTACAGCGGCTTGTCGAGGTCGAATCCGGAGCGGATGTCGGCGCGCCTGTTCACAGCCAACACAACTACTCCTTCAGCCATCCCTCGACGCCCCTCGAGAGGTTCGCCGGGGTGGTTTGGCTCTTGATCAGGTACTCGAGCGCCCCTAGCTTCAGGCCTCGGTCGACCAGCTCGCGCTCCCCGTAGTTGGAGAGGATGATCACCGGGATCTCGCGTGTCCGCTCCGCGGAGCGGAGCCGCTCGAGAACGGCGAAGCCGTCCATCTTCGGGAGCCTGGTGTCCAGGAAGATGATGTCGGGCGGCGCCTCATTGGCCATCTGGAGACCCTCCTCGCCGTCCTTCGCGACGGTCACTGTGTAGCCGTCGAGCTCGAGCTTGAGCTTGTACATCTCGGCGACCGCCGGGTCGTCCTCGATGAAGAGAACTTTAACCTCCTCGTCGGGGGCGTCGCTCACCGCCTCACCTCCACTGGCTTGCAGCATATTGCGAGCCTAATCCTATCAGATAAGCCACACCGTGTATATCAGGAAGTACCCCTGCGGCGTGCCGCTGTAGACCATAGCGACTCGAGGTCGTAAAAGGATCTTTCGCCAGGTAGAAAGATGTGGACCAGGACCGAATCGAAGTCGATCAGGACCCAGCTCGCGTCCTCGTAGCCGTCGACCGCCAGCGGCCGCACACCGTGCTCCCGCGCCCGCTCGACGATGCCGTCGGCGATGGCCTTCACCTGGCGGTCGGTCTCACCCTCGCAGACCACGAAGTAATCGGCGACGGTGGTCTTGCCTTTGAGGGGGATCCGCACCGGTTTCTGAGCGAGCTTGTCCTCGGCGGCGGCCTGGATCAGCTTTGCCAGATCGAGTGGGCTGAGCTCAGACGCGGCCAGTGGGTCCACCGTCCTCGTGCCGGCCGAATTGAGGGGGGACGTCCCCCCTGCCGGCCGTGCTCGGCAGAGCCTCCGCGCGGCCACCCCCTGGGCGGCGGCCTGGATCAGCTTTGCCAGATCGAGCGGGCTTAGCTCAGGCGCGGCCAGTGGGTCCACCGTCCGGGTGCCGGCCGAATTGAGGGGGGACGTCCCCCCTGCCGGCCGTGCTCGGCTGAGCCTCCGCGCGGCCACCCCCCTGCGCGGCGCCCTGGATCAGCTTGGCGAGCTCCAGGGGACTCAGCTCAGGTTGGGACAACAGTTCGATTATGACCTCTGGTCCGGGTACAGGCCCCGCTCCCGGATGTAGTCCTCGACCACGCCCGGCACGAGATCTTCAAGCGGCTCACCCGTGGCTGCGAGCCGGCGCACCGTGGTTGCGGCGACGTCCGGGGTGAGCGCGACGCAGTTGATCGCCCGCAAGGGGTCGATTCCCGCGCGACGAAGGTCCTCCGCTGTCGGGGAATCGAGGCCGGGCCTTCCGACCACCACCAGGCTCGCCAGCCGGAGCACCTCTTCGGGCTCCCGCCAGGTGCGGAGATCCCGGGCGGCATCCCAGCCGAGGATCAGGAAGGGCTCATCGGCCGGACGAAGATGGCGAAAGGCGCGCAGCGTGTCGACCGTGTAGGAGCGGCCCGGCCGGCGTGCTTCCCAATCCCAGACCCCCAGCCACGGTCGGCCGGCAGCGGCCAGGCGGGCCATTTCGAGCCGATCCGCAGCCGAGGCGCGGGTGTCACGCTTGTGGGGAGGCTTGCCGGCTGGTACCAGCAACACCTCGTCGAGCTGAGCACAGTCCCGGGCAGCCTCGGCTGCTTCAAGGTGGCCGAGGTGGATGGGATCGAAGGTGCCGCCGAGGAGCCCGATCTTGGCCATCAGGTTGTGGCCATCAGGGCTGGTACTCGAACTCGGCGTCGCCAATCCGGACGGTGTCGCCCGGCTCGGCGCCCGCCTCTTCGAGGGCTGCCGTGACACCCATTCGGTCGAGCGCGACCTGGAAGCGGTCGAAACCGTCCGGGGTGTCCAGGTCGTAGCGTTCGAGAAGCCGTTCCACCCGCTTGCCGGCCACCTCCAGGCCCCAGTCGCGCCGCTCCACGGCGATCGCCGGACCGCGGCTGAGCGGAGCCAGCGAGATGCGCCGCGGCGCCGCCTCCCGAGGCTTCCTCGGCGGAGCGGCCGCCAGCGCCTCGAGGATCGCCGCGCGGAGCTCCTCCACCGCCTCCCCGGTCTCGGCGGAGACCCAGATGCCGCGCCTCCGATGCGGACCCGCCACCAGGTCGGACTTGGTCCAGACGACAACCGCCGGGCGGTCGTCCGCCAGAGCCCGGATCGCCTTCAGGTCCTCCGGGTGGCGCGCGTCGACCACCAGCGCGACCGCCCGCGTCCGCTCGATGTGACCGACGTAGCGTTCGCTGGGGATCTCGATGAGGGTGGTCGGCCGCCCGGTCCCCGCGAACATCACGCCGAGCTCCGGGTAGGGCGTCGTGTAGGCGTAGTCGGCGATCTTGGGCCGCGCCGCCGTCAGCGCGCTGAGCAGGGTCGACTTACCGGCATTCGGCTTCCCGACCAGGGCAACGTCAGCAGGGAGGGAGAGCTCGAGCCGCAGCTCGCGCTGCTCGCCCGAGTCCCCGGGACCGGCGGCCGTCGGCGTCCGGTTGATGGAGCTGGCGCGGTGGATGTTGCCACCCCCGCCGGTCCCGCCGCGGGCGACCACGACGGAGTCGCCGTCGGCCGCCAGGTCGCCCAGGAGGTCCCCCGTCGTCGCGTCGAACACGGCGGTTCCGACCGGCACCCGGACGGCGAGGTCGGCACCCGCCCGTCCTTCTTTCCGGCCGCCGGCGCCGTTCTGCCCGTCGCCGGCCGCGAGCTGGGCGCGCTGGACAAGCGGGGAAAGGTCGTGGAGGTCGCGGGTCGCCCTCAGCACGACATCGCCGCCGGCGCCGCCGTTGCCGCCGTCGGGACCGCCCTGCGGCTCGAACGGCTGGGCCCGGAAGGACGCCGAGCCGCGTCCGCCACGGCCCGCACGGACGCGCAGCGAGACGGCGTCAGTGAACATCCTCTCTCCTGAGTCGATTGAGGGCCCAGGCCCTCAACTTCAGCCCGCGGCTTCGGTTGTCGCCGGTTCGACGATCGCCCGCCGGCCGGTCTTGCCCGACCGCTGGTACTGGACCTGGCCGGGCACGAGGGCGAAGATCGTGTGGTCACGGCCCTCCGCGGCACCTGAGCCGGCGGTGATGTTGGACCCGCGCTGGCGGACGAGGATCGCACCAGCGGTGACGATCTGCCCCCCGTAGACCTTCACGCCGAGGTTCTGTGGATTCGAGTCGCGGCCGTTGCGGGAAGACCCGCCGCCCTTCTTATGCGCCATCGGTGGCCTCCTCCGCGACCTCTGCCTTGGCCTTGGTCGTCTTGCTCGCGGGCTTGGCCTTCTTCTCGGCCGTCTCGGCCTTCTGGTCGCCCACGGCAAGGATCGCGATCGTCGTGTAATCGGCGCGAGCGCCCTTGTGGACCCGCACCCGCTTCTTCGACTTGTAGCGGAGGACCTCGATCCGGGGCCCGCGGGAGTGCTGGAGAACCTTTGCTGTGACGGTGAGGCCCTCGATGGCGGGTGTACCCACCTTCACCTCGTCGCCGTCGATGTGCAGCAGAACCCGATCGAAGACCAGCTCCGTGCCGACCTCCGCCTTGACCCGCCCGACCAGGACCTGGTCGCCGGCCGAGACGCGATACTGCTTCCCGCCGCTCACGACGACGGCCGTGGCGGACTGCTTGCTTTCGGGCACGAAGAGAGATTGTACCACTGGACTCCTACTCCCCTACGGGGGCCCGGGCGGGCGGCGATACACGACGCGATGCGCAGCGCCACGTCTGGCGACGAAGACTATGAAGGGGAGACGGCGGGGGGTCTGGGCGTCGGGGCGCCGGGCTTGGCGTCGCCCCGACACTGGCACCCTGCATGAATATGCATAGGCAAGTGTGGCAAATTGCACCTTTCGGAACGGTTTGAAAGGGCCAATTGCCGACACTTCCGCGTTAAGTTCGGCTCAGAAAGGGCCTACCGGGCATCCGCAAAGCATAAAACGGCGATTCTGCCACATATTTATGCAATCCGACCTTCCCAAGACGCCAGACGTCGCTCAACGACGTCCAAGCCTGCACTGCCTCCCCTTCCCTGACTCTCCACAAGACCAGGCGCCGTCACCACGCCCGGAATCAGGCCGACCAAGGGTCGCCCGAGGCTACGGCCCCCACCGGGTGTTTCAGGCCCGGGTCGAGGCGGACGGTGCCGCTTTCGCTCAGCAGATGGCGATCGAGCGCCTCGACGTCGCGGTAGACAAGCAGTCGCCGGCGCAGCATGACCGACTGGACGGCTCCCAGGGCCGCCAGGTTCGCCACCAGTGCCGAGCCACCGTAGGAGATCAGCGGCAGCGGGATCCCGGCGATCGGCGTCAGCCCGACGTTCATGCCGATGTTCTCGACGACCTGGAAGCAGACCATCACCGCGACTCCGGCGCAGAGCAGGTAGCCGAAGCGGTCGGGGGCCACCGACGCGGCCCAGCTGAGCCGGAGCAGCAGCCCGGTGAAGAGGCCGATCAGAACCACGCAGCCGAGAAGCCCGAACTGCTCCGCGTAGACGGCGAAGATGAAGTCGGTCCCGCGCTCGGGGACGAAGCCGAGCGAGCCCTGCAGCCCGTGCAGCCAGCCGTGGCCGAGCAGGCCACCGGAGCCGACCGCGATCCGCGCCTGGAGGAGGTTGTAGCCGGCGCCCAGTGGGTCGCTCATCGGGTTGAGGAAGATCTCCAGGCGCTGCTTCTGGTAACCGTGCAGGAGGTGCGGCACGACCGGTGCAGCCACCACCGCGAGCGTCGCCAGGCCCGCCAGGTGGAGCCGGGAGGAACCGCCCAGGAAGAGCATCCCGGCGAGGATGGCGGCGAACACCATCGAGGTCCCGAGGTCGGGCTGGAGCAGGATGAGGATCATCGGAGGGACCGCGAGGGCGATCGCGCCGAACATCGTGCGGAGGCTTCGCTCGGCCCCCTGGCGAACCGCGAAGTGGCGCGCGAGGGCGGCCAGGACGACGACCTTGCAGAGCTCGGACGGTTCCAGCGGAAAGCCGCCGATCGAGATCCAGCGTCGGGCGCCGAGGGCCGAGTGGCCGGCGAAATGGACCACCAGGAGGAGAAGCAGGCAGGCGCCGTAGGCCGGCAGCAGGAAGCGCTCCAGCCGGCGGTAGTCGACCCGCGCGGCGACCCCGTAGGCGGCAAGCCCGAGCAGGAGCGAGAGCAGCTGCTTGCGAAAGTCGGCCGGCGAGGCCGAGTAGACGCTCATCAGGCCGAGCACCAGAAGCATCCCGGCCAGCAGCAGCTGCAGCCGGTCCAGGAGGTGGAGCCTGCCGAGCCTAACCACCGCTGTGGATCTCGGTCCGGTGGGCGTAGTAGTAGTTCATGAAGCCGACCGCCACCGGCTCGGCGACGAACTCACCGAAACCCGCCCCTTCGAGGATGGTGGCGCTCGCGAACTCGGGGTTCTGGTAGGGCGCGAAGTCGATGAACCAGGCGTGGCTGGGCAGGTCGACACCGGTCCCGCCGAACTGCGCGGTTCCGGTTTTGGCGCCGCCGTCCCACTTGAAGCCGAGCGACCTGGCGATCGCGGCCGTACCCCAGGTCCCGGTCAGCGATTGGTGCATCCCCGACCTCAGCAGCTCCAGGTTGGCAGCGTCCACCGGCACCTGGCGGACGATCTCGGGGTGGGCGCTGCTGAGCAACTTGCCGGCGCCGTCGGTGACCTGGTGGACGAGGGTCGGCCGGAGCAGCGTCCCGCCGTTGCCGAGAGCCGCCGCGTACATCGCCTGGATCAGCGGCGTCGTCAGCACATAGGACTGGCCGATGCCCATGGTGACGGTGTCGCCGACGTTCCAGCCGCAGTCCGGGGTCCCCGCCGGGTAGGGGCAGACCTGGAGCTTGTAAGCCGGCGTCGGGGCGACCCCGGCGCCGGCCCCGGGAAGCTCGATGCCTGGCCTGGCGCCGTAGCCGAAGTCCCTCGCGTAGGTCGCCAGCGTGTCCGGTCCGAGGAGGTTGGCCACCTGGTAGAAGAAGGTGTCGCAGGAGGTCGGGATCGCCTTCGCGACGTTCATCGCGCCCATGTCGTAATGGGCCCAGTTCCAGTACGTCCAGGCTCCGAACTTGAGGTTGGCCGGGCATGCGAGCTGCGTGTCCGCGGTGATCTTCCCCTCCTGCAGGGCGGCCGTGCCGGTGATCATCTTGAAGGTCGACCCGGGCGGGTACTCACCCGCGATCGCCCGGTCGTAGAGCGGCTTGGCAGGGTCGTTCAGGAGCCGGCTGTAGTCGGCCTCCGAGATGCCTTTCGCGAAGAGGTTGTCGTCGTAGCCGGGGATGCTCACCATCGCCGTGATCTCGCCCGTCCGGGGGTCGGTGACGACGCTCGCGCCCGCCTTCGAGCCGGCTTTGCGCAAACCCTCGACCAGGGCGTCATGGACCGACTTTTGGAGGCCCGCATCGATCGCCAGGTAGACGCTCCGGCCGGGGATCGGGGGCTGTTCGCGGAGTACCTTCACGACCTGGCCGTTGGCGTCGGTCAGCACGTCCTGCCAGCCGTCCCTACCCCGAAGGAGGTCCTCCAGGCCGGCCTCGAGGCCCGACTTGCCGACCACCTCGTCGGGCAGGTAGCCCTTGCCTTTGAGGGTCTTGAACTCCTCGCTGTCGATCGGGCCGACGTAGCCGAGCAGGTGGCCGTAGAGGTCGGGATCGACGTAGCGGCGGATGGCCACGTGCTGGAGCGACACGCCGGGAAGCCGGGGCAGGCGCTCGTTCACCGTCTGCGCGCGGTTGTCGTCGAGGCCGGTGAGCACCGCTAAGGGACGGTAGCCGTCGCTGTCGATGGCGAGCCTGGCGGTCAACTCCGCACCGCTCATCCCCGCCAGGCCGGCGAGCGCGGCGAGCTCGGCGTCGCGCTGGGTCCGATCGGGTGGCAGCGCCACCGTCGTCACCGCCAGCGACCAGGCCGGCTGGTTGATGACGAGCTGGGTCCCCTGGCGGTCGTAGATGACGCCCCGCTCGGCGACCACCGGCACCCGGTGGACCCGGTTGACGAGCGCCAGCCGGGCGAAGCTGGGGCCCTGGACGATCTCCAGGTCGGCCAGCCGCCAGACGAGCGCCGAGCTGAGGCCGACCGCGAGCAGGGCGAAGGCCGCCAGCCGGCGCGTCCAGCGGGCGCGAGGCTCGATCCCCGCCAGCTCGACCCAGCGGCCCGGCCGCAGATCGATCATGTGCTCACCACTCGATCGCCACCGGTCCCGGGGTCGCGCTGTCGACGCGGCGGAGGAGGAGCAGCAGGAAGGGGAGCAGGATTGCGTCAAAGAGGGCCGAAGGCGCCACCCAGGCCTGCAGCACGGGCAGGAAGGCGACCGGGTGTCCCAAGGCTTCCGACACGGCGACCAGCACCAGGTTGTAGGCGACGGTCGCCACCGCGCCCGACACGCTCGGCAGAAGGAGCGGGTCGGGCTCGAAGGAACGCTGCAGGAACCCGGTGGCGTAGGCGGCCACGGCAAGGGCCAGGGCGTGGACGCCGAGCGGCCCGGGCGCGAGAAGGTCGAGCAGCAGGCCGCCCACGATCGCCCACCGGATCCCCACGCCGGCGCCGCGGACCAGGGTCCAGCCGACGACCACCAGCAGCACAAAGTTCGGAAAAGCCCCGAACAGCTCGAGCCTCGGCGCCAGCGTGACCTGGAGGAGCGCGGCGGGCAGGAGGAGGAGGCCGGCGATCAGGTACCTCAAGGGCCGGCCGACCTGAAGTCGGTTACCACCAGGACCGTGGCGACGGATCCGAAATCGACGGCCGGAGCGAGGTCGGCGCGCTCCAGGGTGGCCGAGTCGCGGCGATGGAACTGGGCGACCTGGCCGACCAGGATGCCGCGTGGAAAGAGCCCGCCGATTCCCGAGGTGAGCACCCACTCACCGGGCGCCACGAGGACCCCCGGTTTGGGCAGGACGTCCATCGCGAGCGGCCCACCTTCGCCCAGGACGGTGCCCTCGAGCCCCGATTTCGAGGTGTAAGAGTTCACCCGGCTGGCTGCATCGACAAGCGTCTGCACGGTGGCCGAGCGCTCGCTCACCTCGCTGACGCGGCCGACCAGGCCGGCCCCGCTGACGACGACCATCCCGACTGCGACGCCGTCGGCGCTGCCTCTGCCGATCGTCAGCGAGCGGGTGAGGCCGTCCGGCGCGCGCCCGATCACCGAAGCCGTCAGCAGGCGGTGGCCGAATCCCTTCTCGAAATCGAGCGCTTTGCGGAGGTCGGCGTTCTCCACGCCCGACGCCTGGAGCTCGGCCACCTGGCGGCGGAGGGAGGCGTTCTGGGCCGCCAGCCGATCGTTATCGCCGCGGAGCTGCGACGCCTGGCCGACGACCGCCAGGCCCTTCCCGGCCCAGTCGAGGAAGCCGCTGGTCACCAGCGCGACCGGCGCCAGCGCGCCCTTCAGGTAGCCGCGCGGGCCGGTCGCGACGGGCAGCTGGGTCAGCGCGACGAGGGCGACGAGGGCGGCGGCGGTGGTGAGGAAGAGGCCGCTCGAGCGCGACTGCGCGCGGCGGTTCACGGCGACAGCCCGTGGAGTCAGTAGCGCAGGGCGCGAGCCCGCTGCGAGCGGACCAGCACCCGGCGCAGTATGTCGATCTCCTCCAGCACGATCCCGGTGCCGCGGACGACGCAGGTGAGCGGCTCCTCGGCGACCGAGGTCGGGATCAGCGTCTCGTGGGCGACCAGCTGGTCGAGGCCGGAAAGCAGGGCTCCCCCGCCGCAGAGCACGATCCCACGCTCGAGCAGGTCCATCACGAGCTCGGGCGGCGTCGCCTCGACGGTCCGCTTGATCGCGCCGACGATCTCGACCAGGCAGCCGGTGAGCGCCTCCCGGACGTGGGCGGTGGTCATCTCGACCACCTTCGGCAGGCCGCTCATGAGGTCCCGGCCGCGAACTGTGAAAACGCGCTCCTCCTCGAGCGGGAAGGCGGACCCCATCGCGATCTTGATGTCCTCGGCCGTCCGGTCGCCGATCAGCAGGTTGAGGTTGCGCCGCACGTAGTGGACGATCGCGGCGTCCATCGCGTCGCCACCCATCCGCGCCGACTCGGCCGCGACGATGCCGCCGAGCGAGATGACCGCGACCTCGGTGGTGCCGCCGCCGATGTCCACGATCATCGACCCCGATGCTTCCTGGATGGGCAGCCCGGCGCCGATCGCGGCGGCCATCGGCTCCTCGATCAGGTGCGCCTCGCGCGCCCCGGCATGGGTGGCGGCGTCGGTCACGGCCCGCTTCTCGACCTCGGTGACGCCGGAGGGCACGCCGATCACCATCCGGGGGTGGGAGACGTGCCAGGAGCGGTCGTGCGCCTTGGCGATGAAATGCTTGATCATCTGCTCGGTGTGGTCGAAGTCGGCGATCACCCCGTCCTTCAGCGGGCGCAGGGCGATGATGTCGGCCGGCGTCCGGCCGAGCATCTTGCGCGCGTCAGAGCCGACGCTCAGCACCTGTCCGGTGCGGCGACTGACGGCGACCACCGAGGGCTCGTCGAGGACGATGCCGCGACCCCGGACGTGGACCAGGGTGTTGGCCGTTCCGAGGTCGATGCCCATGTCGCTCGACCACATGCCGAGCACGGTATTGAGTACGTTCACTAGTGCCTGTGGAAAACGTTGAGAAAGTTGAAGGCAGGCGCATATTACACCGCGATCTTGGGCTAGTGAACTATTGCTACCACTTTATCTTGTGCCAATGGCGGCTGAAAGCATCCCGAGGCTGAGCGTTATCAGGGCGAACGGGACGAGGACCAGGTTGACGAACCGGCTCGTGAACACCGCGCCCCGG
>DATCPJ010000281.1:0-4603 GCA_036570145.1 Candidatus Dormiibacterota bacterium
CCGACGGGCAGAACCCGGCCGCCCGCCTCGGCATCGAGGCGGCGGTAGAGCGCGGCGCGGACGCGGTCCTGCTCCTCTCCTGCGACCTGCCGCTGATCGACGCGGCGGTGGTGGCACGCCTGCTCGCCTGGGCCGACGGTCTGCCGCGGCCGGTCGTGGTGGCGGTTCCGGCGATCGGAAGGGGCGGTACCAACGCGCTCTACCTGGCTCCCCCGGGCACCATCGAGCTCCACTTCGGCGATGACTCGCTTGCCAAGTTCGAGTCCGCTGCGCGCAGCCGAGGAGTGCGCTTCGAGACGTACGACTCGCCCGAGCTTGCGCTCGACGTCGACGAGCCGTCCGACCTGGCCGCGTTCCGCGAGCGCCGGCGGGCTGGTTGATCGAGCTCCACCCGGTCACCGGGCTGCCCGAGGTCACGCCCGGCGACGACCTCGCGGGCCTGTTGGCCGAACGGGCGGAGTTGGCCGACGGCGACATCCTGGTCGTCGCCCAGAAGGTGGTTTCCAAAGCTGAGGGCCGGCTCCGCGACATGCGCGAGATCACGCCTGGCAGCCAGGCGCTGGAGATCGCGCGGCAGAACGGATCGGATGCCCGCCAGGTCCAGGCGGTGATCGACGAGAGCGTGCGGCTGGTCCGGACCGAGCGGGTGATCATCGCGGAGACGCGACATGGCTTCGTCTGCGCCAACGCGGGGGTGGACCACAGCAATGTGCCCGGCGGCGAGATCCTCTGCCTGCTGCCGGTCGACCCCGACGCCAGCGCGGCCGCGCTTCGGGAGCGGCTCCGCGAGCTGACCGGGCGGACCGTCGCGGTGATCGTGTCGGACACCTTCGGCCGGGCCTGGCGGGTCGGGATCCAGAACGTCGCCCTGGGTGTCGCCGGCATGCCGGCGGTGGTCGACTACCGAGGCCGGGACGACGATTTCGGGCGGACCCTGATCGGGACCGTCGTCGCGATCGCCGACGAGCTGGCGGGAGCGGCCGAGCTGGCGATGGGCAAGACCGACCGGGTGCCCGCCGTTGTCATCCGCGGCTACCGTGCGGAGGGCGCGCCGGGCACCGGTCGCCAGCTGGTCAGGCCGCCGGCGGAGGACCTGTTCCGGTGACCGAGGCCAGTTGAAAGTCGCCCTCCTCGCAGGGGGCACCGGCGGGGCGATGCTCGCCGAAGGGCTGCACGGGGTCCTTCCGCCGGGCTCGCTGACGGTGATCACCAACACCGGGGACGACCTCGAGCTCTGGGGCCTGGCGATCAGCCCGGATACCGACGCGGTTCTCTACCGGCTGGCGGGGATCTTCAACGAGCAGACCCACTGGGGCATCGACGGCGAAACCTTCGCCATGCTCGAGATGCTCAAGCGCTATGGCGAGCAGACCTGGTTCGGGCTCGGCGACCGGGACCTGGCCACCCATGTCCTGCGGACCCACCTCCTCCGCACCGGTTTGGGGCCCGCGGCGGTCACCGCCGACCTGGCCCGGCGGCTCGGCCTCAAGGCCCAGGTGATCCCGATGTCGGAGCAGCCGGTCCGCACCAAGGTGACGACCCCGAAGGGACGCCTCGACCTGCAGGAGTACTTCGTCCGCGAGCGCCACGCCCTGCCGGTGTCGGCGGTCGAGATCGTCGGGGCGGAAGAGGCGAAACCGGCGCCGGGCGTCGCGGAGGCTCTCCGGGAAGCTGACCGCGTCATCATCGGCCCCTCCAACCCGGCGATCAGCATCGAGCCGATCCTCGCCGTGGTCGGGCGCCTCATCGATCCCGCCCGGACCATGGCCATCACCCCGATCGTCGCCGGCGCCGCACTGAAGGGACCCACCGTGGAGATGCTCAAAGGGCTCGGCCGGGAGGCAACACCGACCGGTATCGCCCGGGGCTACCGGCAGTACGCGGCGACCTTCGTGCTCGATCATCGCGACGCGGCGGAGGCCGCCGCCATCCACGCGCTGGGCTACCGGGTGGCACTTCTCGACACCGTGATGGGAGGTACGGAGGGCCGCCGCCGCCTCGCCGAGGAGCTGCTACTGATCTAACGGCTGCATTTAGGCCCGAGGATGGCCCCACCCCGCCCTCCCCGCAGAGCGGGGAGGGGGAAAACAGCCGTCTCAACTGGCCTCGATCGGCGGTGCTATACCTGCAGGGCATGATTTACACCGCCCTCAGCCGGGCGCTGGTGATCTCGCTGGCGACGGTCCTCACGTTCGGGCTGGTCCTGCTTCGCGAGGCCACGAGCCCGACCGGGCTCGGCTACTTCACGGCGATGGCGGCCGCGCCGAACGGCGACCTCTACGTCGCCGATCGTGACCACCAGGAGCTGCGCCTGGTCCACGCCTCGGGCGGCTGGCAGCGGCTCGGCGCGGTCCCGACGGGAGTCTTCCTGGCGCTCGCCGCCGACGGCGCCAACCTGATGCTCGGCACCGATCGACAGCTCTTCGTGTCCAGCGACACCGGCGGCCACTGGCGGGCTGCCCTGTCCGGCCGGATCGCGGCGGTGTCGATACAGGGCAGCGACGAGCTGGCGGGCTCCTGGGCGAGGGGACTATACGTCAGCCACGACGCCGGCGGGACGTGGGCGAAGGCGAGTGTCCCGACCGGCGACACCGAGATCGTGGCCGTCATCCCCGGCTTTGCCGCCACCCTCCTCGGACTGCTCCAGTCGAGCGACGGTGGCGGCACCTGGACCAGGGTCAAGGGGCTCCCGGACCGCATGACCGCACTCGACCAGGGCGCCCGCCAGGCGGCCGACTGGAGAGGACACGTCTGGGCCCAAAATGGGACCGGGTGGCTTCCGACGCAAACCGTCCCGGGAGGCGTCTGGTCGGTGGCCCAGGTTGTCATAGGGACGACCCAAGGCCTTTACATTTCAGGTCGGCCGGTCGAAGGGGAGCTAAAGGGCCGGGAGGTGACCCACGTCGTGCTCAGCAGCGGCAACTATTGGGCGGCGGCCGCGCGCGGTCCGATCTACGTCTCCACCGACGGCACCCACTGGCGCCTCGCCTACCAGGGCTGAAGCAAGCGCGAGCAGGAAGAAGATCAGCACCAAGTCGAGGTAGTTCGGCGAGAGGACCCGGCCGAACGCGAACACGATCACCGCCTCGAGCCCGAGCCAGGCCCAGAACCGAGCCCAGGACCAGCTCCGCCGCAGGTCGCGGGCCGCGAACGCGAGGGCGATGAGGATCAAGGGGAGCTGGATCTGCGCGCTCGGGAAGGAATCCCAGCGATTCCGGATCATCCCCAGCCCGAGCAGGATGCCCTGCAGCCCGATGCCGCGGATCGGGTAGCTGTCCACGCCTGAGCCGTAGAAGTAGCCGGTGGTCCCGGCCAGGAAGGCCTTCGGGTCCCACGCCAGGAACGGCAGCACGATCACGCCCACGACCAGCGTACCGGCCCCGACCAGCCGAAGCAGGTCGCGGCGCTCGAGGTGGAGGAAGGCGTAGAGGGCGAGCAATGGAAAGAACAGGATCGCCTGCTGCTTCATGCCCAACGAGAGCCCGAGCAGCACGCCGGCGGCGACGGGCCGATTTCGCCGCAGCATTCCGACCGCGGCCAGCGCGGGGGCCAGGAAGAAGATGTCGTTGAGGAGGTAGAAGTAGTCGATCTGGAAGATCGGGTTGAGGGTGACGACGATCACCGCGGCCTGCTTCCCGGCAGCCTTCAGGCCGAGCGACCAGGCTGCCGCCACCAGCGCCAGCAGGCCGGGCAGGTAGAGCCAGCTGAAGTTCACGCGGTCGCTGTGAAGCAGTCGCAGCGGCACGTCGAGGAGCGGCATCCCGGGCATGTAGACGAAGCGCGAAAGCCCGAAGTTCACCGGGCTGTCGGTGATGTAGAACGCCCGCATCGGGGTGTTGATGAAGTCGCCGACA
This sequence comes from Candidatus Dormiibacterota bacterium, assembly GCA_036570145.1. Taxonomy (GTDB): domain Bacteria; phylum Chloroflexota; class Dormibacteria; order Dormibacterales; family Dormibacteraceae; genus UBA6019. Next base: position 3,855 of record DATCPJ010000281.1, read on the forward strand.
TAGGGATCGTGCCCACTTAGCAGGCGGTCGGCGGCGGCGTCGTTGAGAAGGGCGCCGTCGATGATCGTCGCGTTCGGCGGTTGGGCGGCGATCAACAGCAACTGGGGCAGGAAGAGGAGCATCACGATCAGCGCTGCCAAGGCGCCGGTTCCGACCCGGGCCGAGGTCCCGTCCCGGAAGCCGAGCACCACCAGCGCAACCGAGGCGGCGGCGATCAGGACGCCGAGCCAGAAGAGCCCGAAGAAGTCGAACCCGATGACCACGCCGATCGAGTCGATGGCGACGAAGGCTAGGAGGATGCCCTGGATCCCAAGCGTGCGGCGAAGTAGGTGCGTTAGGGGGCCCTGCCGCCGATCATGAAGAGGATGCCGAGGAGGATCACCAGGAGGGCGATGATCAGCCCCGCATAGCTGAGCAGCACCTGGCCGACGGTCTCCGCGCCGCCCTCCTCGTCTTCCTCCTCAGCATCCTGCCGCCCGTGCTTCTTGTACAGCTCGTCCATCCGCGCCTGCTCGCGAGGGTCCAGCTCCCAGCTCGCCTTGCTCGAGATGGCGCCGGCGGCTGCGGCGGCAGGAACGCCCCCGGCCTCGGGCTTCTCGGGCTGGACGATCTCCCAGGAGGGCTTGGTCTTATCGCCGGCGCTGGGAGGAGGCTCGGGAAGCACCTCCTCGGGCGCCTCCTCGACCGGTGCCGGCGGAGGGGCAGGTGGCGGCTCGGGTGGCGAGTAGGTCGGCTCCTGGGGCGTGTAG
>DATCPJ010000282.1:0-20410 GCA_036570145.1 Candidatus Dormiibacterota bacterium
CGGTCAAGGCGATCCGCCAGCAGGTCGCCGGCGCGATCAACATCTTCTGCCAGCTGAGCCGGCTTCGCGACGGCTCCCGCCGGGTCACCTCGATAACGGAGATCACCGGCATGGAGGGCGAGGTCATCACGATGCAGGAGATCTTCGTCTTCGAGTCCCAGGGCGCGGGACCGGACGGCAAGATCATCGGCCACTTCAAGCCCACCGGCATCCGGCCGAAGATCCTCGACCGGATGTTCACGATGGGCCTGGCGCTGCCGGCCGAGATCCAGGTCCTCTTCCCGGACCCCCGGATGATGGCCAAGCGGTAACCCGCCCCGCGCAACCTCCGGCTTACACTCAGGCCTCAGAAGCCCCCCACGGAGGCCGAACATGAAGGTTGTCATCCATGACCGGACCGAGGAGCTCGTCCCCAAGCTTCGCGCCTATACCGAGCGCCGGCTCGGCAAGCTGAGCCGCCACTTCGAGCGCGTCCTCGAGGCCGAGATCCACTTCACGCCGGTCGCAAATCGGGGTGGTGAGAAAGAAAAGGCGGTCAAGATCCTGGTCCACATGGACGGGCGCAAGAAACCCGTGCTGGCTGCGGAGGAACGCGGCCGCGACCTCCAGGCAACCCTTGATCTCGCCCTCGAGAAGATCGATCGGCAGGTGCTCAAGCTGAAGGGCAAGCTCATCGACCGTCATCGTTCGGGAGCCGCCGAAGGCGAGTCGGCGCCGGCTGCGGCTACGGTTACCGAGGGCCCCGAACGGGTAATAACCCGGGTGAAGGCCGAATCGGTGAGCCAGGCAATTGACGCGTTGGAAGCGAACGGGCATCTCTTCCACCTCTTCCTGGACGAGGACACCGGCGATCTCCGCGTGATCTACCGCCGGGGCGACGGATCGGTGGCGATCATCGAGCCCTGGATAACTTAAAGGAGCGAAGTTTTCAGTTGGCGTTTTTCTCGAGGTTGCTCGACCCGAACGAGCGTGAGGTCAAGCAGCACCTTGCCGTCGCGCAGGCCATCGCCGAGCTCGAGCCCGAGCTGGGCGACCTCGACGACGCCGCTCTCCGCGCGCGTTCGGACGAGCTTCGCGAGAGAGCCACGGAGGAGGACCTCGACGCCCTCCTAATCGAGGCGTTCGCGCTGGTCCGGGAAGCCGCCAAGCGGACCATCGGGCTCCGCCACTTCGACGTCCAGATGGTGGGCGGCATAGTCCTCCACCGGGGCAAGATCGCCGAGATGAAGACCGGCGAGGGCAAGACGCTCGTCGCCAGCCTGCCGCTCTACCTGAACGGGCTCAGCGGCAAGGGCGCCCACCTGGTCACCGTCAACGACTACCTGGCCCGCCGCGACGCCGGCTGGATGGGCCCCCTCTTCCACCTGCTCGGCCTCTCGATCGCCGTGATCGCTCACGACACCTCGGTCCTCTACGACCCCGACTACATCGACGAGGCCCACACCGATCCCCGCCTCCAGCACTTCCGCCCGGTCAGCCGGCAGGAGGCGTACGCCGCCGACATCACCTACGGGACCAACAACGAGTTCGGCTTCGACTACCTCCGCGACAACATGGCCACCGAGCTCGCCAACCTGTTCCAGCGCAAGCTCAACTACGCGATCGTCGACGAGGTCGACTCGATCCTGATCGACGAGGCGCGCACGCCGCTGATCATCTCCGACCGGGGCGCCGAGTCGACCGACAAGTACTACGAGTACGCGCGCTACGCCGCCCGCCTGGTCGAGGAGGAGGACTTCACGGTCGAGCTCAAGCACAAGTCGGCCTCCCTCACCGAGGAGGGCATCGCCAAGATGGAGCGCTGGGCGAAGATCCCCAACATCTACGACCTCGAGAACATCGTCGAGGCGCACCAGATCAACCAGGCGCTGAAGGCGAAGGTGCTCTACCTGCGCGACCGCGAGTACCTGGTCAAGGACGGCGAGGTCATCATCGTCGACGAGTTCACCGGCCGCCTGATGCCCGGCCGCCGCTGGTCGGACGGCCTCCACCAGGCGGTCGAGGCGAAAGAGGGCCTCAAGGTCCAGCAGGAGCAGAAGACGATGGCGACCATCACGCTCCAGAACTACTTCCGGCTCTACGAGAAGCTCTCCGGCATGACCGGGACGGCGGTCACCGAGGCGGAGGAGTTCCACAAGATCTACAAGCTCGAGGTGGTCACCATCCCGACCAACAAGCCGATGGTCCGGACTGATCACCCCGATGTGATCTACAAGACGGAGGAGACCAAGTTCGAGGCGGTCATCGACGAGGTCATCGAGATGAACAAGCAGGGCCGCCCGGTCCTGGTCGGAACCGTCTCGGTCGAGAAGTCGGAGCGGCTCGCCCGGATGCTCGAGAAGCGGGGCCTGCCGCACTCCGTCCTCAACGCCAAGCAGCACGAACGGGAGGCGGCGATCGTCAAGGATGCCGGGCAGACGGGCGCTGTGATGATCGCGACCAACATGGCCGGCCGCGGCACCGACATCGTGCTCGGCGACGGTGTCCGTGAGTCCGGCGGCCTCCACATCATCGGCACCGAGCGGCACGAGTCGCGGCGCATCGACAACCAGCTCCGGGGCCGCTCCGGCCGCCAGGGCGACCCCGGCTCGAGCCGTTTCTTCATCTCGCTCGAGGACGACCTGATGAAGATCTTCGGTCCCGCCGCCGACCGGATCGGAAAGCTGATGGACCAGCTCCAGGTCGAGCCGATCGAGCACAAGTGGGTCGCCGGCTCGATCGAGAGCGCGCAGAAGAAGGTCGAGGGCTTCAACTTCGATGCCCGCAAGCACGTCGTCGAGTACGACGACGTGATGAACAAGCAGCGCGAGATCATCTACGGCGAGCGCCGCAAGGTGCTCGAGGGCGCCGACACCCGTGACAACATCGAGGCCTACATCCGGGAGCTGATCGACAAGGGCGTCGAGGTCCACTGCCAGGCCCGGCACGCCGAGAACTGGGAGGTCGACGAGCTCATCCAGTACCTCAGCGCCTACTTCCCGATCCCGCCCGGTTCGCAGTTCCCGTCCGAGGTCCTGGCCAAGGGAACGGTGGCGCTGGCCGACACCATCCACGAGTCGGCGATGGGCGCCTACCAGGCGAAGGAGGACCAGATCGGCGCCGAGCTCATGCGCACCATCGAGCGCTGGGTGATGCTCAAGACGATCGACAGCAAGTGGGTCGACTACCTCACCCAGATGGAGCACTTCCGGGAGGGGATCGGGCTTCGCGCCTACGGCCAGAAGGACCCCCTGGTGGAGTACAAGAACGAGGCGTTCACGATGTTCCAGGAGCTGACCGCCTCGATCCAGGCCGACATCGTCGGGAACATGTTCCGGGTCCAGGTCACGCAGGATCCGCCTCCGCCGCCGGAGCCGCCCCGCGGCATCGAGCGCGGTCCCGGTGGACCGGAGGAGGGAAGCCCGCTCGCCCCCAACGGCAGCGGCGGCAACGGCCACGGCGGCGCCCGGACGCCGGTCGCGGCGGGAGGCGTGCCCAGCTCGGGCAAGGTCGGCCGCAACGACCCGTGCCCCTGCGGGTCTGGTAAGAAGTACAAGCGCTGCCATGGCCGATAGCACCCAGACTCAGTTCACGCCCCAGGAGCTGCTCGATCGGATCGTGCGGCTGAAGGAGCACCTTTGACCTCCCGGCCAAGGAGAAGCGCGCGGCCGAGCTAGAGGATCTCCTCGCCCAACCGGGCGTCTGGGACGACCCCAACCAGGCCGGTCGCTTTGCTCAGGAGGCCTCAACCCTTCGTGCCGAGGGCGATGAGTGGAAGAAGCTCGAGGCGCGCGCCCGGGACCTCGTCGAGCTGGCGTCGATGGAGGATCCCGAGCTGGCCCTGCAGCTGGCGCGGGAGTCGGACCAGATCTCCGGCGAGCTTCGCGCCAAGGAGCTCGAGCTGCTCTTCACCGACCCCTACGCGGCGCACAACGCGCTCATCTCGATCAGTCCCGGCGCGGGCGGCGTCGACTCCCAGGACTGGACCGAGATGCTGATGCGGATGTACACCCGCTGGGCCGAGAACCACCGCTTCAAGACCGAGGTGCTCGACCTGACCCCCGGCGACCAAGCCGGCCTCAAGGGCGTGACGCTGCTGGTCCAGGGTCCCCGCGCCTTCGGCCTGCTGCGCTCCGAGCACGGCGTCCACCGGCTGGTCCGGATCTCCCCCTTCGACCAGAACCACCGCCGCCACACCTCCTTCGCGCTGGTCGAGATCCTGCCCGAGCTGGAGGAGGAGGAGACGGTCGTCACGATCGACCCGGACGACATCCGGATCGACACCTATCGCTCCAGCGGTGCCGGCGGCCAGCACGTCAACAAGACCGAATCGGCGATCCGGATCACCCATATCCCGAGCGGAATCGTCGTCACCTGCCAGAACGAGCGCTCCCAGATCAAGAACCGGGAGATCGCGATGAAGATGCTCCGGGCGCGGCTCTTCGATCGCCAGCAGATGCTTGCCGCCAAGCACATCGACGACCTCAAGGGCCAGATGCTGCCGGCCGAGTTCGGCTCCCAGATCCGCAACTACACCCTCCAGCCCTACACCCTGGTGAAGGACGTCCGTACCGGCGTCGAGGTCGGGAACGTTCAGGCGGTGCTTGAAGACGGACAGATCGACGAATTCATCGAGGCGTGGCTTCGCTGGAAGCTCTCCGAGGGCAATCCTGGCGATTAGCCCTCTCCCCGCACGCCGGGGAGGGCCGGGCTGGGGCCGATCAGCGGCAGGCTTCCTCTCGCTGCTTCTCGTCGCCTGCGGCAACGCGGGCGGCATCGCAGCCAGGCCGTCGGCTTCGCCATCGCCGGCGCAGCCGGTGGTCAGTCCCAGTCCGACGCCGCAGCTCGGGCCAGGGGGCCTCACCCTCGAAGAGGAGGTCGGGGCGGTGATCATGGCCGGCTTCCAAGGACCGCTCACCGACGTGGTGCTGGCCGACTGGCGCCGGCGGCAGTTCGGCGGGCTGCTCGTCGTCAACCTCAACCAAAACGCCGGCTCGCCGGCCGCGATGACCGCCTTCGTCGCCGCCGTCCGGGGCGCCAACCGGCACCGGCTGATCGCCGCCACCGACCAGGAGGGCGGCCAGGTCTGCCTCGCGATCAGCTCGGTGCCCTGCGCCGCCATGCCGGTCGGCGAGGCCGCGACGACCCGGATGGCGGCTGCCGTCAAGGCGCTCGGATTCGACCTCGACCTGGGCCCGGTCTCGGATGTCTGCAACGGCCCGTCCTCGATCATGTGGGGCCGCTGCTACGGCACCGACCCGGCCGCCGTCGCGACCTCGGTCGGGGCCGTCGTCGACGGTATCCACGCCGCCCACATGCTCTCGGCCGCCAAGCACTTCCCCGGCCATGGGGCGACCGCGGTGAGTTCCGAGACGCAGCTGCCGCGGATCGACGAGAGCCTGGCCACGCTCCAGGCGCGGGACTGGCCGCCGTTCGAGGCCGCCGTCGCCCACCGGACCGACTTCATCCTCCTTGGCCACCTCTACTTCCCGGCCCTCGATGCGACCCATTCGGCGGACCTCTCGTCGGTGACGATCGAGAAGCTGCGCTCGGACGTCGGCTTCAAGGGCGCGATCATCTCCGACGACATGGAGATGGGAGCCATCACCGCGACGACACCGGCGCCCGAGGCGGCGGTCGAGTTCCTCGTCAACGGCGGCGACCTGGTGATGATCGCCCACCACCTCGAGGTCGCCGACGCGACCTACGACGCGGTCATCGCGGCGGTCGAGAGCGGCCGGCTGCCTCGCTCGCGGCTCGACGAGGCGGTGGCTGCCCTGCAGGCTCTGCCGAGCTCTTGAGAGGCTCGCCGCTCCGGCTGCTTGTGGTGCTTCTCGCGGCCGTCGCCTGCGGGACGACCAGCCCCGCACCGGCCGCCAGCCCCGCGCCGACCGCGGCAGCCTCGCCGTCGCCGACGGCGACCATCACGATCACCTCGCCGTCGGCTCTGCCGCCGGCCTCACCGCTGGCCCTCGAGGCATGCGGCGAGATCACCCACTACCAGGACGGCAACATCGGACCGGTGCTCTGCCCGGACGGCCGGCCGAGCTTCGCGGCCGACACCTTCTTCCGCTCGATGGAGCCGGCGCTTGCCGTCCTCCGGGTTGGAGCGGACGCGAACCTGGCCGACGTGGAGACCGCCATGTGCGCGGACAAGACCTTCGCCCATCTGACCAATCCGGTGGAGGAGTCCGCCTACCGACTGGCCGCGGCCGAGCAGGGCTGGGCATTCGGCGACAAGCCGGTTGCCTGGCTGTCCGGACAGCCCTGTTAGTGTCCTGGAACTGAAGTTCCCTGCAAATGTCTGGGCCGTCGCAAGCGACGGCCGACCGACCCTTCGGGCTCATCCGCCAGGGACGCCGATCTCGGCGTCAGCTTCTCCGCTACTCGCTTACGGGCCTTAAGGCCCGCGCGCTCCGTTGCTCGTGCGCTTCCTTGATCTCGACGCCCCTGGCGGCGATTTTGCAGCGAACCTCAGTTCCAGGACACTAGCCGCTCGCCTGGGTAACCTCGACCAGGGTGTCCTGGAAGTCGCCGCCGCCGCCCATATCGGCGATGCCGTCGCGGGTCAGGGCGTTGGCGGACGAGCCGCCCGGGCTGAGGGAGGCCCACCAGCCGGAGGGCATCGAGCAGACGCCCGGCCGGACCCGGTCGCCGACCCGCGACCGGAGCAGGACCGAGCCGCGGTCGTTGTGGACACGCACCATCTCGCCGTCCGCGATGCCGCGGGCCGCCGCGTCAGGGGCCGACAGGTCGAGCCGTGGTTCGACCTCGGCCTTGCGGTGCCGCTCGAGGCCGCCGTAGCTCGAGTTGAGGAAATGGAGGGCACCCTTGCCGGTGATCAGGGAGAGCGGATAGCGGGCCGCCAGGGCCGGGTTGCCGGCAAGACTTTCGGGCGACGGCTGGAAAGTGGGGAGGGGGTCCATCCCCTCCCGCGCCAGCTGCTCGGAGAAGAACTCGCAGCGGCCGGACCGGGTCGGGAAGCCGCCCTCCGCGAAGGGAAGCCAGCCTTCCGGCAGGCGGAGGCGCGCCCAGCCGTCCTGGAGCAGCCGCTCGAACGTGATGCCCTCCAGGTTGGGGTGGTCGGAGGCCAGCGCCAGCTGCACCAGGTCGAGGTCGGAGTCGCCGAAGTAGCCGTCGTCGAAGCCCATCGCGGCGGCGAGCCGCCGGAAGAGCTCGGTGTTCGGGATCGCCTCACCGACGGGGTCGATCGCCGGCAGGTTGAGGGTCAGGTAGTCGTGGCCCCAGGACCAGACGAGGTCGAGGTGCTCGACCTGGGTGGTCGCCGGCAGCACGTAGTCGGCATGCCGAGCGGTGTCGGTCAGCAGGTGTTCGTGCACGACGGTGAACAGGTCCTCCCGGCGGAGGCCCTCGAGCACGAGGTTCTGGCTGGGCGCGATCGCCGCCGGGTTGCTGGAGTGGACGATCAGCGCCTTGATCGGCGGGTCCAGGCCGGGATCGGTCAGGGCCCGGCCCAGCTGGACCATGTTGACGCTGCGGATCGTCGGGTCCTCGAGCTCCGGCATCTCGACCGCGGCCGCGTTGAGCGCCTCGAAATGGAGGCCGGCGGTGAGGAAGAGGAGGCCGCCGCCGCGGTGGCGCCAGGCCCCGGTGAGCGCGGGTAGGCAGCTGATCGTCCGGAACGCCATCCCGCCATGCGCGCGATGCTCCATCCCGACCAGCGTGCGGATCAAGGAGGGAGCCCCGCCGGCGTAGGCGCGCGCCAGCCGGACGATCTCCTCCTCGTCCAGCCCGGTGAGCTGGGCGACCCGCTCGGGCGGGTACTCGGCCAGCCGCTCCCGGAGCTGCTCGAAGCCCACTGTGTAGCGTTCGACGTAGTCGGCGTCGTCGAGGTTCTCGGCGACGATCACCTGCATCATCCCGAGCGCCAGCGCGGCGTCGGTGCCGGGCAGCGGCCGGACGTGCCAGTCGGCTGCCTCCGCCGTCCGGGTCCGGACGGGGTCGATGACGACAACCGTCGCGCCCGCTTCCTTCGCCTGCCGGATGAACCGCCAGAGGTGCAGGTTGGTGACCACCGTGTTGGTGCCCCAGAGCACGATGAAGCGGGCGTGGGCGATGTCCTCGGGCAGGATGCCGATGTTGGTGCCCAGGGTCGCGAACGCCCCTGAGGAGCCGGTGCTGGCGCAGATCGCCCGCTCCAGCCGGGTAGCGCCGAGGCGCGCGAAGAAGCGGCGGTCGATGCTCTGGCCCTGGATCAGGCCCTGGGTGCCCATGTAGGAGTAGGGCAGCACCGCCTGCCCGCCGTGGGTGGCGACGATCTCTTTCAGGCGGGTGGCGATGTCCGCCAGCGCCTCCTCCCAGGTCACCCTCTCGAAGCGGCCCGCGCCCTTCGGTCCGACCCGCCGCTGCGGGTGGAGCAGGCGCTCCGGACCGTAGACGCGGTCGAGGTAGTGGTTGACCTTGGCGCAGAGGCCGCCGTGCGTGAAGGGGTGATCGGCGGCACCGACCAGCTTGGTGGCGCGGCCGTCCTCGACGGTCACCTCCCAGGCGCAGGTGTCCGGGCAATCGTGCGGGCAGGCACCCTTAACGGTCTTGACGGCGGCCATCGCGCGAAGTCTATTGCCGGTTCGGCGGGAATGGCGATGGCGGGTTCGATTTGACCCGGCAGGGGAGGCTGCGTATACTCCCCGGAGCTAGCGGACGCCCGTCCACAACGTCTTCTCCACGTCGAAGTTATGGTTTTGCAAGCTGATTTTGCCGGAACACGGCCGCTCATCAGCTTCCAGCACGTCTGGAAGAAGTACCCGAACGGCACCGAAGCCTTGCGCGACATCTCGCTCGTCGTGCCGGAGGGTGACTTTCTCTTCCTGGTAGGCGCCTCGGGCGCCGGAAAGTCGAGCCTGATCCGTCTTCTCATCCGTGAGGAGAAGCCCACCAAGGGCAAGATCTTCGTCGACGGACAGGAGCTGGGCCGCATGAAGCGGCGCCACCTGCCCCACTACCGGCGGAAGGTCGGGCTCGTCTTCCAGGACTTCAAGCTGCTGCCCAAGCTCACCGTTTACGAGAACGTGGCCTTCGCGCTCCGCGTCCTCGGCGAAGCCAGCTCGGTGATCCGGGTTCGGACCAGCGAGGCGCTGGAGACGGTCGGGCTGGCCGGCAAGCTCACCAAATACCCCCGTGAGCTGTCGGGCGGCGAGCAGCAGCGCGTCGCCATCGCCCGCGCGCTGGTACATCAGCCTCGCCTCATCGTGGCCGACGAGCCGACCGGGAACCTGGACCCGGCGACCGGCTGGGAGATCATGCAGCTCTTCCTGCAGATCAACCACCAGGCCAAGGCGACAGTCCTGATGGCCACTCACAACCGGGACATCGTCGACCTGCTGCGCCGGCGCGTGGTTGCGATCGACAACGGCCAGGTCGTCCGGGACGATCGGGCGGGTGGATACCATGAGACTCTGGCGGCATCTGGTCTTCGCGCTTAGCTCCGCCTGGCAGAGCTTCTGGCGGAACGCCGCCGTTAGCCTCGCCGCGGTGGGGACGATCGCGCTGATCCTCGGTATGGCGGGCGTCAACCTGCTCGTCGGCCACACCCTCGCCGGGATCCTCGACCAATACAAGTCGCGCGTCAGCGTGATCTCGATCAGCATCGCCGACGGCACCCCGGTAAGCACCGTCTACGACTTCCAGGACCAGCTCCGCAGCGATCCCCGGGTGACCGACGTACGCCTGATCACCAAGGACGAGGCGCTGGCCAAGTTCGCGGCGGATCCCCAGAACGCCGACATCGCGCGCCAGATCGAGGGCAACCCGCTGGCCGCCAAGCTCGAGGTGCACGTCGCCAGGCTGGCCGACGTCTCGGCCATCAACGACCTGGCAAGCAAGTGGCGCGGCGCCGATCGCAACGACCCGACCGACTACCAGGGCGAGTTCATAGCCCGCATGCTCCGGCTCTCCCAGTGGGTGAACCTCGCCGGCCTGGTGATCCTTGGGATCCTGCTCGTCGTCTCCGTCTTCATCGTCATGAACACGATCCGGACCGCGGTCTATCACCGCCGCCAGGAGATCGAGGTGATGAAGCTGGTGGGGGCGACCGAGTGGTTCGTGCGCGGTCCCTTCGTGATCGAGGGGATCCTGACCGGCCTTCTCGCCGCCGGCATCTCCCTCGGCCTGCTCCTGCTCGCCTACCGGCCCTTCGTCGACAAGTTCCACTCCGACCTCTTCTTCATCCCCCTCGGCTACGACCCGACGTTCGTCACCGAGCTCGCCCGCGACGTCCTGGTCGCCGGCGCGGTGCTTGGCGCCCTGGGCAGCTACATCGGCGTTCGCCGGTTCGTGAGGATCTAGCCCCGTTGGTTTTGAAAAGGGCCCTGGCCGCGCTTCTGGCCGTCCTGCCGCTTCTCGTCAGCGGAGCGACCGCGACTCCCGCCCAGGCGATCCAGTGCGCGCCGAATGACTACATCTGTCAGCAGCTCCAGGTCGACCAGGGCCAGCAGTCGGCGAACGCCGACGCGCTCGCCAGCATCCAGAACCAGATCAAGGACGTCGAAAAGCAGATCACCTCACTCTTCGCGCTGATCAACAAGCTCAACGCGCAGCTCACTGCCCAGCAGGCGCTGATCGACGCCACCCAGGCCCAGGTCAACGCGCTCGACGGCAAGATCCGGCTGACCGAGGCGGACATCACGCGCCGCCAGGCCCACCTCCAGATCCGGGAGACCCTGTTCGACAACCGGGTCCGTTCGATCGAGAAGCACGGCTCGATCAACTACCTTGCGCTCGCCCTTTCCTCGACCAGCTTCAACCAGCTCATCGACCGCCTGATCACGGCCCAGACGATCATCCAGGCCGATCACCGGCTGCTCGACGACCTGCGTCTGGAGAAGGCACAGATCCAGGCCCTCAACGACCAGCTGACGCAGCAGCGGGCGGACGAGGCCGCCCTCCTCGTCAAGCAGCAGGCGCAGCAGGCTCAGCTGCAGCAGCTGAAGGCCCAGCAGCAGGCGGCGCTCGCCTTCAAGCAGCAGCTCGACGCCCAGTACAAAGCCCAGGCCGACGCGCTCGCGGCCCAGCAGGCCGAGATCAACGCCCAGGTGGCCGCCGACGAGGCAGCTTATGCGGCGGAGGCTTCCGGGTCGGGCGGCGGCACCGGCCAGTTCGGGTGGCCCCTGAACCCGCACTGGATTAGCCAGTACTACGGCTGCAGCAACTACCCGTTCGAGATGTACTGGGCCGCCTGCCCGAGCAAGCACCTCCACAGCGGCATCGACATCGCCGAGCCCTACGGGTCGCCGGTGATGGCGGCCGACAACGGCGTCGCCAGCGTCTACAGCACCTGCTGCGGCTACGGCAACTACGTGATCCTGACCCACGGCAACGGCTACTCGACGCTCTACGGCCACCTGGCCGGCTTCAACGTCAGGAGCGGCCAGCTGGTGGTCCGCGGCCAGGTCATCGCCTTCGAGGGCAGCACTGGCAACTCGACCGGTCCGCACCTCCACTTCGAGATCCTCTACAACGGCAACTACACCGACCCCTGCGCGTATCTAGGGTGCTGAGACTCCGCCGAGCCCTCGGGCTCGCCGGCGTCCTCGTCGCCGTGCTGATTCTCGGTGCCCTGGCCGGCGTCTACGCCGATCAGGCCTACCCCGACCAGCTGCCCCTCATCGCAACTCGCGCATCGCATCAGGGACTCGACCAGGCGACCTACGATCGCGCGCTGCGGGTGATCCAGAACAACTACTACAACCCCAAGCCGAGCTACACCGACCTCTCCCACGGCACCGTTCGGGGGCTCGTCGGCGGCCTCAACGATCGCTTCTCCTACTATCTCGACCCGGCCGAGTACCAGCGCCAGCTGAACAGCTACGCCGGCCAGTACATCGGCATCGGAATCGAGGTGACCTCGAGCACCGACTACCCGGTCGTCAACAGCGTCTTCCCGGACTCGCCGGCGGCCAAGGCGGGGATGAAGTCGGGTGACCTGATCGTCACCATCGACGGGCATGACGTCCACGGCCAGAGCCCGGACCAGACCTCCAGCCTGATCCGCGGCCAGGTCGGCACCTCCGTGCTCATCACGATCGACCGTGGCGGCCGGCGGCAGGACCTGAAAGTCCTGCGGGAGCCGATCACCATCCCCTCGGTTCGCTCGGCCAAGCTGGAGGGCGGCGTCCTCTACATCCGGATCTACAGCTTCGGAGACTCCACCGCGACCGACTTCGACGGCGCCCTCAAGAGCGGCCTGCCGGCCGAGAAGGCGGTCGTCCTCGACCTCCGCGACGACGGTGGCGGCTTCATCGACGCCGCCCAGAACGTGATCAGCCAGTTCGTCGGCGATGGCGAGGCATTCGAGCTGCGCGACCACGCCGGGACGGTCGACCGCCGCAGTGTCACCGGCTCGCCACCCGATCCGAGCCTGCCGCTGGTGGTGCTCGTCAACGCGAACAGCGCCTCCGCTTCGGAGATCGTCGCCGGTTCGTTAGCCGTCCACGCCCGGGCCAGGCTGGTCGGCACCGTGACCTACGGCAAGGGGTCGGTCCAGCAGGACTTCCCGCTGCCGGACGGCTCCGACCTCCACCTGACCATCCGCCACTGGTTCCTTCCCGACGGCAGCAGCGTCGAGCAGAAGGGCCTGACGCCGACGGTCTCGGCCACGCTGGCCAGCCCCGATGACATGTTCGACGCCAGCAAGCCCGAGCTGGGTCACGTCAAGGACACCCAGCTGAACCAGGCCCTCGATCTCCTCGCGGGGGGTGCCGCCTGAACTTCCGCTCGGCCCAGGGGCGGATATCGCCCTCGTGCGCAGCCGAAGGGACGGGCTGAGAAGGGCGGCCGCCACGAGGCGGCCGCCCTCTCGCTCACTGGCTGACCGTGTACTGGTAGCAGGCACTCTCCAGTACCACAGCCCTGGTCACCGGGTCGATGACGCGGAACTGGATATCGAACTCCGTGCCAAGCGGGATCGGCAGGTTCCGGAACAGCTCCGCCCGGCCCGTTCCCGTTTCGTCCGTCGTGATCGCCTGGGGAACGTCTCCCTTGCCCAGCGTCAGCCAGCTCATTCCAGTGCAGTCGTCGTTCACGTTCGAATCCACCGCCCGCTGGAGGGCATAGCTGTGGTTCGGGGCCAGGTCCCGCACCCAGACGTCGAGGTAGACGATCTTGTCGGCGTCCTTTGGCTGACGGAACTTCACCAATCCGAAGCCGTTGTCCGGTCCGCCCGCGACCGGTCGCAGAATGACTTCGAGGTTGAAGTTCGGCGTCGCCGGACCCCACGGCGGGCCGACCGAGGCGGCCCGAGCGGCCGGAGCGGTCGCAGCGGCCACAGCGGCCACGGTTGTCAGCGCCACGAGCACAGCGAAGAGCTTGAGCAAACGCATGGTTCCCCCCTCACGTGAAGCCAGCGACGCCGAGCGTGACCGCGATCGGTTACGGGCCAGTCACGCTACCAGAATCGAGGCCACCCCGTCGATCACGCGGAAGCAGCTATCTAACGGCGTGCCAAGAGGGACGGCGCCGCTAGACTGCGCGGTGAGATCCCGGCCTATGCGTACAGGCAAATAGACGAGTTCTTTCACCCAATTTCGGGCACTAGACGAGTCAGTCAAATTCACAATGACGGGCGGTTGGCGCAGTCTGGCAGCGCGTCTGGTTTACACCCAGAAGGCCGGGGGTTCGACTCCCTCACCGCCCACCATTTCTGAAACTGAAACGACCCGCTAGAGTCAGCGGTCATGGAGCTCGGCAGGGCGTGAAAGCGCTCGTCTGGCACGGTCCCAACCAGATGACGGTCGACGACGTCCCCGATCCGACGCCCAAAGCCGGGGAGGTGTTCGTCCACAGCGAGGCCGCCGGCATCTGCGGTTCGGAGGTCGAGGGATACCTGGGCAAGATGTCGAACCGGGTGCCGCCGTTGGTCATGGGCCATGAGTTCGCGGGGACCGTCACCGCGCTCGGTGCGGAGGCAGGTCGGTCCTGGCTTGGCAAGCGGGTCGCGGTGAACCCGATCGTCGGCTGCGGCCACTGCCGCTACTGCGTCCGCGGCGATCGCAACCTCTGCCCGGATCGGTTCCTGATCGGCGTCGGCGTGGCCGGCGGCTTCGCGAGCACCGTGGCGGTCCCCGAACGCTGCCTCTTCGAGATGCCGGTCGGGATGGACGCGCGCCTCGGCGCCCTGGTCGAGCCGCTTGCCAATGGTGTCCACGCCATCCGCAGTGGTGCGCCCGCAGGCGCGACCAGCGCCGTTGTGATCGGTGCGGGAACGATCGGGCTCGCCTGCATGCAGGCGGCCCTTGTCCACGGGATCGAGCTGGTCACCGTCCTCGAGCGCCATCCCACGCGGCGGGACCACGCCCTTCGCCTGGGAGCTAGCGAGGCCTTCGCCACCGGCGACGAGCTGAAGCCGGGCGTCGACCTGGTCATCGACGCGGCTGGAGCGGAGGAGACCCGGCGCCTCGCGATCGAGCTTCTCAACCCGGCCGGCACGGCCGTCTTCATCGGTCTCCACGACGACCAGACGCCGCTGCCCTGGCACGCCGTGATCCGCGGCAACCACACGGTCAAGGGGGTATTCGGCTACTCGGACACCGACTTCCAGCAGGCGCTCGACTGGCTTGCCGATGGGCGGGCGGGGATCGGCGACCTGAAGGGGATCCTGCCCCTCGAGGAAGGGCCGGCCGCCTTCGCGACCCTGGCCGAGGGGCCGACCGCGGACATCAAGGTCTTCCTCGGCGCCTGAATCGACGGCAGCCGCGATCCGGCGCTGTGGTAATGTGGCGCCTGCGTTTCAGGAAACGGCCGGCCCTCGCCGGCTACGCACTCGGCTCGAAGAGGAGGTGTCCCAAATGGCGAAGGTGTGCTCGATCCGCGCCCTGGGCGCCCAGCCGACCTTCGGGGAGACGGTCTAGCACCGGCTTTCGACTCAGTTACAGAGCCGCTCCTCGTGAGCGGCTTTCTTGTTTCTCACGGGTTCCCAGCGCGCAGCCACCGAGCCTGCTGCCGTTTGCCCAGCCGCACCTCTGCGGCGCCTGGACGAAAGGAGAACCCGAAGTTGTCGATCGATCTGCTCGAGCCCTTTTTCGACGAGGGATGGATCACCGAGGTGATCCGGCCCGTGAAGAGTGGCAAGGAAGCGACCGTTTATCTCTGCCGCGCCGGCGCCAGGACCGGCGAGGAGCTGGTGGCCGCCAAGGTCTACCGCTCGCTGCAGCAGCGCGGATTCAAGAACGACGCCGTCTACTGGGAGGGCGGGATGCGGGCGATGAGCCGGCGGACGAAGGCCGCCATCGCACGGCGGTCGGACCACGGCCGCGACGCCGTCTTCTCGGCCTGGATCGGCCGGGAGAAGGAGACCCTGGAAGCACTCCATCGGGCGGGGGCCAACGTCCCGCGCCCGATCACGCAGCTCGGCAGCGCCTTTCTGATGGCCTGGATCGGCGATGAGGAGGCCGCACCGCAGCTCCGCCAGGTCCGCTTCGACGACCCCGCCAGGGCCACCCGGATCTTCGACTTTCTGGTCGCCCAGGTGGGGCTCTGGCTGGCCCATGACATCGTCCACGGCGACCTGTCCGAGTACAACGTGCTCTTCTGGCGCGGCCGCCCGGTCGTGATCGACTTTCCCCAGGCGATCGACCCGCGCTTCAACCGCAACGCGTACTCGCTGCTCCAGCGGGACGTCGGCAACATGGCCCGCCACTTCGAGCGCTTTGGCGTCCGCCGGGACGCGAAGGCGCTGGCCGCCGGAATGTGGGAGCGCTGGCTGCATTCCGACGCCTGGCTGGGGTCCGAGACGAGCCAGGGGGCGTCGGTAGAATAGGACGCCGTGTGCCGAGGTAGCTCAGCCCGGTAGAGCAGCGGACTGAAAATCCGCGTGTCGCCAGTTCAACTCTGGCCCTCGGCACCAGCAATTCGACCCCGAACGTTCCGCCTCGCACGACGGAGTCATTTCTCCGTCAGCTGACTCGAACGCCGATCAACCGAAGGGCTCGATCGTTACTAGAGATGAGGCGGCCTACCTACTTGGAGAGGGAAGGGTTTTTCGGTGGGCCGCCCCATTACACAAAACGCCTGGCAGCGCCGTGACTTGCGGCCGGCAGGGGAGGCCATTTTCCGGGACGCGCGAGTTCGACCTCAGGGAAAGGTGATGCTGTCCCAGCCCTCCAGGTCGACCGGCTGGCAGCCGCTGCCACCTCCTCCGCTGCCCAGCACGTGGCGGCTGAGGTTGCGGAAGGTCGTCCCGTCGATGTAGACGTCAGCGCTGATGAGCACCGGGGGGCTGCAGCTGGACGGAGAGCCGTGCTGTGTCCCGGCGACTCGCACGACGTAGCAGATCGTGTTGGGGCAGCGCGGCGAGGTGTCCGTGGTCGAGGAGAACGAGTAGACGGGTGAGTCGATGACCACCATGGTCATCTCCGGCGCCTGGCCCGGTTTCCACTGGACGGGTGCCAGCGTCTGCGGCTGGGGTTTCAGCCACTGCCGGTTCACCGTGTAGCCGAGGGTGGCCATCACCGCCTGGCTGCGATCGAAGATCGTCAGCGCGGGGTTTGCGGTCGGCGTCGGCGTCGGGCTTGGGCCGGTGTTCGAGGTGGGGCTCGCGCTGGTCACCGGAGCCGGGCTCGACGGCGCTGAGCCGCCGCAGGCGGTGGTGACCAGGAGCGCGAGGAGGACGATGGCGGTTCGCTGCACGGTTGCGGGAGCCTAACCCGCACCGGGGGGCACGTCAAGGGGCTTAACTGCGTGTGGCGTGCGCAGGATTCGTTGGCCCGACTCCGTTAGACTAGCTGATAGTGGTATTGGTATTGCTGCTCGAGCTGTTCGATCAGATTCGCGGCGCCTGGAGATCCCTGGTGACCGGCTTCGATCGGCAACGCAGGGCGGGGCGCTCCGACCCGCCGTCCCGCTCCAACCGGAGAGCTTTCTGAGAGCGGCCGGCGCCTCTTTAGGCTGGCTTCAGGTTTCCCGCGAAGATGGGGCCACCTCTCCTCCGCAGAGAAGCCCCGCTACCCCCGGGGTTTTCTCATTTTCAGGGCCGCCTTTGCGGCTCGCGGCTTCAGGTTCGCTTAACGATCGCTTCAGCCTTCTCGGCGAACCTGATCGCGCGATGATGGCGCGGCGGGTTCTCAGCCGGTTCGTGATGGTCGTCGTCGGGATGGGCGCGCTCGGCTACATCCTGGGCTACGCGGCGCGCATGCCGCAGCTCCGCGGCCTCAGCACCGATCAGCAGGCCTGGGCGGTCTTTGCCCTGGGCCTGATCGCCGCCACGGTGCTCCTCTTCCGAGCGGCCCAGGTCGGCGAGGTCAACGCCTAAGCCGCCGAGCCGCCGATCAGCCGATCTGCGCGAGGAGGGCGGTGTTGTGCACGGCCACCAGCAGCAGGCCGACCACCGAGAGCTGGATGGCTCGCCAGACGAAGCTGTGGGCGGCGCGGGCCTGGAAAGAAGGGTGAGCCTCGGCGTACCGCTTGAGGACCAGGCAGGCAATGGCCATCGCAGCCACGAGCAGCAGCTTCAGTCCGAAGACGAGCCACAACCCCCCGTGGCTGATCAGCGCCGCAACCAGTCGATTGGCTTCCACTCCGCCGTGTGCCATGGCAACCCCGGTGGTGATGACATCCGCCAGCTGCGCGCCGGCCAGGAGCAGGATCCAGGTGGCGAGCACCCGGCTGGGCGGAGAGCTGAGGCGCGCGTGCATCTATTAGAAAATATGATAGCAACGCTACCGCAAACAGCACAGCATCCAAGCCGAAAACCGGCCGCTTGCCGCCGGGTTGCCGGGTTAGGGCTGGGGCGGCTTGCCGGGCAGGCGGCGCCACTGGCGCGGGCCCACGCCGGCGCTCGGGTTGCCGGGCACGAACATCACGGCTCCCGGATCCACCATGCAGAGGTCCTTGCGCACCACGCTGCGATCCCCGGTGCTCGGGTGCTCGACCACGACCGTCCGCTCGAGGACGGCGCGAACCCGCACCGCTTCGCCATCGACGACCGCGTCGAAACCACCGCCGACCTCGTGGTTGGCGGGCGGCACGATGGTCGCCAGAGGGATCAGTTCAGTAGTGCTGCTCATGTAGTGGACACCTCGAAATTGCACCGGCCTGCTTGCGCCCGCGTGGGGACGACCGGCTGGGGAGCACGAAACTCGAGAATTCTACCAAATCCGGCCCCAACGCCTGTTCGGCCAGGACCGAACAGCGCGGGAGTTCAGGCTCCGACCAGCTCCGGTAGGCGTGCTGTCCAGTCGAGCTCCGCCCCGAAGGCGCGGCCGAAGTGGTCGGCGTAGTCACGGGCGGCTGTCTCGGTCGGCAGGTGGTCGCCCTTGAGCTGCTCGACGGAAGTCGCCTTCTTGTCGGCGATACCGCAGGGGACGATGCCCTCGAAGTACTCGAGGTCGGACGTCAGGTTTAGCGCAAAGCCGTGGCTGACCACGCCCCCGTTGAACTTGACGCCGATCGCCGCCACCTTCGCGTCGCCGACCCAGACCCCGGTCAGGCCGGGCACGGCAGCTCCCGCCAGTCCCAGCTCGGCCAGGTATCCGATCAGGGATGTCTCGAGGGTACGCAGGTAGACCAGCAGGTCGAGGCCGTGCCGAGCGAGGTCGAGGATCGGATAGCCCACCAGCTGGCCGGGCCCGTGGTAGGTCGCGTCACCGCCGCGATCCGACCAGACGAGGTCGACAGCGCGCTGTTCGCGCTCGGCCGCGTCCCAGAGCAGGTGCTCGGCGGTTCCCTTCCGGCCCATCGTGTAGACATGGGGATGCTCGAGCAGGAGGAGGGTGTCAGGCGCCTCGCCGGCGCGCACCTGCTCGACGAGGGACCGCTGCAGGTCCCACGCCTGGCGGTAAGGGACGCTACCCAGCCAGCAGCTTCTGACCCGGGGGCGGGACCTGTTCATCGGCATGGTAGGAGGAGCGGACGAGGGCGCCCGACTCGACGTGGCGAAAACCCATCGCGAGGGCCTGCTCGCGCAATGTCGCGAACTCCTCGGGACGGTAGAAGCGTTGGACCTCGGCGTGCTTCTTGGTCGGCCGCAGGTACTGGCCGACGGTAAGGACGTCGATGTCATGCTCGCGCATATTGCGGAAGACCTGGAGCAGCTCGTCGGACGACTCGCCGAGGCCGACCATGACGCCCGACTTGGTGACCATCTCCGGCCGCAGCGCTTTGACATGACGCAGCAGCCCGAGGCTGTTCGCGTAGACCGCCTTGGGCCGTATGCTCGGGTAGAGCCGGGGGACGGTCTCGGTGTTGTGGTTGTAGATGTCGGGCGCCGCCTCGACGACCGTCGTCACCGCGTCGAGGTTGCCGGCGAAGTCCGGCGTGAGGACCTCGACCGTGGTTCGGGGACTGCGTCGCTTGATGGCCCGGATGGTCCGCGCGAAGATCTCGGCGCCTCCGTCGCGGAGGTCGTCGCGGTCGACGCTCGTTATCACGGCATGACGCAGGCCGAGCTGCGCGACCGACTCGGCGACGCGCAGTGGCTCGTTGATGTCGAACTCGTTGGGACGTCCCGAGGTGACGGCGCAGAACCGGCAGGCGCGGGTGCAGATCGCGCCCAGGATCATGAAGGTGGCCGTCCGCCGGTTCCAGCAGTCGTAGATGTTCGGGCACTGCGCCTCTTCGCAGACGGTGTGGAGGCGCTGCGTCTTGACGAGCTCCTTCAGCTCCTTGTAGTTCTCGCCCTCGGAGACCCTGATCTTGATCCATTCCGGTAGGCGCCGGCCCGGCTGGATGGGAGGCTGCTCGACCAACCGACCACTCACAACTTGACGTCGGCCGGGGTCCATTCCTCCAGCCGGCGCTTGATCCAGTTGACGAACTGACCGGCCATCTGGCCGTCGAGTATGCGGTGGTCGAAGCTCATGCACATGTTCATCATGTTGCGGATCGCGATCCCATCCCCGATGACGACAGGCCGCCGCATGATCGACTCGGTGGTGAGGATCGCAGCCTGGGGCTGGTTGATGATCGGCTGCGACGCGATCGAGCCGGTGGCCCCGGTGTTGTTGAGGGTGAAGGTGCCGCTCTGCACGTCCTCCGGCTTGAGGTGCTTGGAGCGGGCGCGCTCGGTGAGGTCGGCGATGGCCCGGACCAGGTCGGTGAAGCCGAGCCGGTCGGCGTCCTTCACGACCGGCACGATCAGGCCGTCGGGCGGCACCGCCACGGCCAGCCCGAGGTTGACGTACTTCTTGAGGATGATCCCGTCGTCGGTCCAGGTCGAGTTCAGGAACGGAAACTCGTGGAGCGCCTCGCAGAGGATCTGCCCCACGAACGGGAGGTAGGTGAGGTTGACCCCGTGGCGTGACCGGAAGGCCTCCTTCTCGGCTTCCCGGTAGCGCACCAGCCCGGTCATGTCGACCTCGACCATGGTCCACACGTGAGGCGATGTCCGGACGCTGCGGACCATGTGCTCCGCGATCGACCGCCGGACCGCGTTGATCCGCACCAGCTCCTCGCGGTCTCCAGCCGTCGCGGCGGCCGGCTG
>DATCPJ010000283.1:0-16683 GCA_036570145.1 Candidatus Dormiibacterota bacterium
GGTGGCTACGCGCCGCCGCCCCCGCCTCCCGGCGGCTACGTCCCGCCGCCCCCGATCGGCCAGGCGCCGCCTGGGGCCTACCAGCCGCCGCCCCCCGGCTACGGCATGCCCGGGGTGGCCTCGGGTCCGCCCACCGACCAGGTGGCCATCTGGTCGCTCGTAATCGCAATCCTGGGCCTGGTCGGCTGCTGCTGCTTCGGTGTCGGCGGGGTCATCGGCGGTCCGATCGCGTTTTTCATGGGCGGCTCCGCGCTGAACCGGATCCGGGCCTCGAACGGCACCGTCGGAGGCGAGACGTTGGCACTGATCGGGCGCTGGGGCGGCCTCGCGGTGGGCATCCTCGGCCTCATCATCCTGGCCGGCTACATCATCTTTGCGGTCTGGGGCTCGACCTCGACACCCACGACAGCGCCCTAGCGCGGGCTGGGGGAGCGGCGCCCCGGGACCGGCCCGAGGCGCCGCGGCCGCCCCCAGCCGGTACACTTCACGATCGCTCAGCCGTCCCGGTGGACGGCGAGCCCCAGTGACCGTGCGCCCCCTCGAGGCGTTATGACAGGGTGTTCAACTTCAAATCTAGAATGAGCCGCGCATGGCCCGGCTGAAAGCCAGGCGTTCCCGCTATCGATTCACTCACAGGCTGGCCGGCACCGCGCCCGCGGCGATCCTCGTCGTGCTCCTCCTGCTGACGATCGGCGGAACGACCTACCTCGCGTCGCGCGTCCTCGCTTTCGTAAACCACGTGACCGGCGGTGGGGTGTCGATCGCCACCATCACGCAAGCCGCCGGGATCACCGAGCCGCCGCTCGGCAGCATCGCCTACCGGCTCAAGCACAAAGAGGCCGTACCGATCAACATCCTGGTGCTCGGCTATGGCGGGCAGGAGAACGACGCCCCCTACCTGACCGACAGCCTGATGGCCATTCGGCTGGACCCGGCCACGGGGCGGATTGCGATGATCTCGATCCCCCGCGATCTCTACGTCAGCATCCCTGCCTGGGCGGCCGCGTCCCATATCAGCGACCACGAGAAGATCAACGCCGCTTTCGAGTACGGGACGGATGAGAGCCAGGCTGTCCAGAACAGCCTGAAAAAGCCGGACTACCGAGGGCGTGACGGTGGCGGCCACCTCGCCGAGGACACCGTCGCCAACGTCACCGGGCTGCACTTCGACCGCTACGCGGCGGTGGACTTCAAGGCATTCCGGCAGATGGTCGACGCCCTCGGCGGTGTCGACGTCTGTCTCGACGGCCCCCTCGACGACTATTCCTACCCCGACTACCACAGCGGTTACGTGAGGGGCGGCATCCACTTTCCGGCCGGCTGCCAGCACATCAACGGGGAGCAGGCATTGCGGCTTTCCCGCAGCCGGGACGCGGTTCAACCGGCGCAGGCCTCGGACTTCGGCCGCGCCCGCCGGCAGCAGCAGGTGATCGCCGCGATCAAGAAGCAAGCTCTCAGCGCCGACGGGCTCAGCAAGGGGCTGCCCCTGATGGCCGCGCTGAACGACAACTTCCGGACCGACCTGACGGTCGACGACATCGCCGCCATCTACAACTGGAGCAAGGGCATCGACGAGAACTCGATCCTCCACTACGCGCTCACCAACACCAACCTGCTCACGACGGGCGGCTGCGGGGCCGCCAGCGCCGGTTACATCCTCTGCCCGGACGACCCCAGCTTCCAGATGATCCACGACTGGGTAGGCCAGACCTTCCCGGCGCCTCTCGTCATCGGCGGTCACGCCCCGGTCCAGGTCGCCTGGGGCGGCTATCCCTCCGACGTGGCGGACGGCGTCACCGACCTGCTCAAGCCCTATGGCTTCCAGGTCGCCAACCCCATCCACCCCAAGGCCACCCAGACCACGGTGATCTACGACTTCTCGGGCGGCGCCTACCCGGACACCTCGCAGTTCCTCGCCCAGTTCTTCAAGGCGACGGTCGTCACGCCCACCACCGCAACCCCGGCTCCCAGCTACATCCCCGCGAACCAGGGCTTCGTCGTCTACCTGGGTCACGACTACGGAATCCGCTGGTTCAACCTTGCCCACGGCTGACGCTTCCAACCTCGACCGCGTCCTGGCCGAATTCCGGGACGGCAAGGTGCGTGGGCTGGCCCGCGCGATAACCCTCGTCGAGCGCCGCGATCCGCAGACCCGAGATCTATTCGAGGCACTGGGGCCGTCCGCCAACACGCCCCTGGTGATCGGCCTGACCGGCTCGCCGGGAACTGGCAAGTCGACGCTGGCGGACGCGATGGTCAGTTTCAGCCGCGGTGAGGGCCTCTCGGTGGCCGTGCTCGCCGTCGACCCCAACTCGCCCTACACCGGCGGAGCCGTCTTCGGCGACCGGATCCGCATGCAGCGCCATGCCCTGGATCCGGGCGTCTACATCCGGAGCATGGGAGCCCGCGGCCACCTCGGCGGCCTCTCCGTCGCCAGCCGGGAGGCAGTGCGGCTGCTGGCCGCCTACAGCTTCGACCTCATCATCCTTGAGACGGTCGGCGTCGGCCAATCCGAGCTCGAGGTCGCCGGGATCGCGGACACCACCCTTGTGGTTCTCGCGCCGGGCCTCGGGGACGGCGTCCAGATGATCAAGGCGGGGATCATGGAGATCGCCGACGTCTACGTCGTCAACAAGGCCGACCTGCCCGGCTACGAGCGGACGGTCCAGGAGATCCGCTCGATGCTGAACATGGGGCCGAAGCTGGCCTGGAAGCCGCCCATCGTCCCCACCATCGCGTCGCGCGGCGATGGGATCGCCGAGCTGAAGAAGGCTGTCGAGCGACACCAGGCGTACCTCGCCTCGAGTGGAGAAGGAGAGAAGCGTCGCCGCCGCCGGCTCGAAGAGGAGGCCGCCGACCTGGTTGCCGAGTGGTCGCGCGTCGCTGCGCGTAGGCTTCTCCGCAGCGATCCGAAGCTGCGCCGGACGCTCGACCGCGAGCAGGCTCCATACGGCGCGGCCGAAGCTATCCTCAAGGAACAGGGCGCCAAGCTGGTGCCCGGAGCGAGTTGAGCCAGAAATGAAGGTCAGGTACAAGCCGGGAGCGAGATCGACCTGGGAAGAAGGTTTCGCAGCCGGCGAAAAACGCGACGACGGCATCGAGACGTCGACCATCTCGGGCGTCCCGGTCAAGCCCCTCTATACCGCGGATGACCGGCAGGACGTCGAGGAGGAGTTCCCGGGCGAGTTTCCCTACACCCGCGGCGTCCACCCGACCGGCTATCGCGGCCGGCTCTGGACGATGCGCCAGTTCAGCGGCTTCTCGACCGCGGAGGAGACCAACCGCCGCTACCACTACCTGCTGAAGAACGGCCAGACCGGCCTCTCGGTGGCGTTCGACATGCCGACGCTGATGGGCCAGGACTCCGATGCGGTCACGTCGCGGGGCGAGGTCGGCCACTGCGGGGTGGCGATCGATTCGCTGGCCGACATGGAGACGCTGTTCGAGGGGATCCCGGTCGGCGAGATCACGACCTCGATGACAATCAACTCCCCGGCCGCCATCCTGCTGGCGATGTACCTGGCCGTCGCCGAGAAGCAGGGCGTCCCTTTCAGCGCGGTCGGCGGCACACTCCAGAACGACATCCTGAAGGAGTACATCGCCCAGAAGGAGTACATCTTCCCGCCCGAGCCCTCGATGCGGCTGGTCGTCGACTCGATCGAGTACTGCGCCGCCGAGGCGCCTCGCTGGAACACCGTCTCGATCTCCGGCTACCACATCCGGGAGGCCGGCTCGACCGCCGCCCAGGAGCTGGCCTTCACGCTCGCCGACGGCTTCGCCTACGTCGACGCCTGCCTCGAGCGGGGGATGAAGATCGACGATTTCGCACCCCGGCTGAGCTTCTTCTTCGACGCCCACATCGACTTCTTCGAGGAGATCGCCAAGTTCCGGGCCGCGCGCCGGATCTGGGCGCGCCACATGCGCGAGCGTTACGGAGCCCAGGACCCGCGCTCCTGGAAGCTGCGCTTCCACACCCAGACGGCGGGCGTCTCGCTCACCGCGCAGCAGCCCGAGCTGAACATCGCCCGCACCGCGCTGGAGGCCCTCTCCGCCGTGCTCGGCGGGACGAACTCCCTCCACACCAACGCGATGGACGAGGTGCTCGCGCTGCCCACCGACAAGACGGCCCGGATCGCGCTCCGCACCCAGCAGCTGATCGCTTACGAGACGGGCGCAGCGAGCACGATCGACCCGCTCGGTGGCAGCTATTTCGTCGAGGCGCTGACGAAGGAGATGGAGGACCAGGCGGAGGCCTACTTCAAGAAGATCGACGCCATCGGCGGCGTCATCCCCGCGATCGAGCGCGGCTTCTTCCAGAAGGAGATCGCCGACGCCGCCTACCGCTACCAGTCGGAGCTGGAGTCGAAGCAGCGGATCATGATCGGCGTCAACGGGTTCGAGGTCGAGGACGAGGACGAGCTGGAGATCCTTCGCATCGACAGGAGCAAGGAGCAGGGCCAGGTCGACCGGGTCCGGGAGGTGCGTGCCAAGCGCGATTCGGCGAAGTGGTCGAAGTCCATGACGCAGCTCGGCAAGGCGGCGCGATCGAACGACAACCTGATGCCCTACATCCTCGATGCGGTCCGCGAGTACGCCACCGAGGGCGAGATCATGGGCAAGCTGGTCGAGGCCTGGGGCCTCTACACCGAAGAGGCGGTGATTTGATCACCCACCGCAGCGGCCCGTCGCCCATCTCATCGGCTCAGGACGCCGACGCCCGCGTCGGCGTGTGCGCTTCTCGCTCTCGCAGCCGCGGCTGCGTTCGCTGCGATGCTCCGTGCCTCCTTGGCCTCGACGCCCTGACCGGCGCCTTGCGGCGCCTGCCACGATCTGGGGGACGGGCCGCCACGGTGGGCGATCTCTGATGCCGCTTCGCATCGTCATGGCCAAAGTCGGCCTGGACGGGCACGACCGCGGCGTCAAAGTGGTCGCCCGCGCGCTCCGTGATGCCGGCTTCGAGGTCATCTACACGGGGTTGCGGCAAACGCCCGAGATGGTGGTCGACGCCGCGATCCAGGAGGACGCCCAGGTCATCGGCCTCTCGCTCCACAGCGGCGCGCACATGACGCTGATCCCGGCCGTTGTCGACGAGCTCAAGAAGAAGGGCGCCGAGGACATCATGGTCTTCGGCGGCGGGATCATCCCGGAAGAGGACATCACCGAGCTGAAGCGGCTCGGCGTGGCGGAGATCTTTCCGCCGGGATCGCCGCTCCAGGAGATCGTCGACTTCCTGCGCGAGAAGTTCCCCGAGGAAGCGGCCGCGCCCGCCTAGGACACTGAGTTGGTGGCGTTCTTCAGCCGCCGGGCGGTCTGGGTGCCGGCGCTCGCCGCGTGGCTCGTCTTCGGCCTCGGGCTCGGTGTCTGGGTAGCCAACTTCACGCTCGACCGCTACGGCGGCATCGTCGCCGACCGGGCCGTCCACGTGACGGGGACCTCGGCGCCGGCCGACATGCCCTCGGACTTCCCGATCTACCCCGGCGGCCAGGTCGTGCAGGGGTTCACGACGGCGGTTTCCGGCTCGGAGGGAGTGATGATCGAGACGGCCGACCCGGAGGCCACCGTGTTCGCCTACTACAACTCCGTCCTGAAGCGGTCTCCGTGGCGGGTCAACTTCAGCGTCTCCTTTCCGCTGCGGGAGATCAGCTGCCTGCACCTGGCCAACCCGGAGCTCTCCTGTTCGCTGGTCGTCGAACCCTCCGGGGACGGGACGACGCTGGTCACCTTCACCTGGATCCCGATCACGGCGAGACGACGCTGACGTTGCTCGCGCCACCGGAGACGCTGATCGCGTAGCGGTCGGTCGCGGCGTCATAGCCCGGCGTCTGGGCGCTGGAGTCGCCGAAGCCCGCCAGGCGGCGGTTGTCGAGCCTCACCGAGTTGGCGCCGCCGCTCGCGTCGACGCGGATGGCCACGCCGGCAGGCCGGTGGATGGTCACCGATGACGCGCCACCGCTGACGTCGACCGCGACGGTGCCGCTTGGAGGCCCGAGGGTGAGCGTGATGTTGTTGGCCCCGCCGCTCAGGTTGACGTCCTTGACCGGAACGCCGCCCAGCGCGAGGGTGACGTGGCTGGCTCCGCCGGCGACGTCGATCGACCAGGGCAGGCTGCTGTCGAGGGCGACGTCCACCCGGCGCCGGCCGGGCGGGCCGAAGAAGAGCCCGAAGCCCTGGTTGTCGGCAATCATCAGGGTGCCCGAGGAGCGCTCGAAGGACACCTCCGGTTTCCGGTTGCCGTACTCGATGTGGGATTTGAAGAGAGTGTCGCCCAGCGATTCGCCGTGGATCGTCACGTCGGCGGCCCCGAAGCTCAGGTCGAGAGCCGCGGCGGTCAGCCCGGAGACGGGTTCGCTGCTGTCGAGGACCTGCCCGCCGGTCGGAATCGGTGGTGCCAGCGCGACGTAAGCGATCGCTCCCACCGCCGTGAGCAGGATCAGCGTCAACCCGATCGCGGACGCCACGCGCCGCGAGGCGATGCCGCGGAGGACCAGCTCCGCGCCCAGCAGCACCAGCACCACCGGCCAGAGGTCGAGCAGCCGGTAGAGCGAGTCCCACTGGAGGAGGCTCAGGTTCGCAGCCAGCGCGACAGCACCGACCAGGATCAGCAGCCCGGGCAGGACCAGGCCGCGGTGGCGGCCCATCAGCGGCCGGGGCCGGTCCTGAAGAGGGGCGACATCCCTCCTGCCGGCCGTGCTCGGCCAAGCCTGCGCGCGGCTGCCCCCCTCAGCGGAGGCGCCGGACCACCAGCCAGACGCCGAGCGCGATCAGGATCACAGGCCACGCAATGTTCCAGTCGAGCCAGTTGAGGAGGCCGAGGTTGGCGAGCAGGAAGTAGACGCCGATCAGGATCAGGACGCCGCCGCCCCAGAAGGTGCCCGAGCGGCCCTGCCACCGGTCCGGCGAGCTCGGCATCGGTGGCGGAAGAGGGTCCATCTGGCTCATCCGGGGCAATCATAAGACCGGCCGTTGGGGGTTGCCGCCGTTGGACGGGACTGCCGCGAGGATGCCCCGACCCGGAGGTTGCGCGTAGGCCGGGTTTATCCCGGCCGAATGAGTTGTGTAATCGACACCCATGCGTCGCGCCGAGAGGAGGGATTCCGGAAAGGGGGGCCTGCCCCCTTGCCCTTACGTGATCACCCCTTCGCCCCAGAAGGGATCGTCGTAAGTCTTCTCGGCCAGCTGGCTGGCCACGCTGCTGCCGTCGCCCGGGATCACCAGCACCGGCGTCCCGACATCGCCCCACGGGTAGAGCTGGTCGATCGGGCCGTAGGGTACGCCGATGCAGCCGTGCGAGCCGTGGCCGTTGAGGTTCGACCCAGGGCCGTACCAGCTCCTCCACCAGGAATCGTGGATCGCCTCGCCGGAGGGTTGGAACCAGAGCGCGTACCGGGCGTCGATGGTCCCGTAGTCGTAGACCGAACCCTTCGGGAAGGGCGAGACGAAGTGGACCGGCGATTCCTTGCGAGCGATCCGCATGAGGCCCTTGTCTGTCGGCAGCTGGGGCAGGCCGGTGGTGACCACGGTGTCCACGAAGAGCTTCTGGTCCTGGTACGCCCAGAGCTCCTCGGCCAGGATGGAGACGAAGATCAACTTGCGCGGCAGCGCCGCAAGGAGCTCGCTGTGGAGCTGATCACGGTAGTGCTCGAGGAGCGCGGCGGCGAGCGCCACGTCGTCGAGGGCGGGCCCGCCAAGGCGCGCCGCATCGCTCTCGATCAGGTCGTAACTGCGGCCCGGCGCCACTCTCAGGTAGGCCTTTCCGGTGGCGTAGTTGCGCCCGTCGGCGAGTGCGTTGAGGCCAACCTGCCGGATGGCGTCCAGGCTCCCTGCGGTCACCTGCTTGATGCGATCGGCCTCGATCTGGACGGCCGCGAGGTCGGCGGCACGGGCAGCCCTCAGCTGCTGGGCGTGGTCGATCGGGACGCCCATGCCGGCGAACGCCCGCCGGAAGTCGGCGGGGCTTCGGGCATAGTCCAGGGTCAGCTGAACGGAGTCGACCTGGTCCTGGAGGGGGACCAGGTCCACCGGGTCGACGCCCAGCTTGGCATCCTGGGCGAGCTCGTCGACAAGGTCGTTGAGCCGGGTCGTGGTCGCCCTTCGGAGAAGGTCGAGCTGCCGCACCTCGAGCGAGGAAAGCGCCAACCGGAGGCCGTCGAGCTCGGCCGCCTGGGTCCGCCAGAACGCGGCACGGTCGGAAGGCGCGCTGGGCGCAACAGCGGAGAGCAGCACCTCCCGGCGATCCAGGATGGGGAACACATCCTGCTCGCTGTAGCCGTTGGAGGCGGCGGCGAGGAGGTCCAGGTTGAGCTGCTGGCGCGCCGACTCGACCTGGGAAAGGGAGGAGCTCGCCTCGGCGCCGGCCTGGGCGACGAACGCCGCCGTGAGCGCGACGAGGGAGGCTGCCAGAACCGCCAAGACCCTATGGGGCCCTCCCATCGACATCACCATCATCGGTTAAAACTCGGCTACTCGCAAAGCGTTCCGGTGCCGCACCGATCGGTGCCCTGCCCTTCGCTATGATTAGCGGCCGACGGGCATCTTTTGCCGGTCTGTTCAAGCATGGATTTGAAACTTCAGGCAACCAAGCGAACCGTCCATGGGCGCCACGTCCGCAAGCTGCGGAAAGAGGGGGCGGTGCCGGGCGTCGTCTACGGCCACCGCTCCGAGGCGGAGCCCGTCTCGCTCGACGCCGGCGAGTTCCGCCGGGTTTACGCAAAGGCCGGACGCACGCATCTCATCGACTTCGTGCTCGACGGCGGCCGGCCTCAGAAGGTCCTCATCAAGGAAATCCAGAAACACCCTCGCCACGAAGGTCCGATCCACGTCGACCTGTTCCGCATCGACCTCAAGGAGAAGCTGCAGATCGACGTCCCGATCACGATCGTGGGCGAGTCGCCGGCGGTCAAGCGCGGTGATGGCGACCTCCTCATCAGCCTTCACAGCCTCCGCGTCGAATGCCTTCCGAGCGACATCCCGGAAGCGATCGAGGTCGACGTTGCCGGGCTCGAGAACATCGACGACTCGGTGCGCGTCCACGATCTTCAATTCCCCGAGGGAGTGACTCTCCTCACAGGCGGCGACGAGATGATCGTCAAGGTCCAGGCCCACCGGGTGGCTGAGGAGCCGGTGGCCGAGGCTGCCGAAGGCGAAGCCGAAGCTCCGGCCGAGGGCGAGGAGGCAGAAGCCGAAACCGAGGAAGGATCCGAATCCTCCTAGTGGTGTGGCTGGCAACTGGGTCGTCGCAATGGCCGCAGGCGACCCGCCAGGGTCGCCGGTCAGGACGTCGAGATCGTGGGAAGGGGTGGCGCTAGGAGACGCGCAGCCCAAGCTGCGTAACGACGACGGGCCGGGCCCCCTGAGCGCGATATCGGCGTCCTGAGCGGACCCGTTGACGAGCTTGTTGCCAGCCGCACCACTCCCCCGGCTTCATTTGTTCGGGGTCACCGGGTGGCCGGGAACCGGCCTCGACATCCTTGTCGCGGCGGTCGTCATCCTGGCCCTCTGGTTCGTGGCCGGCTACCTGCGTGGCTGGGTCCAGGGGGAACTTTCCAAGCGGCTCATCCAGCCCGAGGTGGTCCAGCTTCTCTCCAAGGTGACCTTCCGGGTGGTGATCGTGCTCGGCGTCGTCGTGGTTGCCCTGATCTACCTCGGCGGCACCTCGCTCGGGGCCAGCGGCGTGCTGGTCGCCACCATCTTGGCCGCGATGGGCGTCCAGGACATCCTCCGCAACTACGTGTCGGGCGTGTACCTGCTAACCGAGCGCCGCTTCAATGTCGGCGATGAGATCGAGTTCGGAGGTCACCGCGGGACCATCACCGAGATCCGGTTCCGGGTCACCTACCTGCGGGGCGCGAACGACGAGCTGATCATCGCGCCCAACGCCGACCTCTTCAACAGCACGGTCGTCGTCGTCGCCAACCGGGCCCTCGAGAAGGGCAGGGGGGTAGGCAGAGCGCAGGCTAAGCCGAGCATCGGCCGACAGGGGGGACGTCCCCCCTCCAAATAGGGGGGCAGGCCGAGCGCAGGCTCCGCCCAGCACCGGCCGGCGGGGTGGACGATCCCCCTCCAAAAAGCCCTAGTCGAAAGCGCCGAGCATGACCCGGGAATAGGCCTGGAATTCGAGGCCGCCCAGGTCGGTCTCCTCCTGGAGCAGCGCCAGGATCTTCTCCGCTGCGAGCTCGCGGTGAAAACCCGCGCTGTACTGGGCTGCCAGCGAACGCAGGCGGTAGGTGTGATCGGGCGCCCCGGCGCTCTCGGCCAGGTGGTCGGGCCGGACGCCGTCGAACTGGACGTACTTCGACCAGAGCGCGGTCTCCTTCCGGCCGCTCTCGGCGGAGTCGGAGAGGTGGAGGCAGTTGACGCCGCCGTAGATCCCGAAACGCTCGCGGATCGATCCCGGTCGGGCTTTCTGGATCTGCGTCTCACCGAGGTCGTGGCGGATCCGCTCGAGGTCGGCAGGCTCAGCCTCGAGCTCTCCGACGACGACCGGCAGCGCCGTCATGAAGTCGACCAGCCAGGCGAAGAAGGGCTTGCCCTCCAGGAAGTCGTAGTGCTGTTCGATCAGCGCCCGCGGCGCGTGGAACCAGCGCAGCCCGGTGAGCTTCAGGTCGTCGCGGGCCTGGAGCCACTTCCAGATGCCGGCGCGGACGGCGCGGCGATAGGCCGCATCGGGCTTGAAGATCAAAAGCGCGGGCGTCGTCATTCGGGCTCAAGACTATCGGGCGCCGTGTCCCGCTCGCCCGGGCGGTAGAACTTGCGGCCCGCGAGCGCGTCGGGCAGGTATTGCTGTTCGACCGTGCCGGCCGCGAAGTCGTGCGGGTAGCGGTAGTCCCGGCCGTGGCCCATCGACTTCGCCAGCCGGGTGGGCGCATTGCGGAGGTGGGCGGGAACCGCCAGGTTGCCGGTCTCCCGGATCGCCTCGACCGCCGCCCCGTAGGCTCGCATGGCGGTGTTCGACTTCGGCGCCCGGGCCAGGTAGACGGCGGCTTCGCTGAGCGGCAGCACGGCCTCGGGGAGACCCACGAAGTGCGCCGCCTGCTGGGCCGCGACCGCCACGCTGAGCGCCTGGGGATCGGCGAGGCCGACGTCCTCCGCGGCCGAGATCACCAGCCGGCGGGCGACGAACATCAGGTCCTCGCCCGCTTCGATCATCCGCGCCATCCAGTAGACGGCGGCGTCGGGGTCGCTTCCCCGGATGCTCTTGATGAGCGCCGAGACGATGTCGTAGTGCTGGTCGCCCGACTTGTCGTAGAGCAGGTGCTTCGCCTGCAGCGCCTGCTCCACCTGGGCCAATGCGATCTTCGCGCCGGCGGCCAGGTTGGCCGCCGTCTCCAGCCCGTTGAGGGCGATCCGGGCGTCGCCGCGGGCCCCGTTGACGAGGGCCTCGACGGCCTCGGCCTCGATCTCGACGCCAAGCTCACCGATGCCCCGATCGACGATCTGGCGGAGGTCGTCGTCGCCGAGCGCCTCGAGGCGGAAGACGCGCGTCCGCGAGAGGAGCGGGGAGATGACCTCGAAGGAGGGATTCTCGGTGGTGGCGCCGATCAGGGTCACCGTGCCGTCTTCGACGTGGGGCAGCACGGCGTCCTGCTGCGCCTTGTTCCAGCGGTGCAGCTCGTCGATGAAGAGGACTGTCCGCTGGCCCAGCTTGCGCGCCTGGCGGGCCTCCGCGATGACCCGGCGGATGTCCGCCACGCCCGAGGTGACCGCGCTGAGCGACACCTGGCGCGCTCCCGCGGCGGCGCTCATCAGGTGGGCAAGGGTTGTCTTGCCGCTCCCGGGCGGGCCCCAGAGGAGCAGGCTCGGCAGGCCGCCCGACTCGGCGAGACCGCGAAGCACGGCGACCGCCTTGCCGTGACCGACCAGCTGATCGAAGGAGCGGGGCCGGAGCCGAGCCGCCAGCGGCAGCCCAAGCTCCTCCTCGGAGGACCCTCCGAACAGATCGGTCTGCTCGGTCACCCGCCAAGGGTAGGTGCTTTAATGGCGCCGAATGATTTCGACCGGGACCCATTGCGCCGCCTGCGGCGCCCCCATGGCGGCTGACGCCAACTACTGCTCGAACTGCGCCACCGGCCGTGAGGACCCCAACACCCGAGCCCTCTTCGTCGTCGACGGCAGCACCGGGCTCTTCAACAGCGCGTTCATCAGCGCGATGGTCGACCACGAGACGAGCCGGGCGATCCGCTACAAGCGGCCGTTGACGATCCTGGTCGCGCTGATCGACCACTCCGAGTTCATCGCCAACGACCTGGGCCCAGCCAACAGCGCCACGCTGCTGCGCGAGCTTGCCGACGTGCTCGCCGGCGCGGTGCGCGACATCGACACCGTCGGCTACCTCGGGGACCGCTACTGCATCCTGCTGCCGGAGACCGACCAGAACGGCGGCATGGTCGCCGCCGACAAGATCATGCACGCGGTGGCGGCCCGCCAGTACACATCCGGACAGGGCCAGTGGGAGCGGCTGACGATCTCGCTCGGCTTGGCCAGCGTCAACCCCGATCGGATGGGTCGCCAGGACCTCGTCGAGCTCGCCACCACCGCCCTCCTCGACGGCCGCTCGGACGGCTCGAACCGCGTCCACCTTTATCACCAGGTGACGTAGCTCCGGGGCCTTTTGGCCAGCCGTCCGACAATAGGTGGCGGTGACGACCGTCTACCTGATCCGCCACTCCGACGTCGAGAACCCGCAGAGCGTCCTCTACGGCCACCTCGACGGTTTCCCGCTCAGCGAGCTGGGGCGCCGCCGCGGGGAGGCGCTGGCCGAGCGGCTGGCCGGCAGCGGGATCACCCGGATCATCTCCAGCCCCCTGGAGCGTGCCCAGGAGACCGCCCGCATCGTGGCCTCCCGGCTGCCCGAGCCGGTCGAGATCGAGATCGACCCGCAGCTGCGGGAGGCCGAGTTCAGCCGCTACCTGCAGGGTGTCCGCTTCTGGATGGTCCCGCTCCTTCGGCCGCGCTGGTATCTGCACAAGATGAGGCGCGGCATGGTGCCCGGCGATGAAGCGATCGTCGACCTCGGCGGCCGCGTCCTCGACGTCGCCCGCCGGGCGGTCCGCGAGACGCCGGACCGCACGATTGCCCTCGTAAGCCATGCCGACCCCCTCCAGGCGGCCTGGATCCTGCTCGACGGCCGCCCCCACAACGAGGTCGAGATGTACCGCCGCGCGGTCGACCGTGCGGGCGTGCTCAAGGTCGAGTTCGCGAACGGCGAACCAACGGCGTGGGAGTACCAGCCGCCACCCAAGGTCGATCCGGTAAGGAAGGCGTCCTAGGCCGCGCACGAATGGACACCCTCCCCGGTCTGCGGGGAGGGGGAAAAACGACTTAGCGGTTAGTCACGGCTGATTCGAGCTGCCGCGCCCGCGACTCCGGCGATCGCCGCGGCCGCTCCCAGCCCGGCAACCAAGTCCGGCGACGGCTGCGAGTCGCACAGAGCTCGTGCCTCCGGCACTGTGCCGGCCGTGCCGGAGCGGGGGACTGGCAGCGAGAGCAGCTCCCCGTACCAGCCGGTGGGTGTCCCGCAGCTGTCGAGCGGCCGCTCCGGATAGTCGATCCAGCCTGGCTCCGGGTGGCTGAAGTCGAAGGCGTCCTCGAAAGGGTCTGCCGCCGCGTCCCGGCCGGCCATCGGCGGCAGCCCGAAGGTCCGCTCGATGAGGGCGAGCGTCGAGCAGTGCTCGTAGACGGTCGAGCTGACGTGCCCCGGTTTCGCGTAGGGGGAGACGACCATCGCGGGCACCCGGAAGCCGAGGCCCAGGTCGTCGACCCGCGGCGGCGGCAGGTGGTCGTAGAAGCCGCCGTTCTCGTCATAGCTCAGCAGCAGGGCGCTGCCCTCCCATTGGGGGGAGGCGGCGAGGCTGCTTACCGCCAGGGCTACGAACCGCTCGCCCCAGCTGATGTCGTCGGGACCGTGCTCGCTGAGAGGGTCCTCGGTCACGATCCAGCTCACCGGCGGCAGGCGACCGGCCGCCGCGTCGGCCAGGAACTCGGCAAAAGGACGGGTGGCGCGTTCGTCGTTGCGGCGGCTCGGGAAAAACCGGAAGGGGTTGTAGCCGGAGTCGGTCGGTCCGGCCTGGTAGCAGCGCCAGTCGACGCCCGCCTCGTCCAGGCGGTCCGCGATGTTCAGGTCGGGCAGGGTCGCCGTGGCCAGGGTCTCGTTTTCGCGGACCGAGCCGGCGGCCGCCGCGACGCTGATCGTCCGGTTGATCGCCGTCCCGCCCAGCGCCGAGCAGAAATAGTGGTCGCAGAGGGTGAAACGGCCGGCGAGCGCCCAGTAGTAGGGCAGGTCCCGGCCCGTGTAGTAGGTGAAGGCGGTGGCGCCTCCGATCGCGTCGAAACCGCCGGTCGCTTCTTCCCGGGCCGCTCCGATGTCGTGTGGTGGCGCCGCCGGGCAGAGGCTCGAGGCATGCCTCAGCGGGGCGCAGAGCGGCAGGCCCTCGGCTCCCGGGAAGAGGCCGAAGTAGTGGTCGAAAGACCGGTTCTCCTGCATCAGGACCACGATGTTCTTGAGCGGTGTGCCGGCTGCCCGGCCGAGCCGGATCGCGGGAAAGGCCGCTATCGCCGCACCCGCTGCCGTGGCGCCGAGGAACTCGCGGCGGGTCAGCACGGCCGCTTATCATCGCCGAGGTGAATCACGGCCGCACTTTTCCGCCCGGGTTCCTCTGGGCGACGGCGACGGCCGCCCACCAGGTCGAGGGCAACAACACCAACAGCGATTGGTGGGCCTTCGAGCAGGAGCCGGGCAGGATCGCGGGCGGCGACGTCTCCGGCATCGCAGACGACCACTACAACCGCTACCGGGAGGACTTCGCGCTCCTTCGCAAGCTGCGCAACAACGCCCACCGGCTGTCCATCGAGTGGTCGCGGATCGAGCCGGCGGAGGGGCAGTTCGACTCCCGCCAGGTCCGCCATTACCGCGACGTCCTGGGGGAGATGCGCGAGCAGGGCATGGCCCCGATGGTCACCCTCCACCACTTCAGCAGCCCGCTCTGGTTCGCCGCCCGGGGCGGCTGGGCCGCTCCCGGCGCCGTGAGCGCTTTCCTGCCCTTCGTGCGCAAGGTCGTCGACGAGCTCGGTGACCTGGTGGAGATGTGGTGCACCATCAACGAGCCCAACGTCTACGCGACCCAGGGCTGGATCTTCGGAGCCATGCCGCCCGGGCACCGGAACGACGTTCGCGGCATGTGGCGAGTCCTCGGCAACCTGCGCCTCGCCCACGAGTCCGCCTACCAGGCGATCAAGGAGCGCTGGCCCGACGCGCTGGTCGGGTTGGCCCACAACAAGTTCTGGCTGCTTCCCGCCCGGCCCGGCAACCCGCTCGATCGGGTCGCCGTCCAGACCGGCCGCCGGATGATGGACTTCCTGCCGACCGGCGGCGGCCGCATGCAGCGCACCGTGGCCGTGTCCGGCGACTACATCGGCCTCAACCACTACGGCGGACGCCTGCTCCAGTTCGACCCCCGCCAGCCGGGCTCGCAGTTCGCCCGCCAGCTCAACCCGCCCGGTTACCCGGTCAGCGACTTCGGCGACGCGGTGAAGCCGGACTGGATGCGGGAGGCGCTCCTCGAGCTGAAGCAGTTCGGCAAACCCGTCTACGTCACCGAGAGCGGGATCGCGACGGAGGACGACTCGATCCGGCAGCAATTCCTCAAGGACTACCTGGCGGAGGTTCACGAGGCGATCGAGCAGGGCGTCGACGTCCGCGGCTACTTCCACTGGACGTCGATGGACAACTTCGAATGGAGCCACGGCTACCGGATGAAGTTCGGTCTCATCGCGGTCGACCGCAAGACCCTCGAGCGGGTCCCCAAGCCGAGCGCCGGCCTCTTCGCCCGGATGGCACTGGCCAACGCGGTCGTCGACTGAGCGCGACCTAGCGCAGCGACGCCAATAACGCCGGACATCCGAGTCCGATACAACACGAAGTCCTTGGGTTCAAGCGGTCGTAGCAACACCTGAACTTGGAGGTGTGCTTTGCTGGCTAACCGCCAGCTACCACCTACCGACTCAAGACCGGCCGTCACAGAATGGTGAACGGCAAATCCGCTCCCTTCGTGCGTCCTCCGTGGTCTTCGTGTCTTTGTGGTTTTGTCCCGGCCGATGGAGTGTCAAGGATCCACACCAGAGAGTTGCACCGAGGGGGATTCTGGAAAGGCGGCCTGCCCCCCATCGCCCCTCCACCTAAACTGCCACCGTGAAGCTCGGGATCAACGTCCCGTACGCCGACTACCTCCCGCGGGAGATGGTCGTCGCCTACGTGCAGGAGGCTGACAAGCTCGGCTACGACACGGTCTGGGTGGCCGAGGCCTACGGCTGGGACGCCTTCACGATCTGCACCCAGCTCGCCTGCTCCACGGAGCGGATCAAGATCGGGACCGGCATCGTCAATGTGTTCAGCCGCAGCCCGGCCTTGATCGCCCAGACCGCCGGCTCCCTCGACCTGATCTCGAACGGCCGCTTCATCCTGGGGCTGGGGACCTCCGGCCACCAGGTGATCGAGGGCTGGCACGGCGTCAAGTTCGAGCGCGGCGTGCGCCGGATGCGGGAGACGATCGAGATCGTCCGCATGGTCCTCAAGCGGGAGCGGCTCAACTACGAGGGCGAGATCTTCAAGCTCGGGATGGGCCTGAAGCTGATCACCCACCCAGTGCGCGAGTCGATCCCCATCTATCTCGCCACCCTCACCCCCTGTCT
>DATCPJ010000284.1:0-23825 GCA_036570145.1 Candidatus Dormiibacterota bacterium
CCTGCGGGGAGGGAGGCTAGACTCGACGGAAAGTGCCGAACCGAAAGCGCCGCGTGCTCGTCACCGGCGTCGCGCGCTGGTGGGGTGCGCTCCTCGTCCAGCGCCTGGTCGAGGAGCCGGACGTCGAGGAGGTCGTCGGGATCGACACCGACGAGCCGCACCACGACCTCGGCGACGCCGACTTCCTGAAGCTCGACATCCGTCATTCGCTGGTCGGCAAGCTGGTCCGCGCGGTCGGGATCGACACCGTCGTCCACACCCAGATCAGCGTCGACTTCTTCGACCAGGACCCGCGGCGCGCGCACGAGACGAACGTCATCGGGTCGCTCAACCTGCTCGCCGGCCTGGCCGGCGACGACAGCCCCGTGCGACGGGTCGTGCTCAAATCGTCAGCCCACGTCTACGGCGCCCGCTACGACCTTCCCGACAACCTCCGGGAGGACCGCCGCCTGGCCGCCGGCTCCTCCCATTCGTTCGTCCGGGACATCGTCGAGACCGAGTCCAACCTGCGCGACTTCGCCGTCCGCAACCCGGACGTGGAGACGATCTCCCTCCGCTTCGCCAACAGCCTCTACCCGGAGGAGCCGGCCCCGCTCGCCCGCTACTTCGATCTGCCGGTGGTGCCGACGGTGCTCGGCTTCGACCCCGTTCTCCAGCTGGTCCATTACGAGGACTGCGTCGAGGCGCTGCTCCGGGCGACGCTCGGCAGCCGGCGCGGCGCCTTCAACATCGCGGGCGCGAACGCGCTCCCGCTGACGGCGCTGCTCGACGGCGCCGGCAAGGTCCACGCGCCGCTCCTCCCGCCGGCGGGGGCGGCGCTGCTGAGTGGCGCGCTCACCCGTCTCGGGGTGGCCGCGCTGAGTCCACAGCTGATCGACCTGCTCCGCTGGGGGCGCACCCTGGACACCTCTCGTGCCGAGCGCGAGCTCGGCTTCCTGCCGGTACGGGACACGATGGCCGCTCTCGACGAGTACGTTCAGCAGCGGCGCGTCCTCCAGTTCCAGCCAAGCGGCCGCCGGTACATGTACGAGCGAGAGTTGGAGGACTACATTCACGCCCGCCGCATCCGCCGGCGGGTCGCCAATGGCGCCCGGCTCCGGCTCGCCGAGGCGCCCGCGCCCGAGCCGATCGAGGCTCCCCAGCCTGCGGAACCGGCTAGAGGCCCCCGCCCCCACCCCCGTCGATGACGACGACCTCGCCGGTGATGAAGCTCGCCTCGTCGGATGCCAGGAAGGCGACCACCCGGCCGATCTCGGGCGGCGACCCGATGCGGCCCAGCGCGGTCGACTGAAGCACCCGGCCGAGGATCTCCTCGTTTCCCCAGAGCGCCTCCGCAAAGCGGGTCTTGACCAGCCCGGGCGCCACCGCATTGACGCGGATGCCGCGCGGACCGAGCTCGAGCGCCAGCTGCCTGGTCATGTGGATCACCGCGGCCTTGGTGATG
This sequence comes from Candidatus Dormiibacterota bacterium, assembly GCA_036570145.1. GTDB lineage: Bacteria > Chloroflexota > Dormibacteria > Dormibacterales > Dormibacteraceae > UBA6019. Next base: position 1,445 of record DATCPJ010000284.1, read on the forward strand.
TTGTAGATGCCGAGCCCGAAAGCGGCGCGGATGCCGCCCACGCTCGCCACGTTGACGATCGAGCCGCCGTGCTCGCCCATGTACCGGTTGACGGCGAGCTGGGTCAGCGCGAAAACGCCGCGGACGTTGACGTCGAAGGTCTTGTCCCAGGCGCCCAGGTCGGCGTCGAGGGTGTGCCCGAAATGCGGGTTGGTGGCCGCGTTGTTGACCAGGATGTCGATCCGGCCGTGCCGGTCGAGCGTCGCGCCGACCAGCCGCTCGAGCTCGTCCGGCTTTCCGGAGTGGGCAGCGAACGCCATCGCGGCGTCCGGACGGACGGCGTTGAGACGTTCGGCCTCGGCGTCGAGGTCCGCCTGCTTGCGGCTCGAGAGCACGACTTTGGCGCCCCGCTCGACGAGCGCGTCGGCGATGGCGCTGCCGATGCCGCGGCTTGCGCCGGTGACAATCGCAACCCGGTCCTGAAGGTCGTTTTGAGGCATCGCTGGTAGGATATCGTGCGACCGATGGAGATCGTCTCGGGCACCGCCGCTGACGAAATCCTCGAGAGGATCTTCCAGCCGACGGCCAAGCCTTCGGCGCTCGACCAGGCCGAGGAAACCCTCCGCCACCCAAAGAAGCTGGTCTACGCCGCGATGTCGAACCGCAACTTCTACTGGCGCAGCCACATCCAGAAGTTCATCCTCGACTCGGGGATGATCCCGGTCAGCCCATTCATGCTTTTCGATTACTACCTCCTCCACACGGTGCCCAAGCAGGTCGTCCGGGAGGCGATGAACAACCTGCTCGCACGCTGTGACGAGTGCTGGGTCTTCGGCCACCTTTCGCTTGGCGTAAAGGTCCAGATCGGGGTCGCAAAGCGGCTCAACAAGAAGATCCGCTACTTCGACATCGACGAGCTCCCCGTCGCTGTCATGCCGATCTCGGAGGAGAGCGCCCAGGAGGAGCGGCGCGAGTAGCGCCGGTCTGAACCGCCGCCGGGCGGTCCCTAGGCCCTCTTGGCCGCGCCCATCCGGCGGGCCCAGAGCTCGGGCTTGCGGAGCTCCTCGTTGGTCGGTAGAGTGGCCGGCCCCTCCCAGGCCCGGTTGAGGAGCTTCATACCGTGGCCCTCGTGGATCGCCTTGCAGAACCGCTCCCCGACCACGTACTGCTGCAGCTTCAGCTCGAGCCCGGTCAGCTTCCAGAAGAGCCGCTCGAAGACCGTCTTCTCGCCGACCCGGGCCTGGTGGGCGGCCTCGAGGACCTCGAACTCGGGCAGCACCGCCCGGCCGACGACGTCCATGACGAGGTTGGAATAGCCCTCGATGAGCGACATCGTGGCCTGCACCTGGCTGACCACGCCGAGCTGCTCGCGCATGCCGACGGTGAGGGCGAGGAGGCGCTCGGCCGGGCTCCGGCGGCGGTCCAGGGCGGCCCCCAGCACGTCACCCAGCATCCCGTTGAGGTGGCCGCGCAGCCAGGGGTGGGCGCCGAACTGCCACGCGTGCGTCATCTCGTGGAGGATCAGCCAGCGGCGGAGCGCCTCGCCAGGCAGAACGGCCTCCTCCTCCCAGTCGGCGATGTTCGGCTCGACCAGGTAGAGACCCGGGCTGCCGGCGGGCTCGCGGCCGAGCAGCTGGGGGTCGTACTGGCCGAGGACGCGGCGGGAGAGAAAGCCCAGGATCAGCCCGACGTAGCGGTCGAGGCCGGCTCGGCCGAGCTCCAGCACCCGGCTGTTGGGCAGCCGGTCCTGGACGGCGGCGAGGGGCTCCAGCGCATCGCGGAGAATCCCCAGGTTGAGGTCAACCCAGCCAAATCGATCGAGTGCCTGGAAGGACGGAAAGCCACCATCAATCCCGCCGACGAATTCGAGCAACGGGCCTTCGAGCTCGGCAGCCATGCGGCGATAGCCGGTCTCCAGGGTCCGCCGCCGAGGTCGAGCGAGCGCATCCTCGGGACCGAGGCGGCCGAGCGCCTGCTCGCGGATCTCATCCCAGTCGACGATCCGCGCCGGTCCCGGCCGCGGCCGCACCGCGTCGACCACGGCGAAGGCGAGGGCGCCGACCGCCACCCCAGCGGCCAGGCCCCGCAACGCGCGCCGTGTAGCAGTGGACACTACCGCACCTTCCAAGCGGTGGGTTTGACGGTGAAGATCACGCGGTCGGCGCGGTCCTTCACCTCGCTCGTGGAGCCGCGGTAGCGCTGCTGGAGCAGCTGGTAGAAGGTCCCCTCCGGATCGTCCTCCTCCTTCTCGATCTCGCCCCGGACCTGGAGATAGCGGTACTGGTCATCGGGGTCGGTGACGGAGAGGGCGACGCGCGGTTCCTCCTTCAGGTAGCGGTAGTTGTGCCGCGTCCGGGTGTGCGTCAGGCGGATCCGGTTCGACACGGGATCGTAGACGAACCACATCGGGTTGACCTGGGGCGAACCGTCCGTGCGGACCGTCGCGAAATGGGCGAAGAGGGGCCTGTCGAGCAGATCCAGGTGCGATTCGGGTGGCTTCACCCGTATAGAAAAGCAAACGGGCGGCTACGATGCCGCCCCGTTCGGATTTTCGTGGGTTGGAGACTAGACGTCGAGCTGGGAGACGTCGAGGTCCTTGAGCGCGTCCGGTGCTTTGAGCCCGGCCACCTGGAGCTGCTTCAGCAGGGCGAGGATGTAGCGCACGCCGGCGAGGTTCACCCCGTGCTTGCGGGTGAGGGTCTGGATCGACTGCAGCTTCATCAGGTCGCGCTGCGAGTAGCGCCGGCGGTTGGTCGCCGTCCGCTTCGGCTTGATCATGTTGAGGTGCTCGTACATCATCAGGGTCCGCGGATGGGTCGCGAGGATCTCCGACGCAACGCTCAGCGTGTAGATGGGCTTGTCGAGGTGAATGCTGCTGTCCCGCTGGGACGGTATTGGCAGCGTGCCAGCCGCTGCTTCGTCTTTTCTCTTCATCGGATTTCCTTCCTAGCCGCCATCTTTTTGAGGCTCAAGTGCATAACCTTCGGTGACAGCCGCCCTATGGTGTCGGATTCTGGGTGCGAAGCCCACCCTGTACAAGTCTTTTTTTGTTAAAGAGTGCCGACAAAGCCATCGTCGCTAATGGGTCAGGGCGGGCCCAACCTTACTTGAGCCCGCCCCTATCAGTGAAAAAACGCGCTACGGCTTGACCTTGGGCGGATCCGGGGGCGTCGCCGGCGCCGGGGCTGCCGGAGGGGGCGCGGGCGTCGGCGGTGGCTTGGGCGCGGTCACCTTGATCCCCGGCGGGAGCGCCGGCTGGGGCGTGCTCGGGCTGGTGCCGGGAAGGAACCACTGCACCTTTCCGGCCACGGTGAAGTGGAGGAGCCCCGCCGGCTCGGCAAACCAATCGCCGCCCGGTTCCTGGATCACCGAGTCGGTGGCCCACTGCATGAACTGATGCCAGACGGGTGCCGCAACCTCGCTGGCCTCGGCCCCGACCGGCATGGGTGAGAAGTCGGGGTTGCCGAACCAGAAAGCGGTCGCTAGCGCGGGGGTGAAGCCGACCGTCCAGCCGTCCCGGTAGTCGTCGGTAGTACCGGTCTTGGAGGCCACCCTGCGGTCGGGCAGGGTCAGGTTGGAGCCGCGTCCGAAGACGGCCGCCCGGTTGCTGTCGTCGGACATGATCTGGTCCATGATGAAGGCGACCTTCGGGTCGACGGCCTGCTTGGCGCCCGTGTTCGGATCGGACTTGAAGATGGGCTCGCCGTCAGCGCTTGCGACGGTGCGCACCGAGTGGATCTGGCGGAGCACCCCGCCCGATGCCAGGACCGAGGCCCCGGTCGCCATCTGGAGCGGGGTCTCGCCCCAGCCGCCCAGGGTCAGCGAAGGACCGTAGCTGTCGAGCGTGTCGTTGGAGGTGAAGACGCCCTCGCTGACGCGGTGCCAGGGCGGCGCGCCCATGGCGCGGGCCATCGTCACGACATTGGCTATCCCCTGTTCGACCTCGACCTTGACCGCGGGGATGTTGTAGGAGTTGAGGAAGCACTGCTGGAGCTGGCAGGTCCCGTGGTAGCCGCCGTCGTAGTTGCGCGGCTGGTACGGCTTCGCGCCGGGATAGTCAGGGGGAAAGGTGATCTGCGAGTCGACGATCGGCGTCACCATCGTGAACTTCCCGCTCGCGATGGCCGCCGTGTAGTTGTACATCTTCATCGAGGAGCCTGGGTTGCGGGGCGGCCACACCGCGAAGTTGTACTGGCCGCCGACGTCCTGCGGGTTTGCCGACCCGACCATGGCGTTGATCTCGCCGGTCTTCGGGTCGATCCCGACCATCGCCCCCTGGTGCACGTTGGCGCCGTAGGACTGGTAGCGGGCAACCTGGGCGGCGATCAGCGACTGCGCCTGCGCCTGCATCGTCCAGTTGAGGGTGGTCGTGACCTTGAAGCCGTCCCGGTAAGGCGCCTCGGCGCCGTAGCGGGCCTTCAGCTCGTCGAGGACGAAGGCGACGAAGCCGGGCGCAAGGACGATGTTCGAATCCCGGAACATGTGGCTGGGCTCGGTGATGTCCTCGGCGAAGGCCTGGTCGGCCTGCACCTGGGAGATGTTGTGGTTGCGGACCATCGCCTGGAGTACGAGATGCTGCCGGTTGCGGGCGCCCTGCCAGTTGACAAGCGGGTTGTTGTAGGTGGGGTTCTGCGGGATCCCTGCGAGCATCGCCGCCTGGGCCAGGTCCAGCTTCGCGGTCGGGACGTGGAAGTAGCTCTGGGCAGCGGCCTGGATGCCATAGGCGTTGTTCCCGTAGAAGGCCGTGTTCAAGTACATCTCGAGGATCTGCTTCTTGCTGAAGTCCTGCTCCACCTGGAGGGCGAGCACGGCCTCTTTCGCCTTCCGTTCGATGCTCGGCGCGTTGCCGAGCAGGCGCAGCTTGACCAGCTGCTGGGTGATCGTCGAAGCTCCCTGCACCGCCGCGTGGTCGTGGTAGTCGACCCAGGCGGCGCGGACGATTGAATTGATGTCGACGCCCGGCTCGCTGTAGAACTTGGCGTCCTCGATCGCAATCGTCGCCTGGGGCAGGAGCGCGCCCATGTCGGTCAGGTGCTGCTCGTAGTGGCGGTAGCCCTGGCGGTGGATGTCGGCCAGCGTCACCGTGCCCGAGACGTCGTAGAGGATCGAGTCCTGCGGAAGCGAGGCGAGCGCGATCGAGTGCGCGTCGGGCAGGTCGGAGGCGTACTTGACCCATAGAGCGGAAGCGCTGACGAAGGAGCCCGCGGCGACGGCCAGGACGAGCAGCGTGCTCACCAGGGCGGCGGTTCCGGCCGTCTGAGCCGCCGGCCGGCCGCCGGTCGAGTAGCCCCGCCGTCGGCCGACCGCCGAAGCTCGGAAACGGCGTCCGTCCGACCAGCGGAGGTGCTGCGGCCGCATCGAGGGCGTGCTCCCCTGCTCGAGCTGGAGGCGCATCGAACGGAGGAGAGCAGCCCCCCGGCGAAGCGCGCCCACACCCACCGTCACCGCCGTCTCGGCGGCCTTCTGGCCGCCCTCCCAGCTGAGCGCCCCGCGTCTAGCCAGTCCCATGTCGGCTCCCTAAACCCCCTACGACAATATTGTAACCGCTCAAAAAACTAAACGTGATGATAACGCTATCAGGTCTAGTGTCAACGGCTGAACCTGAAACGGGCGCCTGGGCGTTCGGGTTACGGCCAACGGCTATCCTTCGCGAATGGCTCTCCGGCTCGGTGTCAGCTATGACGCCGGCAGCTCACTCGCCCCAGCAGTAGAACGCGCCAGGCTGGCCGATCACCTGGGTTACGACTCTCTCTGGCTAAGCCAGCTGCCCCCCGCGCGGGACACGCCGCTGGTGCTGGCGACGTATGCCGCCGCGACCCCGAGGATAGGCCTTGCAACCGCCGTGCTGCCGATCTACACCCGCCATCCGACGGCGATGGCGCAGCTGGCGATGACCCTCGACGAGATCTCCGGCGGTCGCTTCCGGCTCGGCATCGGGGTCAGCCACCAGGTCACCGTGGAGTCGATGTGGGGCCTTCGGCTCGTCCATCCCGTGGAGGCGATGCGGGAGTACGCCGGCATCGTTCGCTCGCTGGTCACGACCGGCTCGGTGAACGTGGACGGTGAGCATTTCACGGCTCACACGGCTTACACCGCGCCCCGCCGCGCCGACCTCCCGATCATCATCTCGGCGCTGAGCCCGCGGATGCTCGAGCTTGCCGGCGAGATCGCCGACGGCGTGTCCCTCTGGATGTGCGCACCCGACTACATCCGGGACGTCGTCATCCCAACCGTGCGGAAGGGCAGGGAGAAGGCGGGCAAGTCGCTCGAAGGCTTCGAGGTCGAGGCGGCAGTGCCCGTCTGCCTCACGACCGATCGTGCCGACGGGCTTGCCGGCTTCCGCAAGACCGTCGAGCGCTACGCTTCGCTGCCCTTCTATCGGAAGGTGCTCGACAAGACGTTCCCCGACATGTCCGACTCGCCCGGCGATCCGATCCTGCAAGCGCTTGCCGGCATCGGTGACATCGCGGAGGTCCGGGCGACGATCGAGCGCTACCGGGAGGCGGGCACCACCCTGCCCGTCCTCGGGCCCTTCGCCGGCCACGAGGGAGCGGCCGGGTTCGAGGCCACGCTGGAGGCGCTCGCCGCCTGAGCGGGAACCTCCTCGGGCTGTTGCTGGTGAGCCTCTCGGTGGGCCTCAGCAACTTCGCCGGCTCGATCGGAATCGGCCTCTCCGGAGTCGACGCCCGGACCCGGCTACGGGTCGGCATCGCCTTCGGCCTGTTCGAGGGCCTGATGCCGGTTCTCGGCCTCTTCATCGGCCAGGCGGTCGCCGGGACGATCGGCTCCTACGGCCGCTATGTGGGCGCCGGCCTCCTGGTGCTGACGGGTTTCTACACGATCTGGCAGAGCGTCCGGACGGGGAAGGTGGAGCGGGATGAGGAAAAGGGCATCCTCGACACCCGCCAGCTGCTGATCCTCGGCATCGCCCTCTCCCTCGACAACCTGATCGTCGGGTTCGCGCTCGGCGTCTACAAGGTCTCGATCGTGCTGGCGGCGGTGATCATGGCGATCGTAAGCGTCGGCCTCTCGCTGCTCGGCCTCGAGCTCGGCAGCCGGCTCGGCTCGCGGGTCGGCGAATACAGCGAGATGGCCGGCGGGGGAGTGCTGGTCCTGGTCGGCGTCGCGCTCGGCGTGGGGCTGATCTAATAGGTTCTGAAGTGGCTGCTCCCGGCTTCGACGCGGTGCTGGTCGCCCTCGACGGCGCGGTGGCGACGGTCACCCTAAACCAGCCCGAGAAGCGCAACCCGCTCTCGGCCGCGATGGTTCGCGACCTCGGGGCGGCCCTCGCCTGGTGCCGGGCCGAGCCGGCGGTGCGGGTGGTCGTGGTGACCGGCGCGGGCGACCGCGCCTTCTGCGCCGGAGCCGACCTGGGGTCCTCCTTCGAGGCCGGCGCGGACCAGCTGAACCGCCATCACGACCGGCGCGGGATCGCCGACCTCTTCCTCGCCCTCCGCGACCTCGGCAAGCCGGTGGTCGGGCGGATCAACGGCCACGCCCTCGCCGGCGGATTCGGCCTCGCGTGCGCCTGCGACGTCCTGCTGGCGGTCGAGACGGCGACCTTCGGAACACCGGAGATCAACGTCGGCGTCTGGCCGATGATGATCTCGGCCATCCTTGCTCGCAACCTGCCCCGCAAGGTGGTGCTCGAGATGATGCTTCTCGGCGACCGCTGGACCGCCGCCCAGCTGAAGGAGGTCGGGCTTGTCAGCCGCGTCGCCGGGAGCCTCGCGGAGCTCGACGAGCTGACGGCCGCGGTCGCCGCCAAGCTGGCCGCCAAGCCACCGGCGGTCATGCGCCTGGGACGGGACGCCTTCTACCGGATGGAGGACATGACCCTTGACGAGGCGCTCGCCTACCTCCACTCGCAGCTGACGCTGGTGACCCTGACCGAGGATTCCCAGGAGGGTGTCAAGGCTTTCCTGGAGAAGCGCGAACCTGATTTCAAGGGGCGCTGAAAGAGGCATGGGCGAGGCGATCCGCTTCGTCGAGGTCGCTCCCCGCGACGGCTTCCAGAACTGGCCCGACCCGGTCTCCACCGAGATCAAGGAACGGCTCGTCCGCGACCTCCTGGGGGCTGGCGTGGGGACCGTGGAAGCGACCTCCTTCGTGTCGCCGAAATGGGTGCCTCAGATGGCCGACGCGGAGGAGCTGATGGGCCGCCTCGGCCTCGAGCTCCAGCCCCGCCTGCGGGTCCTCGTGCCGAACCTGCTCGGCTACCGGCGCGCGGTCGCCGCCGGCGCTGCGGTGGTGGTCGTCAACCTCGCGGTGACCGACGGGTTCAACCGCCGGAACCTCAATCGAACCGTGGCGGAAACGCTCGCCGAGATCACCGCCGTCTGCGAGGTCGCCACCCCGGCGGGGGTCGAGGTGATCGGCAGCGTGAGCGTCGCCTGGGGCTGCCCCTACGACGGCCCGGTCAGCAAGGAGCAGACGCTCGATGCGTCGAGGCGGCTGCTCGCAGCCGGCTGTGGCAAGCTCTCGATCGCCGACACCATCGGCGTCGCCCACCCCGGGGCCGTGAGCGAGCTCTGCCACGACGCCGTCGCCGAATTCGGAGCTGACCGCGTGGCGGTCCACTTCCACGACACCCGGGGACTCGGCGTCGCGAACGTGCTGGCGGCGCTCGAGGCCGGTGTGCGCGAGTTCGAGGGATCGCTCGCCGGCATCGGCGGCTGCCCCTTCGCTCCGCGCGCCACCGGCAACGTCTGCAGCGAGGATCTTCTTCACATGCTCGACCTGATGGGCTTTTCCAGCGGAGCCGCCGTGCCGCGGCTGCTGGAGATCGCCGCCCGGCTCGCCGAGGAGCTCGGCAAGCCCCTCCCGGGCAAGCTCTACAAGGCCGGTCTCGAGCCCTGGGCCGCCGGATGACGGATCGATCGCGGAAGCTCCGCGAGAAAGCGCTGGCGGGCGGCACCCGCTACCTGCCCAAGCTCCGCGAGCAGAACAAGCTGACCGTCCGGGAGCGGCTCGACCTTCTCCTCGACGCGGGGTCGTTCGTCGAGGACGGCCTCTTCGCCAACGTCCTGGCGGAGGACCTCCCCGCCGACGGGGTGGTGACCGGGCTGGGCACGATCGACGGCCGGCGGGTCGCGATCATGGCCAACGACCCCACCGTCAAGGCGGGCTCCTGGGGGGCGCGGACGGTCGAGAAGATAATCCGGGTCCAGGAGACGGCGGCTCGGCTCCGGGTGCCGCTCTTCTACCTGGTCGACAGCGCCGGCGCGCGGATCACCGACCAGATCGACATGTTCCCGGGTCGGCGGCACGCCGGGCGCATCTTCTACAACGAGGTCCGCCTCTCCGGCCAGGTGCCCCAGATATGCCTCCTGTTCGGCCCGTCTGCCGCCGGCGGAGCCTACATCCCCGCCTTCTGCGACGTCGTGATCATGGTCGAGGGCAACGCCTCGATGTACCTCGGCTCGCCCCGGATGGTGGAGGTCGTGGTGGGCGAGAAGGTGTCCCTGGAGGAGCTCGGCGGCGCCCGCATGCACTGCACGGTGAGCGGCTGCGGCGACTTCCTGGTGACCGATGACGCGGCCGCCATCGAGACTGCCCGCGCCTACCTCTCCTATTTGCCGGGCAGCTGGTCGGAAAAGCCGCCCGCGGCCGAGCCGAAGGCCGCGCCGGGGGGCCGCGCGATCACCGAGCTGATCCCGGAGGAGCCGCAGCGCGGTTACGACATGCGCAAGGTGATCGAGGCGCTCGTCGATGCGAACTCCTGGTTCGAGGTGAAGAAGCTCTTCGCCAAGGAGCTGCTGACCGGCTTCGCCCGGTTGGCCGGCGAGGTCGTCGGCATCGTCGCCAACCAGCCGATGCAGAAGGGCGGCGTGCTCTTCGTCGACAGCGCCGACAAGGCAGCCCGCTTCATCTGGATCTGCGACGCCTTCAACATCCCGCTCCTCTTCCTGGCCGACGTCCCGGGTTTCATGATCGGGACCGATGTCGAGCGGCAGGGCATCATCCGGCACGGCGCGAAGATGATCAGCGCAGTCTCCGAGGCGACCGTCCCCAAGATCTCGGTCATCATCCGGAAGGCTTACGGAGCGGGGCTCTACGCGATGGCCGGACCCGCCTACGACCCCGACTGCACGATCGCGCTGCCTTCGGCCCAGATCGCCGTCATGGGACCCGCCCCGGCGGTCAACGCGGTCTTCTTCAACAAGCTGGCCGAACTGCCCGAGGAGCAGCGGGCGGAGCGGCGCCGCGAGCTGGAGGCCGAGTACCTGGAGGACGTGGACCTCTACAAGCTGGCGGCCAACCTGGTCGTCGACGCGGTGGTCGAGCCGGAAGAGCTACGGGAGGAGCTGATCCGCCGCTTCCGGATGTACGCCTCACGCACCGAACCCCGGGTGGACCGCAAACACGGGGTGCCGCCGGTCTGACGCGGTGAACCTCTAGCCGCTCTAAGAAGCAGTTTTCCCCCTCCCCGCTGGCGGGGAGGGCAGGGGGGGGCCAGACATAGGGCTAAATGCAGCCCCGACCCGACGACCTACTGCCGCCCACGCGATGCTGTTCTCCTGGGGCCGTTTTCAGGCCTCTGTATGCCAGGGAACGGTCTCACCAGGTCTGCAGTTCGGCCTGCGCCGGGCCCCACCCTGCCCTCCCCACAAATGGGGAGGGGGAAAACAGCTGCTTGGGGCGGCCAAAGACTCAGCCCTTTTGAGCGCGGACTTCGGCGGCTATCGCGTCCCCCACCTCGGAGGTGCTCGCCTTCCCGCCCAGCTCGCCCGTGAGGATCCCCGCCGCGGTCACCCGGCCGATCGCCGCCTCGATGCGGGCCGCCGCCTCCTCCTCGCCCAGGTGGCGGAGCAGCAGAGCCCCGCTCCAGATCGACCCGATCGGATTGGCGAGGCCCTTGCCCGCGATGTCGGGGGCCGAGCCATGAACCGGCTCGAACAGGCTCGGGTGCTCGCGCTCCGGGTTGAGGTTGGCGGAGGCGGCCAGGCCCATGCTGCCCTGGATCGCCGCACCGAGGTCGGTGAGGATGTCGGCAAAAAGGTTGGAGCCGATCACCACGTCGATGGTGTCCGGCCGCAGCACCATCCGGGCCGCCATCGCGTCGACCAGGACTCGCTCGACCTGCACCTCCGGGAACTCCTCCCGGCCGACGTCGGCGATGACCTCGTCCCAGAGCACGTAGGCGTAGCGGCTGGCATTGGACTTGGTGACGTTGATGAGCCGCTTCTTGCGCTCCATCGCCCGCGCGAAGGCGTAGCGGGCGCAGCGCTCGATCGCGTGGCGGGTGAAGACCGGGACCTCGACCGCGAGCTCGGCGGGGTGGCCGGCGTGGACCCGACCGCCGGTCCCTGAATACTCTCCCTCGGTGTTCTCGCGGATGAAGAGCATGTCGACGTCGGCTGGGCCCCGGCGGGCCAGCGGGCTGGCGACGCCGGGGAGGCAGCGAACCGGGCGGAGGTTGACGTACTGCTCGAACGCCTTCCGGATCGGCAGCAGCAGGCCCCAAAGGCTGACGTGGTCGGGGACCGTCGGCCAGCCGCAGGCGCCGAGGTAGATCGCGTCGTAGGCCTGAAGCGTGGCAAGCGCGTCCTCCGGCATCATCCGGCCGGTGCGAAGGTAGTGATCGCTGTTCCAGTCGAAGGCGTCGAACTGGAGGCCGGTGAGCGCCGCGCGCAGCACCTTGATGCCTTCGGGAACGACCTCCTTGCCGACGCCGTCCCCGGCGATCACGGCGATCCGGTGCATACAGGCGAGATTAGCTGTTCTCTTAACCGGCTCGGTTTGCGAACGGCCCTGGCGACGCCAGGATTCAGCGCCATGAAAGCTCTCTCCATCCGCCATCCCTGGGTCGACCTCATCCTCGCCGGCAGCAAGACGATCGAGATCCGCACCTGGTCCACCCGCTACCGAGGGCCACTCCTCCTCCATGCGTCGGGTGCCTATGGGATATCCGAACGCGAGGCCTCGGCCCGGCTCCGGCTGCCGCCTCCCCAGCCCGAGACGATGAGCGCGATCGTTGGGATCGCCGAGCTTGTCGATTGCCGGCCGGTGCGGAAGGAGGATTGGAAGAGCGCGGGCCTGCCTCCTCTGGAGGGCAAGCTCTGGGCCTGGGTGTTCGCCGAGCCACGATCGATCGGGCCGGTCTTCCAGGCCGGCAACCGCACCCTGTTCGACATCGACGAAGGGGTGCTGCTGGCGCCGGCGACGTAGTGTTGGGGCGTGACCGACCGGTACGACGTGATCGTGGCCGGGGTCGGCGGCATGGGAAGCGCGGCGGCTTTCCACCTCGCCCGCCGCGGACGCCGCGTCCTCGGCCTCGAGCGCTTCACGATCCCGAACGAGATGGGAAGCTCGCACGGGGCGAGCCGGATCATCCGGCTCGCCTACTTCGAGCACCCGTCCTATGTGCCCTTGCTGCGGCGCTCCTACGAGCTCTGGCGCGAGCTGGAGCGCGGCTTTGGCAGCCGGCTGCTGCACATGACCGGCTGCATCCATGTCGGTGCGCCCGGGACGACCGTCTTCGACGGCTGTCTGCGCTCCTGCCGCGAGCACCGTCTGGAACACGAGGTGCTCGACTCGTCCGACGTGATGAGGCGCTTCCCGGCCTACCGGCTTCCCACCGAGACGATGGCCATCCTCGACGCGGAGGGCGGCTTCCTCGTGCCCGAGAAGTGCATCGAGGCGCACGCTGCGGGCGCTCGCGCGGCAGGCGCCGACCTGCGCCCGGGCGAGGCCGTCACGGACTGGGAGCCGATCGCCGGCGGGGTGCGCGTCCACACCGCGCGGGGGCGCTACGAGGCGGCTCGCCTGGTGCTCACGGCCGGGTCCTGGAGCGGCCAGCTGGCGGCGGCGCTGGCGCCCCTGCTGCAGCCCGAGCGGCAGGTGCTCGCCTGGCTCGAGGTCGCCCGCCCCGAGCTCTTCGAGCAGGCGGCCTTCCCGGTCTTCGTGATGGAGGTTCCGGAAGGCATGTACTACGGCTTCCCCCTCTTCCCGGAAGGGCCCCCGGGCTTCAAGCTCGGCCGCTTCCACCATCGCTACGAGCCCGCCGATCCCGACCTCCTCGACCGGGGCGGCGCAGGGCCGGAGGACGAAGACCTCCTCCGTTCCTTCGCGGCGCGCTACCTACCGGAAGGGGCGGGGCGCGCCCTGGCAATGAAGGTCTGCATGTTCACCAACACGCCCGACGAGCACTTCCTGATCGACCTCCACCCCGAGCTCCCCCAGGTGATCGTCGGCGCAGGCTTCAGCGGCCACGGATTCAAGTTCTGCAGCGTCGTCGGCGAGATGCTGGCCGAGCTCGCGATCGACGGCGGCACCCGCCACGATACGACACTCTTCCGTGCCGGTCGTTTCATCGCGCGCTGACTCTGAAACGTAGTTCCGCGCTGTTACGATTCCCCGGCTGGTAGCGCACCCGGCACCTGAAGGAGTCGCAGAAGAAAACGTTGAAGCACATTCTCAATCGTGGCCGCCGTGCGCTGGACTGGCTTTCCGGCGTGACGACGAGCGCTCTCGGGCCGCGCAGCAGCATCCTCGACCGGGTCCGTTTCCTCTTCCTTCTCTTCTTCGTCTTCAACGCCGCCTTCGGCGCCTTCATCCTTCTCCGCGCGCGCCAGGACCTCACCCAGCTGGTGGCGTCCTACTCCCTCACCTACCTCGTCCTCTACGCGGCACGCGGCTATTGGAAGGGCCGGCTGCCGCTCTGGATGGACATCCTGGCCGCCCTCTCCCTCCTCGGCGTGGGGCTCCAGATGACGGACCCCGTCCGCCTCTACCTGCTCTTCTACGGGATCCTCCTCTACCGCTCGCTGTATGGGACGGCGTGGGGTGTGACAACCATCACGACGCTCTTCCTCAGCGCGCTCGTCGGCGCGGTCGCGGTGGTCGCGATCCAGACCTCCAACCCGAAGTACGCGGCGATCGTGCTCGTCAACGTCCCCGGCTTCGCGTTCGGCGCCTGGCTGATGCACCAGGTGAAGGTCACCTTGCTCAGCTACATCGAGGCCCTCCGCCGCGAGCGGGTGTTGACCGTGTCGGCCGACGAGCTGGTGGCGGTCGAGAACGCGGAGGCGGTCTACAAAGCCGGCATCCGGGGCGCGATGGGCCTCGTCGAGCCGGTGAAAGGAGCCCGGGCCTCGCTTTCGATCGGCTCGATGCGAACCCAGCGGCAGGTGGCCGTCGGTCCTTCGCCGCGCCTCGTCGACGTGCCCGAGGTGAAGGTCGCCGCATTGCCGGCCGCGATCCAGGCCGCACTTCGCGAGATGAAGCAGGTCACCGTGCGGGTCAACGATGCTCTCCTTCTCGGGGGCCTCGAGGAGTCAAGCGAGCAGATCCCCTTCAGCGGCTGGGCCTCGGCGATGCCCCTGACAATCGAGGGAAAGCTCCGCGGCTTCCTCTCGGTGGCGGCGGAAGAGGCACTCCCGGCGGGCGTTCCGGACGGCCTTGCCCGCCTCGGCTCGAGCGTCGCGCTCGCGCTCGAGCGGGTCAACCTTGCCGAGGACCTGCGCAAGTCGACCGACAACCTGAAATCCAGCGAGGCCCGCTTCCGGTCGCTGGTCCAGAACTCCTCCGACGTCATCACCCTGCTCGACGCCGACGGACGGATCTCCTACATAACCCCGGCGGTCGAAAAGCTCCTCGGCTACGGCTCCGGGGTCCTGCTCGACACGACCCTCTGGCGGATGCTCCACACCGACGACCTCACGGAGGCCAACCGGATCTTCCAGCAGCTGCTGAGAACCGATTACGGGCAGGAGTTGCTGGGCACGCGCTGGCGCCACACCGACGGCACCTACCGCTACATGGAGACGATCCTGAGCAACCAGCTCGCGGACCCCAACGTCCGAGCCGTGGTGCTCAACACCCGCGACGTCACCGAGCGAAAGGAGCTCGAGGCGACGCTCCGCCACCAGGCGCACCACGACCAGCTGACGACGCTGTCCAACCGCACGCTGTTCAAGGAGCGGGTGGCGGCGAGCATCGCCCGCCACCGCGACGACCGCGGCAACCTCGCCGTCCTCTTCCTCGACCTCGACGACTTCAAGCACGTCAACGACTCGCTCGGTCATGCCGCCGGAGACTCCCTCCTGCTGGCCGTCGCCGGCCGGCTCCAGGAGTGCGTCGGGCCCAGCGACACGGTGGCCCGCTTCGGCGGCGACGAGTTCGCGATCCTCCTCGACGAGGTGACCGACGAGCTCTACCCGATCTCGATCGCCGAACGGATCCTGGGCGCCTTCCGGCTTCCCCTCAAGGCGGGCGATATCGAGATGATCGCCGCCTTCAGCATCGGCATCGCGATCTCGACCCCGAAGTCACAGGACCCGGAGGAGTTCCTCCGCAACGCGGACGTCGCCATGTACCGGGCGAAGGGCAGGGGCAAGCGCACCTACGAGGTGTTCGAGCTGAGCATGCACGCGGCGGCGCTCGAGCGCCTCGAGATGGAGAACGACCTCCGGCTCGCCATCGAGCGGAACGAGCTGGTCGTCGAGTACCAGCCGATCGTCGAGATCGCGACCGAAGAAGTCTCCGGCGTGGAGGCCCTGGTCCGCTGGAAGCACCCGACCAAGGGGATGATCGGACCCGACCGCTTCATCCCGCTGGCGGAGGAGACCGGCATGATCGGGACGATCGGCGCCTGGGTCCTCGAGCAGGCCTGCCTGGAGGTCCGCCGCTGGGACGTCGCCTACCCGGGCCGGCAGCTGCGGCTGGGGGTCAACCTCTCGGTTCGGCAGCTGCAGCGCAAGCACATCGTGAACGAGATCCGGCAGCTCCTGAAGAAGACCGGCTTCACGCCCGACAGGCTCACGCTGGAGATCACCGAGAGCGCCGTCATCCGGGAGGGCGAGGAGACCTCCCTGGTTCTCCAGAAGCTGCGCGTCGCGGGGATGAAGGTGGCGATCGACGACTTCGGCACCGGCTACTCCTCGCTCAGCTACCTGGCTCGCTTCCCCATCGACGTGATCAAGATCGACAAGGCCTTCGTCAAGGCCTCCGGGCGGGGCGCCAAGAACTCCTCCCTTCTGCGGGCCATCGTCGGCCTCGGTCACAGCCTCGGCGTGGAGATCGTCGCCGAGGGCATCGAGACCCGCCAGCAGGCCCGGATTCTGGAGCCGCTCGGCTGCCGGGGCCAGGGTTACTACTACTCGAAATCGGTCAGCAGCGAGGCGCTGATGGCCATCCTGGAGCGGAACGCTCCGCTCCATGACGGCGCCGCGGCTGCCGACCGCACCGACTACGGCGAGCCCGACACGGTCGTCCTCGAGCTGCTGGAGGGCGGCAAGGCCAAGGGCTGAAAGAAGCCCCTCCCTTCCTGTGGGAAGGGTGGGGCGCCGGTCAGGCTCCCGCCCGAGGCCGGACCGCGGGCAGGATCGTGCCCGGCCACCGGGCTCTTCCAAAGGCGGTCCACGTCGCCGCGTCGGAACTTTTGCCGATTTAATTGCCCAACGCAAAAATCGTAAATGTTATAGTCGCTTCACTAACTTTCGTTAGTCCAAATTGGAGGCTGTGAGAGGGTGAAGACCAACTGGAGCAACCGGATCGCGGCGAGTGAGTTGCGCCTGAGGCAACTGGCTCTGCAAGGCATGCCCGCCGCAACCTCGACCATCGTCCTCCCCGAGCTGCGGGCGGATGGCGACGAGGGCGACATCGCACAGGTTGTCATCGACGGGGAGATCGCGCAGCGGGTCGCCGACCTGCGGGCGTCGCTCCAGGAACAGCTGGCCCGGGCTCTCGACCGGCTCGAGCTGGGCCGCTATGGGTTCTGCGAGGACTGTGGCGAGGCGATCCCCGCCGATCGGATGGAGTTCGCGCCCGAGACGACGACCTGCGTCGGCTGCCAGGGGCGCCGCGACCGCAGGCACTGAAACTTTCGGCTCCGCTCTCCTGGAGAGGTGGTCGGGGAAAGCCCCTCCCCCCTCCGGGGACCACCCCATAAATGGAGGGCAAGACTTGCCGTTCCTGGCAGATTTAGACCTGCCGACGTTTCAGGTGGTCGTCGAGCTGCCTACCAGGCGTTGCGGGCGATGGTGGTCAGGGCCTTCTTGCCCGGGCCCTGGTCGTAGGAGTGGGTCAGGAGCCGGACCGGGATGTGCCGGGTGTAGGTGTCGGCCTTGAGAGCCTCGATCAGGTTGGAAGCGGCGTTCGTCTGGCCGCCGGGGTTGATGAAGATGATCGAGGGTGGCGCCTTCTTGGCGAGGAGCGAGGCCGCGGCGGGATCGGTGGCGAGGACGACACGGTAACCCTCTTCCTCGAGCCGCTTGCGGTGGGCGGGTCCTGAGCTGGGATCGGCGTCAACGACGAGCGCTCTGACGATGCGGCTGTTCTCCAATTCGTAACCTCGGTGTTCGCCGGTTGCATGTCCGGGCGGGTACCGGGTTTTTCGCGCAGGGCAAGCGGCTGTCGGCTGGCAGCAACTAAAGTATGCCCCCTTCGATCGTGCAACAAACAGTTATTGCTCGAATTTGAGCGATAATTCGGTCTCCCGGGAGGTAGGCCAATGGAACCCGAGCGACCGCAACCCAAACCACGAGCGAAGCCCAGGCGGGCGCCCAAAGCACCGCCCGTGCCGTCTGATTGGACCGCGCTTGTCATGAGGTCGCGCGAGAGCCCCTCGCTGGCTCCCCGCCGCCAGCGCCAGAGTCCCGCCGCCCCGCCTCCTAAAGGGAAGCCGGACCGGCCCGCCTGAAGACCGGTCAGAGAGACGCCCGGACGAGGGCGGCCGCCTCGACCATCACCTTCAGCTTCTCGAAGGCCTTCTGTCGCGGCAGGTACTTCATGCCACAGTCGGGAGCCAGCAGGAGGCGGTCGGGGGACACGTGGCGGAGGGCGGCGCGGATCCGCCTCTCGACGGTCGCGACGTCCTCGACCGGGCTGTCGTCGGCGAGGTCGATGACCCCCACGATGAAGCGCTTGCCCGGCACGGCGTCGAGGATCGCCAGGTCGACGCCCTGCTGGGCGGACTCGAGCGAGATCTGGTCGACGGCAGCCTCGGCGAGCTCGGCCATGAACGGATAGCCATGGGGGCGGGCATGGACGACGTGCGCGTAGCCGAAGCAGGTGTGGAGGGCCGTCGTGCCGGTCGCCCCGCCGACCGCTCGGTTGATCGCCCCGATCGCAAAGCGCTTCGCCTTCTCCGGCCGGGCCTGCAGATAGGGCTCGTCCAGCTGGACGACATCGACACCCACCGCGAACAGGTCCCGGATCTCCTCGTTGACGGCGACCGCGAGGTCGAACGCCAGCGCCTCCTCGTCGCCGTAGTGGTCGTCCTGCGCCTGCTGCGACATGGTGAAGGGGCCGGGGATGGTCACCTTGATCGGCCGGTCGGTGTTCGCACGCAGGAAGCGAGCGTCGCGGAGTAGGACCGGCCGGCTGCGGCGGATCGGGCCGGTCACCCGCGGCACCGGGTTGGGGTGGCCGGTGCGGTCGAGCGCCACACCGGGGTTGTCCACGTCCATGCCCTCGAGCGCCGCGGCGAAGCGGTTGGAGTAGCTCTCCCGGCGGATCTCGCCGTCCGTGACGATGTCGATGCCGGCGCGCTCCAGGTCGCGCACCGCGACCAGCGTCGCGTCGTCCTGCGCCTCCTCCCGGTGCTCGATCGGGATCCGCCAGATCTCGGGAGCGCGCGTCCGGGGCGGGAGCCGGGCGCCCAGCACGGCCCGATCGACGAGCCAGTCCGGCTGCGGGTAGCTGCCGACGACCGTCGTCAGCAGGATGCCTTCGGTGCTCACCCGCTCAATGCCTGCGGACTGCCGGCCGCCGTGCCAGGGCCGTCGACCGGAGAGGCCGGCCGCCATCCGCCACCACCAGCCGGGCGGCGAACGCCAGGCCTGGCTCGGCCCCCGGGATCGCGATCGCCCGCACCACGCGCAGGCCGGCGAACCCCAGCCGCGACTCGTCGAGCAGCAGCGCCGGCTGGAAGCCGGCGTCGGACAGCGCCTTCTCGGCACCGCCGCCACCGCTCGCGATCCAGAGCCTGGTGAACCCCTCCGCCTGGAGCACGGTGCTGATGCGGATGATCACCGCACGGAACATCCCCCTCCGCCGCTGAGCAGGCAGCGTGAGGCAGTTCCAGATGTACGCCTCGCCCGGCTTCGGCCTGATCTCGAGGCGGATCTCGCCGATCCATTCGGCATGGCTCGAGAGCCAGCCGTAGCCGGCCACCACCTCGCCGGCGAAGGCGGCGAAGCAGCGGCAGCCGCGAGCGAGCCTGAGACCGACCAGCTCGCCCTCGCCACCCATGCCCGTGACCAGCCCGTCCGCCGCACCGGCCAGCACCTCCCGGACGTCGAGTCCGGCCGGGTCGGGCGGCGGCCTCCAGCCGTCGAGGTCCGCCGCCCATAGGGTGAGCTTGCTCAGAACCGGAAGAAGAGGCCGCGGACCTTCTCGATGACCTCCGGGTCACCCGTTGCCGAACCGCCGGGAAAGCGCCCGAAGACGGTCAGGACGAAGTCCGACGGCGAATAGCGGAAGACCGCGTCGGCACCTTTGAAGTCGCTCGTCTCGGGCACCGCCGACCATGCGCCATCCTTGACGGTAGCGCGCCATTTGCCGCCCCACGCGCCCGAGATGTCGATGCCGTAGACCGCGTCGACGCCGGCTGCGGAGCCCTGGTCGACCGTGTACTGCATGATGATGAAGCAGTAGGGGATCAGGATCCCGGCCGACGCCTCATCGATCTCGGCCAGCTTGTCGCCGAGCCCGTACTCGACGTCGTAGGGATGGATACCGTAATCCATGATGTGAAAGGCGGGATAGAAGCCCGCCGGTACCGGGCCCATGTAGGGGTGGGTGACCAGCATGCCGGTCCACTCCTCGGGCGTCAGCGCCGCGAAGATCGCGTCCATCTTTGCCGCGTCGTCCTTGAGCCGGGCGATCGCCTCTTCGCGGGAGAGCTTGCGGAAGTCGAGGGCGTGGTCGTTGAGGGTCTCGCCCATCACCTGGAGGCCCAGCGCACCGGGCGCCTCGCCCTTCTTGGCGGCTTCCCAGCGACCCAGGTAGCCCTCTGTCACATCGATCATGTGACCGACCAGGTCGCGCACCTCCCACTCGGTGCAGCGGGTCTGGACGTTCCAGTTCTTCGGGTCCTCGACGAGGTCGAAGAACTTTTTGCGGTCGCGGCGCATGACGTCCATGACGACCTCTTTTCCCTCCGCCGCCATCGGGTTGACCGGCGCAATGACAGTGCTCATTCGACTGACACCCTCCTTGAGAAGGAACTCAACGGTTTGCCGTTTTCCCAACCTGGTCGCGGCGCGGCAGCGCCGCCATCAACTGCCGGACGTTGTCCAGCTCGTCCGCGTTCACCTCGTGGCCCATCCCGGGGTACAGCTTGACCGTCACCTTGCCGCCGAGCGCCTCGAGGACTTTGCCCGTCTCCAGCACACGCTCTGCCGGTATATGCGGATCGACCTCACTGCAACCGAGGAAGACCGGCGTGCCCTCGAGCGACCCTGGGTAGTCGCGTGGCGTGTCGTCGGGCCCGATCAGGCCTCCGCTCAATGCGACCAGGCCGCCGTAGCGACGCGCGTTGCGGGCCGCGAACTCGAGCGTCAGGCAGGCCCCCTGGGAGAAGCCGAGCAGGATCACGCTCTGGGCAGGTACGTGCTCCTCCACCAGCGTGAGGACCCGTCCGACCGTTTCCAGCGCCGACGAGAGCCAGGGCTCGTTGCTCGCCAGCGGCTCCATGAAACGGTTCGGGTACCACGCGTTGCCGGCGGCCTCGGGCGCCAGGAAGGCAAAGCCGGGCTCGCCGACGTCGGCGGCGATTGTCATGATGTCGTGCGCCGACGCGCCCCGGCCGTGGACCAGGATCATCGCCGCCGACGCGCGCTCCAGCGGCTCGCCCGCGAGGAGCACCGGCCTGCCGTCGTGCGGACCTGCCATCGGCCGTCAGCGACCTGGGCCGGGCGCGGTTGTGACCGGCACCGCGATCGGCGGCAGGTTGACCTTCAGCGACTCCCGGCGATGCTCGTGCTGGGGCGGCAGCTGGAGGCCGGAGCCGAGTGAATCCTCCGCCTCGTCGACGGTGAAGCCGGGCTTGTCGGTGGCGATCTCGAAGAGGACGCCGCCCGGCTCGCGGGAGTAGATGGAGCGGAAGTACTTACGCTCGATCACCGGGGTGACGGTCCGGCCGGCGGCCACGAGCGTCTCGCGCCAGGCCTTCTCGTGGGCGTCGTCGAAGGCCCGCCAGGCGACGTGATGCACGGTTCCGGTCGCTTCCTCACCGGCTTCGACGGTCGGGTCGGCGACGAGGTCGAGCACCGCGTTGGGGCCGCCGGGCCCCGTCTCGTAGCGCACCCGGCCACCCTCGCGCGCCACCTCTCGGAAGCCCATCGTGCCGGTGAGGAAGCGCGCCGTCGGCTCCTCCTCGGCGACCGAGAGCCGGACCGAGTGGAAACCGCGGATCTGGCTCTCGGCATTGACGGGGCTATCCGGCCAGACGCTCCAGCGGTCGTCCGAGGCCTGTCCCACCAGCTCGAGCTGGATCTTGTCGGGATCGCGAAGCGCGATCACCCCGGCGCCGAAGCGCTCGCTCCGCGACGACTCGACGCCGAGCTCGCGGAGCCGGCCGGACCAGAAGTCGAGGGAGTCCTCCGGAACGGCGAAAGCGATCACTGTGACCTGCCCATTGCCGGCCGGCCGCCAGGGCAGGTGTCGCCAGCCGAAGAAGGTCATCGCGGTGCCCGGCGTGCCGAGCCGGTCGCCGAAGTAGATGTGGTAGGTGTCCGGGACGTCGAAGTTCACGCTCTGCTTGACGAAGCGGAGCCCGAGCACGCTGACGTAGAAGTCGACGCACTTCTGGACGTCACCTGTGATCGAGGTCAGATAGTGGATGCCCGGGACGTTATCCGGCACGGTCTGCCAAGTACCTCCAACCCAAACCCGCTGGCGCTGCGGCCATCTTAGTTGCGCGCCGAAACAGTGTCGATACGCGATCTGGCCTCCGGCCTAGCCAGGTCGGAGGTGTTCCGAAGCCTCTTCCTCGACCCGCGACCAGATCTCGGCCGCCATCGGTTCTGTGAGCTCCTCCTGGAGGTGCGCCACGAGCCCGATCGCGCGGGCCATCACCGCCAGCCCGCGGCAGACCTGCCAGGGCAGCTCGAGCTCGCTCGCGATGGCCCCGATCGCGCCCGTCGCGTTGACCGGCAGCGGCCTCCCGCTCGCGCGCGCCATCGCCTCCCCGATCAGCTCCATCAGGTGCACGTAGCGACCTGAGAAGCCGTTCTCGGCGGCGACCTGGAAGAGCCGCGGCACCCGGGGATCGATCGGCTTGTGGACGGGATGCCCAAGCCCCGCGACCAGCCGCCCCGCCGCGCGCCGCTCGGCGACGACGCGCTCCGCGATGGCGGCCAGGTCGGCGTCCGGCGGCGCGCCGGCAAGCGCTTCCTGGAGCATCCGGGCGGCGTCGTCCACGGGGCCCCCAAAACGGTCGCCGAGGCCGAGC
>DATCPJ010000285.1:0-7337 GCA_036570145.1 Candidatus Dormiibacterota bacterium
GTGGTGGACGCGGCCAGGGCGACCGCGAGCCGGCTGGCGACGGTCTCCGCCTCCTGCCGGTCCGAATGGGCTCAGGTGGGCGTCGAGACGATCGTGCTCCCCGACGGCGTGCCCGACTGGCAGCCGGAGCCCGGCCCGGTCCGTCCGGTGGCCCTGATCGCCGGCCGGATCTCGCCCGAGAAGGGCATCGAGGACGGGGTCTTGGCCGCCCGGCTGGCAGGGCTCCAGCCGCTCGTCCTGGGTGGTGACTACGACCCCGCCTATCGCGCTCGCCTGACCGGTGTTGAGATCCACCCGCCGCTCGCCCGGCGCGAGCTGTGGCGTCTCATGGCGGAGTCGGCGGTGACCTTGCTGCCGGTCAAATGGGAGGAGCCCTTCGGGCTGGTCGCGGCCGAGGCGCAGGTCGCCGGCTGCCCGGTCGCCGCCTACGCGCGAGGTGCGTTGCCGGAGGTGGTAGCCGAGGGCGGGGGCGGCTTTCTCGCCGAGCCGGACGATGTCGAGGACCTGGCCCGGGCGATCCGCCGCTGCCTCGAGCTGGACCGTGGCGCCGTGCGAGCCCAGGCCCGGGAGCGGCTCCTCATCGACCGCTCCCTCGATGCCTACGAGGAGGCGCTGCGATGAAGCCGGTGGCGCTCGTCACGGGGGCCTCCGGTGGGCTGGGTCAGGCGATCGCGGCGGAGCTTGGCAGGCGCGGCTACCTGGTCGTCGGGCTCAGTCGCTCGGCCGGCGTCGACGTTTCCGACGAGGCAAGCGTCACCTCGGCCTTCGGCGGTCTCGAGCGCCTTGACGCCCTGGTCAACAACGCGGCCGTGCTCATCAACCGGCCCCTGCTCGAGACCACCGCAGAGGATTGGGACGACCAGCTCGGGAGCGGCCTCCGGGCGGCCTTCCTCTGCAGCCGGGAGGCATTTCGACGGATGGGCGAGGGCGGCAGCATCGTCAACATCTCGAGCCTTTCCGGCGTGGCGGGCACTGAGAAGTTCCCCGGTATGGCTGCCTACGTCGCCGCCAAGTCGGGGCTCGCGGGCCTGACCGAAGCGCTGGCGGTCGAAGGCCGTCCCCTCGGCATCCGGGTCAACGCAATCAGCCCGGGCGCGATCGACACGCCGATGCTCCAGCAGTCGGGAGTGCCCGGACGAAAATTCCAGCCCGCCGAGGTTGCCCGGATCGTGGGCTGGCTGGCCTCGCCGGAGTCGGCGCCGCTGACGGGAGCGAACCTGAAGCTCGAGCCCTAGAAGGCGCCCGAAAAGACACGCGTCCGACGAGTCCGCCGCGATTCGCCGGGGATCGGAGAATGCCCCCTCGCCGCCTGCGGCGGCACTCCCCCACTGCGTGGGGGAGCAAGACCTGCCTCGTTGTAGGTGCCCCGATTAGTCGAGTCTTGCCTCCCCACGCAGTGGGGAGGTGGCCGCGAAGCGGCCGGAGGGGCATTCTCCGACGGCTTTGCGGGGGGGATCGGAGAATGCCCCCTCGCCGCCTGCGGCGGCACTCCCCAAACTGCGTGGGGGAGCAAGGCCTGCCTCGTTATAGCCGCCCCGGTTAGTCGAGTCTTGCCTCCCTACGCAGTGGGCCGGAGGGGCGTTCACCGAATGGGTGCGCGCTTTTCGACAGCAGAAGCTAGCCCTTCGAGGCCGCGTCGCTGCGGTCGAAGCGCGACATCACGCGCTGGACGATGGCGCCGCCGATCGCCGTCCCGGCGGCCTGGGCGATCCTGAGACCGATCTTCTGAGCCGTGTTGGAGGGCGGCTCCTCGCCGACCTGCTTGTCGCCAACGTAGAGGCGCAGCGGCGGCACCTGCTTGCGAACGCCGAGCTCCCACGACTCACGCAGGTTCTTCGCCCTCTCCCACCAGATCGCAGGGACGACGCGCTCCATCCGCTCGCGACGCGACACCGGCCGCGTCATGCGGTAAACGACGATCGCTCCGACGACCGCGACCGCGGCCGCCGCTCCGACGCCGGCGGCGATCAGGAGCGCGCGCTTGCTGCGCCGCACGGCCACCTGGCTCCGCTCGCGGAGGGTGACGATCTTGTTCTCGATGTCCTCCCGGGTCTCGGCTATCTGCCGGGCGATCTCATCTGGCGTAGTGCCCAATCCCTTGTCTCCTTGATGCTGTTCACGGTCCGCTTCGGGACACCGATGTAAAGCTTGCCGCGGCCGAAGAGCGCAAGTCCGATCGCCACCACCAGATAGACGACGATCCAGACCAGCGCGGCGATCCAGTGCGGCTCGATCGCCACCACGATCAGCACCGGCACCGCCACCAGCAGTGTTGTGATCGCCAGCAGCGCCGCCCCGGCAAAGGCACCGGCGGCGATCGCGTTGGTGACCGCCAGCTCCTTCAGTTCCGCCTTGACGAGCGCGATCTCGAGCCGAACGAGGCGCTCGGCCTCCTCGACGATCTCGGCGGCGAGTTCGGGGCTGCTCTCCTTCCTATCCATGACGCTATCAAGAAAGATACGCGCTAATGGTTGGATCGGCGGCCCGGCACCCGTTGAAACCCATAAAGGATCTTTTATGCTTTAACATCGCATAAAGAACTGCTTATGTTTCTTCCGGGACAGCAGGGAGACCTGCCCGCCTTCTTCACGGCACTGGCGAACATCACTCGCCTGCGCATCGTCGAGCGCCTGCTGGCGGTCGGCGAGGAGACCGTGAACGAGCTGGCGATGGCGCTTCGGATGAGCCAGCCACGAGTGTCGTGGCATCTCCGCATGCTCGAGCTGGGCGGCGTCGTGACGACCCGCCGGGATGGCCGCCTCACCTACTGCTCGGTCGACCTCGACACCATCCGCCGGCGGCTCACCGGATTCGAATCGCTGTTGGAGTCACGAACCGCCAGGCCGGTGGGGAATCTCAGGAGAGAAGTTTCGGGATGAAGAACGGAAACGGGAACGGGAACGGGAACGGGAACGGGAACGGAAACGGCAAGGTCAAAGTCGCGATCGTCGGCGTGGGCAACTGCGCGTCATCGCTGATCCAGGGTGTGCAGTACTACCGCGACGCGAACGAGGAAGAGTTCGTCCCCGGCCTGATGCACGTGAACCTGGGTGGCTACCACATTCGAGACATCGAGTTCGTGGCGGCCTTCGACGTCGACAAGGACAAGGTCGGCAAGGATCTCTCGGAGGCGATCTGGGCGGGGCAGAACAACACCATCAAGTTCTCCGACGTGCCCAAGCTGGGCGTCAAGGTCGAGCGCGGCATGACGCACGACGGCATCGGCAAGTTCCTCGAGCCGCTGATCGAGAAGGCGCCCGGCGCGACCTCCGATGTCGTCCAGATCCTCAAGGACACCCACGCCGACGTTCTCGTGAACTACCTGCCGGTCGGGAGCGAGGAGGCGACCAAGTGGTACGTCGAGCAGGCGCTCAACGCGGGCGTCGCCTTCGTCAACTGCATCCCCGTCTTCATCGCCCGCGAGGATTACTGGCAGCGGCGCTTTCAAAAGGCCGGCCTGCCGATCATCGGGGACGACATCAAGTCCCAGGTCGGCGCCACCATCGTCCACCGGATGCTCGCCCACTTGTTCCGCGAGCGCGGCGTCCGCCTCGAGCGCACCTACCAGCTCAACTTCGGCGGCAACACCGACTTCCTCAACATGCTCGAGCGCGACCGGCTGATGTCCAAGAAGATCTCCAAAACCCGCTCGGTCACCTCCCAGCTCGACTATTCGATGGGCGACGACAACGTCCACATCGGGCCCTCGGATTACGTGCCCTGGCTCGACGACCGCAAGTGGGCCTATATCCGGCTCGAGGGCCGCGGCTTCGGCGACGTTCCGCTCAACGCCGAGCTCAAGCTGGAGGTGCACGACTCGCCCAACTCGGCAGGCATCGTCATCGACGCCGTGCGCTGCGCGCGCCTCGCGCTCGACAACGGGCTCAGCGGCGCGCTCGAGGGACCGAGCTCCTACTTCATGAAGTCGCCCCCGATCCAGTACTCGGACAACGACGCCCACCGCTTCACAGAGGAGTTCATCGCCAAGAACCCCCGCAAGTCGGCCAAGCCGCAGCAGGCCTCGACCGAGTAGCGGGAGATGTTCACCACCCGCTTCCAGCAGTGGGTCCGGCGCCGTGCCCAGGCAATCGCGCGCTGGCTCGCGAAGCTTCCGATCACGCCCAACCAGATCACGGTGGCGGGCATGGCGGTCGTCTTCGCGGCGGGCGCCCTGGTCGCCGGCGGGCACCTGCTGGCCGCCGGCGTGGTGCTCGCCTTCGGCGCCAGCTTCGACATCTTCGACGGCGCGTTGGCCCGGGTCACCAAGCGCAGCTATCCCTACGGCGCATTCCTCGACTCGACGACCGACCGCTATGCCGAGGCCGCTGTCTACATCGGCCTCGCCGCCTACTACGTCGGACAGCCGAACCCGCGGCCCGCCGTGCTCGGCGTCCTCCTCGCGCTGGTCGGCTCGATGTCCGTCAGCTACGTGCGGGCTCGCGCCCAGAGCCTCGGCTTCAAATGCGACAGCGGGCTGTTCGCCCGGCCGGAGCGGATCGTCGCCACCATCGTCGGCCTCGTCTTCGGCGGCTGGGTCCTCTTCGTCGTGATCTGGACGCTGGCCCTTTTGACCAACTTCACGGCTCTGCAGCGGATCCTCGAGGTCTGGCGCCAGGCCCGCGCTCAGCGCGGTGAGGCGGTCGCGGCAATCGCGGCGCCGGCGGCGGTCGCTGCCGCCGAAGCCGCTCCAACGACCCACCGGAGGACAGCCAAGCAGAAGCTCGCCCGCCAGTCCGAGGCCTAGAACGCCGTACCGGGATCACACCGAGTTCTCGGACCCCTTTCACCCGCGGCTGATGACGAGAGCCCTTCAGCGGGCTAGGCCGTCCGACCCCTCGTGTGGAGGGACAGCCGGTTGCGGAGGGCCAGCCCGAGGAGCTCGAAGGCGAGAGCAAGCAGGGCGATGGCCCCGGCCGGAGCCAGGACCGGAGTCCATTGCTCGCTGATGATGTAGTCGCGGGCGATCGAGAGGAGCGCGCCCAGCTCCGGCTGGGGGAGCAGGATCTGGTTGAAGGTGAACGGCGTGCCGAGGAAGAACTTCAGGTAGCCGAGCTCGCCGAGCAGGACGAGCACCGCGCTCGCCTGGAAGGCGATCTCCGTTATCAGGACGGGCCGAAGGTGGGGGACGACATGGCGCCGGAAGGTTCGGACCCGACCGCTGCCGAGCGCGGTCGCCGCCTCGGCGTAGGGCTGGGAGAGGACGGCTTCCACCCGCTCCGAGGTGAGCTGGGCGATGTCGCGCCAGCCGACCATCGCCATCGCGATCACGAACGCGCCGAAGGGTGACCAGGTGCTGAGGGCGGTGATCAGCACAATCGCCAGGACGAGGTAGGGAAACCCGGCGACCCAGCGGCTCATTACAACGGTCAGCGCGCGAACCGGCCGCGACCCGAGCCCCATCGCCACCCCGACGAGGATCCCCAGGAGCAGCCGGAGAATGACGACCAGGAGGACCAGCTCGAGCGAGAGGACGGCGCCGTGGGCGATCAGGACGAGCACGTCGCGCCCGCCGGCGTCCGACCCGAGCACGTAGAGATGGGCCGGCTGGAGGATGTTCGAGCCCTGCTCGTAGACGTCGACGCGGGTCATCGGCCCGAAGGGCGGTATCACCTCCCGTCCGCTCCCGGTCAGGTAGCCGAGGATGAACTTGTGCTCCGCCCAGCGGACGGGTTGGTTGAGGCCGAAGAGCATCAGTCCCGCCAGGAACCCGAAGAGCGCGACGGCGGGCATGAAGGGCAGGACCGCGCGCAGCCATCTCATGCGGCCGCTCTCAGGGTTCGGAGCCGGGGATCGAGCCAGCGCTGGAGGCCGCCGGCCGCGGTCTCGACCAGGATGAGGATCAGCGCGAGGATCACGACCAACCCGATCGCGATGTCGCCGCGGATCACCGCCGGCCTCGCGAAATCGGTCCCGACCCCGTAGTGGATTCCGATCGACTGGACCAGGATCCGGCCCAGACCCGGGTAGCCGAAGAAGTACTCGACGAGCGGCAGCGACCCGAGCATGAGCCGAAAGGAGTTGCTCCAGGTCGCCACCAGGGCGCTGCCGCCGGCACGGAGGAGGTGGTGCCGCACAACGCCGTTCCATTCCATGCCCTTGGCCTCGGCGGTACGGACATAGTCCTCTCCCGTCTCCCGCTCCAACACGGTCCGCGCGTGGCGGTAGAGGTAGGTGGCCGGCCGGATGCCGAGGACGAGCGAGGCCCAGAAGATCTGGACACCGTTGACGTCACCGTAGCCGGCGGCCACGATGAGGCCTGTCTTTCCAAAGACGAAGGCCTGCAGCTCCTGGATCAGGATGGCGAGGAGGAAGGTCGGGATCACCAGCAGGATCGCGCCCGCCAGCTCGATCCCGACCAGCCTCCGCTCGCGGAGGCTGACGATCGCGATCGCCGCGCCGAGCCCGACCAGGGTCGCGCCGGCCATCGCGAAGGCGATCAGCGTCAGGCTGCGGAGGGCCCCTTCCCACAGCACCTGGCCGAGCGGTTGATAGAAGAAATTCGAGATCGCACCGCCCGGAGTGCGGACGTTGACGAGCAGGTGCGCGAAGTAGAAGAGACCCCAGGTGGCGACCACCACCCCACCGGCCTGGAGCGCCAGCCGGCCCAATCCCATTCCCAGCCGGCTCGGCTTGCGCGCCCGGCCGAAGCCGAGGAAGAAGGCCAGGCCGCCAACCAGCAGCGCGATACCGGCGATGATCCATCCCCTCTCCGGCACGGTTTCGGACCGGCCGCCCGCCTGCCCGGCGGCGATCGGTCCGCCGAAGACCTCGGCCGAGCTCAGCCGGTTGGTCGTGCTGCCGATGCCCCCGGCGACGAGCACTCCGCCGCCGGCGAGGGCCACCACGACGGGGAGCGCCCGCGGTTCTGTCATCGATTGGAGGCTCGACCAGCTGTTCTGTGCGGGATCGTAGAGGTCGGCCGCGGCGCTCGGCTGGCTTGCGCCGCCCGCGAACAGCACCCCCCCGTCGGGCATCGGCACGCCCGGCGCGGGGAGCGGATGGGGGAGTGGCGGGGCCGCCGTCCAGCGGTCGGTGGCCTGGTCGTAGACGGCCACCCCGGCGTGGCTGCCGCCGATCAGCGCCAGTGCTTTGCCGCCACCCAGAGCCAGCAGCTGGTAGACGCCGGCCAGGCCCGGGAAGGAGGCCGCCGAACGCCAGCCGTCCTCCCCGGAGAACACCTCGGCCGAGTCGAGCGGCGCCACGTCCGGCCCGCCGAAGCCGAAGCCGCCGGCGATGAGGACCGCCCCATTGCCGAGCGCCGCGGCGCTTCCGCCCGCCCGCGGAGCCGGCAGCGGCGGGAGTGGGAACCAGGCGTTTCCCCGAGCGCTGTAGACAGC
>DATCPJ010000286.1:0-1777 GCA_036570145.1 Candidatus Dormiibacterota bacterium
CTCGCCGAGCGGTCGGCGGCGCCCGTGAACAGGGGCACGCGGAGGTTTCCGTCGGGCCGCTACGAGTTCGTCGTAGAGCGGTACGCCGGCGGGCGGCCGGTCGAGGTCCTCGGCCGGAGGTCGGTGATCGTGGTGGGTTCGTAGTGTCCGCGCAGCCGCAGGCCGCCTACCCGCGGCCCCACCGGCCGCCCCGCTACCTGCTCGCCGCCGTCCTCGGCGGAGGCATCCTCCTCGCCTTCTTCGCCGGGTCCGTGTTCGACCTCGTTGCCGTCGGCAGCCTGGTTGCGCTCATCGACCTGGCAGGCCTCCTCCTGGTCGGGCTCTTCGCGTTCGGCACCTGGCTCCTGATCCTCGCCGTCGACCGCCAGCCGGAGCAGCGGCAGAGGCACCTCACCCGGGCCGGGATCGTGATCGCGCTCGCGCTCGGGCTCTTCCTCTTCGCGGTCAACCTCCTCAACGCCAACCTGAACGTCTTCGGCGTGCTCATCTGCATACCGACCACGGGATTCGCCCTCTTCCTTCTCCGGCGCGTGGACTACAACGAACGCGAGCCGTGGCGGCTGGTCCTGGTCGCCGCCGGTTGGGGCGCGGTGGTCGCGACGACGCTCGCCCTCGTCTTCGAAAGCCTCTGGAGCTTCACGATCGACGCCGGCCTCATCCCGGGTCCGGGCGAGGCCGTCGCGACCGCCTTCAACGCCGCCCTCTTCGAGGAGATCCCCAAGGGCCTTGCCGTCGTGCTCCTCTTCCTCGTCATGCGTGACGAGTTCGACGACGTCGTCGACGGCATCGTCTACGGAGCGGCGGTCGGGCTCGGATTCAATTTCATGGAGACGGTCGTCTACATGAGCGTGGGAGGCATGCCACAGTGGTTCTTCCGGCAGTGGCTGGGCCTCTACCTCGGCCATGCCACCTATACGGCTCTGATCGGCGCCGGCATCGGCATCGCCCGCCAGGTTCGCGGCCTGAGCCGGAAGGCGGTCGCCATCGCCTGCGGGTTCGTCGCCGCGATCGCGGCTCATTTCGCCTGGGATGCCTGGCTCTGGTATTTCCCCCATCCCAGCGACCCTGCCCTGTATGTGCTCAGCATCCCTCTCCAGTACCTCGCCATGAGCGGTCCCTTCTTCGTGGCGGTCCTCGCCCTGCTGGTCCTCGGGCTGCGTGCGGAGGGCCGCGCCCTCGCGGTCCAGTTCGCCGCCGAGGCGGCGCTGCCGGACGGCGCGATCCGGCCCGATGAGGTGCCGGTCCTGTCCTCGGTCGGACGGCGGATCGAGGCGCGCTTCCGGATGCTCCAGCTGCGCGGGCTCAGCGGCTACTTCTGGATGCGCCGGCTGCAGCGGGCGCAGATCGACCTCGCGCTGGAGCGCTGGCACCGCGCCCGAAAGGAGATCGACTCTCCCCTCGAAGCCGAGCTGAAGCTGCGCGACCGCGTGCTCGCGATCCGGCGAGGAGGATAGCCAGCGCTGTAGCCGTGGGGGAATGGAATCACCCCCTTACACTCCGGGGATGGCGGACGTCACCTCGGAGTACTCCCGCGTCAACCTCTCGAGCGACCCCGTCTACCGCTACCTTCGGATCACCAAGGGAGGTCCCGGCGGCGTGCCGGGGGACTGCTCCGAGCAGGACATCCTCGACTCCCCCTGGCTCCAGCGGCTGCGCCGCATCCATCAGCTGCAGAGCGCGTGGTGGGTCTTCGCGACCGCCGAGCACTCCCGGCTCCAGCATTCGCTGGGCGCCATGCACCTGGCCGGCGAGTGGCTCCGCCACCTCTACCCGAGCC
>DATCPJ010000287.1:0-3888 GCA_036570145.1 Candidatus Dormiibacterota bacterium
GGATGCCCGCCTGCCCGGGCTCGGCCAGGAAGAGCGCGACACCGACGCCGACCGGTACCGCCAGCAGCAGGGCGAGGGCGGCGCTGACGGCGGTCCCATAGATGTAGGGCAGCGCGCCGAAGTTGAGGCGGACCTGGTCCCAGGCCTGGGTGACGAGGAAGCCGGGCCCGAAGCGGATGATGGATGGCCAGGCCTGCTGGAGCAGCACCGCGAGGATCAGGAGGAGGGCGAGTGGCGCGAGCAGGCCGGCACCGCCGGTCACCATGCGGAATCGGTCGGCCCGGGTCACTAGTCCTTGGTTTCAGCGGGCTCGGACGGCCGGTCGAGCCGGTAGCCCGCGCCGCGGACGGTGACGATCGCGAAGGGGGCGACGGCGGCGAACTTCTCCCGCAGCCAGCGGATGTGGACGTCGACGGTCTTGCTCTCGCCGCTGAAGTTCTCGCCCCAAACCTGCTGGAGCAGTCGCTCCCGGGACTGGACGCGCCCGGAGCTCGCCAGCAGGTGGGAGAGAAGGTCGAACTCGCGGGTCGTCAGCCGCACCTCCTGGCCGTCGATCATCACCCGGCGCGCG
This sequence comes from Candidatus Dormiibacterota bacterium, assembly GCA_036570145.1. GTDB lineage: Bacteria > Chloroflexota > Dormibacteria > Dormibacterales > Dormibacteraceae > UBA6019. Next base: position 572 of record DATCPJ010000287.1, read on the forward strand.
GCGCGGTCGATGCTGAAGTTGCCGAAGGCGTCCCGCTCGGGCACCGTCCGCTCCCCTTCGGACCGGCTCCGGCGGAGGACGGCGTTGACCCGCGCGACGACCTCGCGAACCGAGAAGGGCTTGGTTATGTAGTCGTCGGCGCCGAGCTCGAGGCCGACGATCTTGTCGACCTCCGCGTCCCGCGCGCTGATCATCAGGATCGGCACCCGGCTCGTCTTGCGGAGCGAGCGGCAGAGCTCGAGGCCGCCCATCCCGGGCAGCATCAGGTCGAGCAGGATCAGGTCCGGCTTCCCCGTCCGCGCCGCCCGCAGGCCGGTGGTGCCGTCCGCCGCCTCGAGCACCATGAAGCCGGCCGAGGCGAGGTGGTACTTCAGCATGTCGCGGATCCCCTCGTCGTCCTCGACGATCAGGATCCGGGCGAACCCCGCCGCCAGGGGAGCGCCGGCGGCGCTCATCCGAGCTCCACCACCTGGCCGCTCTCCAGGAAGACGATGTCCTCGGCCACGTTGGTCACCCGGTCGCCGATCCGCTCCAGGTTGTGGGCGACCAGCATCAGGGTGACGGCCCTCAGCGCACCCTCGCTGTCGGTGCCCTGCGCCATCTCGTCGATGATGTCGTCGAAGACGCGGTGGTAGAGGCGGTCGATCTCGTCGTCCCGGGCGGCGATGTCCCTCGCCCGCGGCTCGTCCTGCTCGATCAGCGCGTCCAGGATGTCGTGCACCTGCTCGATCGCGAGGTCGCCCATCAGGCCGAACTCGGCGCGCAGCTGCCGGTCGGGCAGCCCGCAGAGGGTGCTCGTCATCCGAGCGATGCGGACGGCGTAGTCGCCCATCCGCTCCAGCTCGGACGCGATGTAGAGGACGCCCATCAGGTTGCGGAGGTCGCGCGCGACGGGCGCCTGGGTGGAGATGACCACCATCGCCTGCTCGCGGATCAGGCGGAAGCTCTCGTTCATGAGCTGGTCCTCGCGCCGCACCTTCTCTGCCAAGGACCGGTCTCGCCGACGGAGCGCGTCGACCGCGTCGCGGATCTGCGATTCCAGCAAGCCGGCCATCCGGAGCAGGCTTTCGCGCAGCTCCTTGAGCTCCCGTTCGAATTGTTCCCTCGCCATCAGTGTCCCGTCAGTCTCCGGATGTCTACCCGAACCGGCCGGTGATGTAGTCCTCGGTCCGGCGGTCGCGGGGCCGGTTGAAGAGCTCGACGGTGGGCCCGAACTCGACCAGCTCACCGCAGCGGTCCTCCGAGTTCATCAGCATGAACGCGGTGTAATCGGCCACTCGGGCCGCCTGCTGCATGTTGTGGGTCACGATCACGATCGTGTAGTTCTCGGCGAGGCGGTGGATCAGGTCCTCGATCTTGAGGGTGGCGATCGGGTCGAGGGCGGAACAGGGCTCGTCCATCAGGATCACCTGCGGCTCGACGGCGAGGCAGCGGGCGATCGAGAGCCGCTGCTGCTGGCCGCCGGAGAGCCCGGTGGCGGCCTCGTGGAGGCGGTCTTTGACCTCGTCCCAGAGCGCCGCGCCCTCGAGGCTCTCCCGGACTGTGCTCTCGATCCGTTTCCGGGGCCAGCCGAGGAGCTGGGGCGCGAACGCAACGTTGTCGCGGATCGACATCGGGAAGGGGCTCGGCCGCTGGAAGACCATCCCTACCCGCTGCCTCAGCTCGAGCAGCCGCCCTGTTGTGAGGACGTTCTCGCCGTCGATCATGACCATCCCTTCAGCACGGCTGCCGGGCACCATGTCGTACATCCGGTTGAGCATCCGGAGCAGCGTCGACTTGCCGCACCCAGACGGTCCGATCAGCGCCGTGACGCGCCGTTCCGGGACGTCCAGGTTCACTCCGCGGAGGGCGCGGAACTTGCCGTAGAAGAAGCCGGCGTCCTCGATCTTGACTTTCGTCGGCGAAGCCCCGGCCAGCGCCCGGAGGTCTGGCTTCGGAAGGCCCGCGTTTTCGCGCGGTCCGGGTTCCACCTCAGCCACCACGGCCAAGGCTAGGCCGAACGAGGTTAAGCGCGGGTTATACGGATGTTATGGCTCCGCCGCGAGAGCGAAGGCGAAGACCTGCCCGCCGTCGGGGGCGGCTTCCGTCCAGACCCGGCCTCCCATGAGGAGGACGAGGTGCTTGGTTATGGCCAGGCCGAGCCCGCTGCCCGGCATCTCTCGCGAGCGCGCCGGATCGACCTTGTAGAAGCGCTCGAAGATCCGGTCCCAGTGCTCGGGCGAGATGCCCGGCCCATGATCCCGAACGCTCACCACATACTCGTTCTCGAGGAGCGCCGCCCGCACCTCGATCGGCCTGTCCGCGGGCGAGAACTTGGCGGCGTTGTCGAGCAGGTTTGCGAGCGCCTGGGCGAGCTTCTCGCGGTCGGCGTGAAGGAGCAAGCCCTCCTCGACCTCGACCGTCACGACGCGGTCGACACCGATCCGGCGGCCCACCTCGGTCACCAACTCGGCGAGGTCGAACCGGGTACGCCGGAGAGCCCGTTTGCCCGCCTCGATCTCTGCCAGCTCGCGGAGGTTGTCGACGATCGCCGCGAGGTGGTCCGCCTCCTTCAGCGCCCTCGCCGCGAACCGCTTGCGAGTCGCATCGGTGAGTTCGCCGGCAAGGCTTTCGGCGGCGAGCCGGAGCGAGGTTATCGGCGTCCTGAGCTCGTGCGAGAGGTTGGCGACGAACTCCTGCCGCACCGTCTGGAGCCGGCGCAGCTCGGTGAGGTCGGTAAGGAAGGCGACTACCTCGCCAGGAGCGAGGCCGGGGACCACGGTGACCTGGAGGCTGGCCGGTCGGTGGACCAGCCGGATCTCGGCGTGGAGCTCGCCGCCATGCCGGATCGCAGCCTCGACGCGCAGCTCGCGGGTCAGGATGATGAGGCTGTCGGGGATCGACTCCTGAGCGATCTCGAAGAAGTCCCGGGCTGCCCGGTTGGCGCGGATGACGACCATCCGGGCATCGAGGACGAGTGCCATCGCCGGCATCTCTTCGAGCAGCATGTAATCGATCCGCGCGGACCGTGCGGGCGGCTCGGCCACGGTCCGCCTGCGGCCGCCTCCGAACGGGTTCCAGCTCACGGCCGGGAGTATATGGGCCGCCACCAGAGCGGTTCGAGACGCCGAGATTTAAGCCGGTCATAACCCGGCCTTAACCCGCTTCTCCGTAGGTTGCTTGGGACGGCCCGACTCGATCGGGACCGGTGACGGATCTGAGCGGAAGGAGCAAGAATCGACATGACCCTACCGAACCGGCTGCGCGCGCCGATCGTGACGGCGATCGCACTCATCATGGTCGCCTGCGGCGGCTCGGGAACGACCCCCAACAACACC
>DATCPJ010000288.1:0-1923 GCA_036570145.1 Candidatus Dormiibacterota bacterium
CCTTGCGGGGCAGCTCGGGGTCGAGCCGCAGCGAGCGACCCCGCATCTGGTGGACCGAGGTGGTGGTGGTCACGCCGGTGAGGTCGACGAGTACGTTGACCGAGCGCGCGTCCCAGCCTTCGCCGAGCAGCCCGCGGGTGCCGACCAGGCAGCGGCTGCGGCCGTCCTCGAAGTAGCGCGTGACACCGGGCAGGTAGCGCCGGGGCTCCCAGGAGCCGTGGCCGGAGCGCAGCTCGACCACGTCGCCGCCTTCGAGCGGCTGCAGGTCGAACCCGTCCTCGAGGCAAGCCGCGAGGTCGGCGGCCGTCGCGCGCGCGCAGGCAACCGACTGGCCGGTCACCAGGATCGGGTTCAGCGCCCGCATCGCCGGGTCGGCGAGGAGCGTTCTCAGGATCAGGCCGGCGCTGCCGGCCTGGGGGTCGAGCACGCCGCGGAGACCGACGGGCCATTCGCCGCCGGCCTTCTCGAAGTCGCAGAGGACGAGGGCCCGGAGGCGGGGGCCGAGGGTGCGGTCCTCGGCGGCCAGGATCTCGGCGGCGGCGACCGCCTTTCCCGCCGAGAGGAGGAGCACCCGGTCGACGGGCGAGACGGAGGAGCGGATGCCGTGATAGCCGAGCGTGTAGCCGAGGCCGGGCAGCGCCGCGTGGATCATCTCCCAGGCGGCGAGGTCGGCTGGATCCTCGCTGCCGCGAAGGTGCCCGACGCAGTAGTCGTCGATCAGGTAGACCCAGTCGTCGGCGCTGGGCGGCTCGCGATCGCCCTCCCGGAGCCGGGCGCCGGGCGGTGGCGGGGTCGAAGTGCTGAAGCGGTAGCGAAGGGCGGCCTGGGCAAGCCGCGGCTGGCGTGCCTCGAAGTCGTCCCAGCCGACCTCCACGCCCTCCGCGGTCCGCCGCTCTATGAAGCGGCTCCGGAACCAGTCGAGGAAGGAGACGGTGCCGAGGGCCGGGTCGAGGAGAGCGGTGATCAGCTCCTCGAAGCGCACCCGCTCGCTCTCGATGTAGTCGGCCTCGTGGTCGAGCGGTGTCGTCAGGTAGGCGAGCTCCTGGTAGGGGGCGAGGTTTCCCTCCTTCACGACCGCCGGCGTGGCGACCTCGAAGTCCGCCCGTCCGAACAGCTCCCGGTAGAGCGCGGCCTGCTTGTCGTCGAGCTCGGAGGGCGGCGTCGCCGTCAGCGCGAGGACGAAGACCGAGTCACCCAGCTCGTCGACTAGCGCCCGCAGGAGATATCCCCACATCTCGAGCAGGTGGTGGCACTCGTCCAGGATCAGCGTCCATTGCCCGCCGGCCTGGATCCGCTCCAGCAGCCGGCGCCCGTTCGGATGGAGCAGCGTCAGCAGCTCCGCCCGGCCGCCACCCTGGAGCGCCACCAGGCGGAGGTGGCGGCGCAGGTTGGCCGAGACGTAGCGGTCGCCGCTGTCGCTTGCCTGGAGGGCGGCGACTTGCTCCTCGAGGTCAGGGTTGTGGGCGTCGATGTCGCACACCGCCTGGTAGGTGAGGGCGGTGATCTGGCTCTCGAGGTCGGGGTCGATGCCGGTGCTGACCGCGGCCGGCTGGAAGGTCCGCCACTGCTCGACCCACTGCGACTGGATCGCCGTGTTGGGCCCGAGGCAGAGGGTGCGGTTCCCGAGGCGGCGGGCGATCTCGAGGCCGAGAAGGGTCTTCCCGGAACCGGGCGGCATCACGATGTAGGCGCGCCTTCGGCCTTCCGCCCGCGCCTTCTCGAAGGCGTCGAGGGCAAGCAGCTGGTAGCGGCGAAAAGGCTGCGGGTAGGCCACCGTTGAGAAGAGCTCGCTGAGCTGGCCGGCCGGCATCGGCTTCGGCACAGGGAGCGCCGGTGCGGGCCGCGGCGTCGCCGTCGGCGGGTTGAGAACGCGGGCGGCGAGGCTCCGCTCGGCCGCCGGCGAAGCCCGATGTAGGGTCGGGC
>DATCPJ010000289.1:0-1535 GCA_036570145.1 Candidatus Dormiibacterota bacterium
GACACCAGCCTGGGCTGGACCGCCGCCGTTATCCCCTTCGTCTCGAGCTACCGGACGCTCTGGCTGGGCCTCGGCACGGTGGCCTTCGACCTTCTTCTCGCGGTGCTGCTGACAAGCCTTCTCCGCGGCTTCATCGGCCATCGCGCCTGGCGTGCGGTCCACTGGCTGGCCTACGCATCCTGGCCGGTAGCCGTGGTCCACGGGTTCGGCACCGGTTCCGACCGCTGGTCGCTATGGCTGCTGGTGCTCAACGCCGTCTGCATCGTCGCCGTCGGCTGGGCTGTCGCTGTCCGGCTCCTGATACCCGCAGGCGACCCGCTGGCTTCGGAGCGAGCCCGCTTCCGGGAGTCGGCGCGGAGCCGGAGCACGGGTAGGTGAGCCCGACCAGGGACGGCGTGGCAATCGCCGAAGGCACGGCGCTGGGGGGCGCGGTCCGTCTCGTCGTCACGAGGCCCGAGACGCTCGAGGCCGCCTGGGCGGCGGTCGAGTCGACGCTTCGGGACGTCGACCTCGCCTACAGCCGCTTCCGCGGCGACAGTGAGCTGAGCCTGGTCAATGCGAGCGCGGTCCGGACCCACCGGCTCAGCCCCCTTCTCACGAGGGCGATCGCGGCGGCCCTCCGAGCCGCACGCCTGACCGGCGGTGCGGTCGACCCGACCGTCGGCGGCGCGATGCGAAGCGTCGGCTATAACGTCACCTTCTCGGCCGTCGCGCCCAGCGGACCGGCTCTCAACCTGAGGGTGCGGCCCGTGGCCGGCTGGCAGCTGATCCGCTTCAACGAGGTGGCGCGAACCGTCCACCTGCCGGCCGGCGTCGAGCTCGACCTCGGCGCCACCGGGAAGGGCCTCGCCGCCGACCTCGCGGCGACCGCCGCGCTCGCGGCGGCCGGTCCCGGCGCCGGGGTTCTCGTCAGCCTCGGCGGCGACATCGCAACCGCCGGCGACACGCCCGCGGGCGGCTGGGTCGTCCAGGTCGACGAGGACAGCCGCGCTCCGATCAGCCCCGGCGAGGAAAACATCAGCATCGCCTCGGGGGCGGTCGCCACCTCCTCCACGACGGTGCGCCGCTGGGTCCGCGGTGAGGTCGTCCTCCACCACATCCTCGATCCACGGACGGGCCTTCCCGCGAGCGGACCGTGGCGTACCGCCACCACCGTCGCCCGCACCTGCGTCGACGCCAACCTTTCCGCCACCGCGGCGATCGTCAAGGGAGACGAAGCCGTGGCCTGGCTCGAGGGCGCGCGTGTACCCGCCCGCCTGGTCGACAACGCCGGCGCCATCAGCCGGCTGGGCGGCTGGCCGGAGACTGCGCGCCCATGATCGAGCTCAGGACGTTCGAGCCCCGACTGCTCGCAGGTCCCGATCCGCGGCTGGGCGCCGAGCCCTACTCGAGCCACGTCCGCCGGCTCGGCCCCCTCCCGACCGCGCAGGGCCTCATCGAGACGCTGGAACGGAGCGGCCTCGGCGGCCGCGGTGGAGCCGGGTTCCCGGTCGGGACCAAGTGGCGCTCGATCGCGAGCCGGCCCGGCGGTGGCC
>DATCPJ010000290.1:0-3636 GCA_036570145.1 Candidatus Dormiibacterota bacterium
TGGCGGGGATGGATGGGAATCGAACCCACCTGGGACGGCTATGCACCGCCCCACAGACAGTTTTGAAGACTGCGGAAGGCACCAGCCCCCGAACATCCCCCGAGCCCCGGGTAATCCTACCGAGAGTCGCCGAAGGGCCTCGTCAGGCGCCAGACGTTACCCGGCTCGTAGAGGGGGCCGTCGGTCGCGAGGGCCACGGACTGGGGCGCGCCCGACCCGACCCAGGCGGAGAAGGTGCCGATCATCTGTCCATCGCTCAACGGCGGCTGGACGGCGGGCACGTTCAGGCGGCGGTGGAGGATCAAACCGGGCCAGGCCAGGAGTGAGATGTCCTTCTGGGCAATCAGCCCGGTCCGGCTGCCCCAGGGCGAGCGGTATTCGGCGACAGCCTCCGACGCCGACACCGCGGGGACCAGCTTGAGGGCCGGGACGATGGCGGCGATCAGCTTCTCGCTCGCGGTGAAGGCATCGTCGAGGGTGGGCTGGTCCATCACGGCGCCGACCACGAGGGCCGCCCTGCCGCCGACCTTGCTCGCCGCCGCGAAGAGGAAGCAGGCTCCGGCCTTCGGCGCGGAGCCGGTCTTGATGCCGACGATGCCCTGGGAGCCGAGCGCGTAGTCGACGTTGAAGCTCGTCCCGGCGACCGGGAGGTCGACCTGGGCCTCACCCACGATCTGGGCAAGCACCGGCACGGCCATGAGAGCCTCGCCGGCGAGGACGAGGTCGGAAGGGGTGCCGACCGTCTGCTCGGAAAAGCCGCTCGCGTCGGCGAAATGGCTTTGCTTCATGCCCAGCGCTGCCGCCCGGCTGTTCAGCTTGGCCACGAAGGCGTCGGTCGACCCGGCGTCCCAGCGGGCGAGGAGGTCGGCGAAGTTGTTGCCGGAGGGGATCAGCAGGCCGTCGAGCAGCTGGCGCTCGGTGAGCGCCTCGCCCACCTGAACCGCCACCACCGACTGCCCGTCGGACGACTCGCGCCGGTAGTTGGCGAAGTCCTCCTCGGTGACGGTCACCGCCTCGCCCTGCTGGGCCGGGTCGAGGGGATGGTCGGCGACCACCACGAGGGCGGTCATCACCTTGGCCACGCTCGCCATCGGCCGCGCCGAATTGTCGCCATGGCTGCCGATCAGGCCGATCCCGTTCACGGCGATGGCGGCGTTGCCGGCCGGCCAGGGCAGGTTGGGCGCCTGCCCCGGGACCCGCTGGACCGCGGGCAGGAGAGCCGATGCGGCAACCGCGTCGACGGGCCGCAGGTAGTTGAAGGTGACGATGACGCCGATTGCGAACATCACGGTCAGCGCGACCAGCAGTCGCCGCATCGAGGTTCGCCTAGATCAGGGCGGAGAGCTTCGCTTTGAGGTCGCCCTTCATCGTGGGCCGGTAGCCGACCTGCCGTTCGACCGGCACGCCGCCCTTGAACAGGATCACGGTCGGGATGCTCATGATGCCCAGGCTCATCGGCGTCTGCGGGTTCGCGTCGATGTCCATCTTGAGCACCTTGGCCCTGGCGCCGAACTCGCCGGCGATATCCTCGACGATCGGCGCGATCATGCGGCAGGGCGAGCACCACTCGGCCCAGAAGTCGACCAGGACGGGCTCCTCGGACTTCAAAACGGTCAGTTCGAACTCGGCGTCGGTTACGGATCCCACGTTTGACATGGCTGGCACAGGATACCCCCTATTTGGCGGCGGGCTTGGCTGACGAGGATGGCTTGGAGGCTTCCTTTGCAGGCTTGCTCTCCGACTTCGACTCCGACTTCGACTCCGACTTCGATTCGCTCTTCTGCTCGCTGCCCGAGCCGCTCTTGGCGGCCGTCTCGGAGCCGCCATCGCTCGAGCCGGAAGCGCTCGCTGCTGCGTCCGAGTCGCCGTGGCGCGAGGCGGAGCCGGGGCTCTTGTAGTCGGTCGTGTAGTAGCCGCTGCCCTTGAAGACGATCCCGACCGGGTAGATCATCTTGCGCAGCGGTCCCATGCAGTTGGGGCACACCCGCAGCGGTTCCTCGGACATCGACTGGAGGACTTCCACCTCGTGGCCGCACTGTTCGCATCGATATCCGTAGATGGGCATCTAAATTCAGTTTAAGGGTCCGCGCGGCTCAGTCCGTGGAAGACCATCCCGCTTGGCGGTTTGGGGTGGAAGAAAGTGCTCTTCTGGGGTAGGACTCTCCCCTCTTGGGCCAGCTTCAAAACAACCGCCAGGTCGGGCGAGTCGAGAAAGAAGGCCTGCTGGCCCTTGCCGTCGTCGACCCAGCGGACGGCTTCCTCGGGGTCGCGGGTGTAGAGGAGCGCCTCCTCGGCGCTCCGCTTGCCGAGCAGGTTGTCGATCAGCTGCCGGTGCAGCTCGATGAGGGCGAGCTCTCCCTCCAGGGGCAGGACCTGGAACCGGCCGCCCGCGTAATGGCCTGCGGCGACGGTGCCCCGGAGCGCGGCCAGCATCTCGGCCAGCGAGCCGGCCGGCTCCCCGCCGACCACCGCCACCGGCGCGACCCGCATGACCCGGTGGGTCGGCAGCACGACCAGTCCGGGGTCGTCGATGTCGACCAGGAGCACCATCGCGTGGTTGGCGGCGGCCTCACCCGACGCACCCACCTCAGCCGCGTAGGTGAGCGCCGTCTCGTAGCGGTGATGGCCGTCGGCGATCAGCAGCGGCAGTCCCGCGAAGGCCCGCGTCACCTCCTCCTGCCAGGCGGTTTCGGCGGCGATCCAGAGCCGGTGCTCGCCACCGTCATCGGTCCTGAAGGTGGTGTCGGGCCGGGCGCCGAAGCCGGCGTCGAGCAAACCCGGCAGGTCGGTCCCGTTGCCGCGATAGACGAACCAGAGCGGCTCGAAAGCGGTCGCCGTCGCCCGATACAGCTCCAGGCGGTCCGCCTTGGCGCCGCCGTGCGTCCGCTCGTGGGGCAGGACCTCCCCCGCACCGTAGGGCGAGAGCCGGACAGCCGCGATCAGTCCGCGCCGCCGCCGGCCGTCGAAGTGGTGCTCGTGAAGGTAGAAGGCGGGTGCCGCATCCTCGCGGAGGACGCCGGACCCAAGCCAGGCCTTCTCCAGGCCCGCGGCGCCGTCGTAATCGGTTCCCGGCCGGATGAGGCGGACCACGTTGTAGGGCGATCGCTCGCGGTACGCCGCCAGCGCCTCCTCGGGGATCACGTCGTAGGGCGGAGAGACGACCGGCCCGAGGTCGGGAACGGTGTAGCGGATGCCGTGGAAGGGCCGAACCCGGGCCATCAGCGGGAGTCGGGCGCGCCCAGCTCGACGTAGCGGAGATCGCTCATCCCGTGCACCTGGCGGAGCTCGTTGAGCACCTCGTCGGGGACCTGGTCGTCGACCGCCAGCAGCATCATCGCCTGGCCGCGGGGGGCGTCCCGGCCGACCTGCATCGAGGCGATGTTGATGTCGTGGGCGCCGAGGATCGTCCCGAACCGGCCGACGACTCCTGGCCGGTCCTCGTGCCGGCTCACCAGGAAGCGACCCTCCGGCACGAGGTCGACCCGGAAGGCTCCGATGCCGATCACCCGCGGTTCGCCGAAGAGGACGGTTCCAGATGCCTCGAAGTCGCCCACCCGGAGCCGCACGACGCTCGGGTAGCTGCTGGTTCCCGAACCGGCGACCCGCTGCTCGACCAGCTTGAGTCCGCGGCCCGCC
>DATCPJ010000291.1:0-3521 GCA_036570145.1 Candidatus Dormiibacterota bacterium
TTCGACGTCCGCGACGTCCACCACAGCCACTACGGCCGGATCTGCCCGATCGAGACCCCCGAGGGTCCCAACATCGGCCTGATCGGCTCCCTGGCGTCCTACGCCAAGGTCAACGAGTTCGGCTTCGTGGAGACGCCATTCCGGCGTGTCTACAACCGCCTGACCATAACCAAGGACAACTCCGACCGGCTCCAGGGCCGCATCCTCCGCCGTCCGGCGGTGGATGAGAAGGGCAAGGAGATCCTGCCCGCCGGCGCCACGCTCGACACCGCGTCGATCAACCAGCTGGGCAAGGCGAAGGTCGAGTCGATCGACATCCACCCCTTCGTTTCGGAGGAGATCGAGTATCTCTCCGCCGACGAGGAGGACATGTTCGGGATCGCCCAGGCGAACGCCGCCCTCAACCCGAACGGCACCTTCACCGACGCGCGCGTACCGGGCCGCCAGCGCGGCCACTTCGCCCTCGCCGACGTTGCCAACATCCAGTACATGGACGTCTCGCCCAAGCAGATCGTGTCGATCGCGACGGCGATGATCCCCTTCCTGGAGCACGACGACGCGAACCGGGCGCTGATGGGCGCCAACATGCAGAAGCAGGCGGTGCCGCTGCTGGTGCCGGACTCACCGCTGGTGGGGACCGGTGTCGAGTACTACGCCGCCAAGGACTCGGGCGAGATGATCGTCGCCCCCAAGGCGGGCGTCGTCGTCGACGTCGCCCGGCCGCTGGAGGCCAAGGGGGGCGGCAACGCCAACCCGGTCTTCGAGATCGTGCTGCAGCCGGACGACAAGTCCCCCGAGCTGCACTTCCCGCTCCAGAAGTTCTACCGCTCGAACCAGGGAACCTGCCTGAACCACCGGGTGACGGTCCAGCCGGGCCAGAAGGTGGAGGCCGGGGACATCCTGGCCGACGGGCCCGCGATCGAGGACGGCGAGCTGGCCCTGGGCCAGAACGTGCTGGTCGCCTTCATGCCCTGGGAGGGCTACAACTTCGAGGACGCGATCCTCCTCTCCGAGACCATCGTCAAGGAGGACAAGTACACCTCGATCCACATCGAGGAGTTCGAGATCGAGGCCCGCGAGACCAAGCTCGGCCCCGAGGAGATCACCCGCGACATCCCCAACGTGAGCGACGACGCGCTCCGCAACCTCGACGAGCGGGGCATCGTCTACATCGGCGCCGAGGTCCACCCCGGCGACATCCTGGTCGGCAAGATCACGCCCAAGGGCGAGACCGAGCTCTCGGCCGAGGAGCGGCTCCTCCGCGCGATCTTCGGTGAGAAGGCGCGCGAGGTGCGCGACAGCTCGCTCCGCGTTCCCCACGGGGAGCGCGGCATCGTCGTCGACGTGAAGGTCTTCAGCCGGGAGACGAAGGACGAGCTGAGCCCCGGCGTCAACGAGCTGGTCCGGGTCTACGTCGCCCAGAAGCGAAAGATCTCGGCCGGCGACAAGATGGCCGGCCGCCACGGCAACAAGGGCGTCGTGAGCCGCATCCTCCCCGAGGAGGACATGCCGTTCATGCCCGACGGCACCCCGGTCGACATCGTGCTCAACCCGCTCGGCGTGCCGAGCCGGATGAACCTCGGCCAGGTGCTCGAGACGCACCTCGGCTGGGTCGCCAAGGTGCTCGGGATCAAGATCCAGACGCCCGTCTTCGACGGCGCGCCGATCGACTCCATCCGGGCCGAGCTGGAGGCCGCCGGGCTTCCCCGCTCGGGCAAGGTGAAGCTGCGCGACGGGCGCAGCGGCGAGGAGTTCGAGGACCCGGTCACGGTGGGCTGGATCTACATGCTGAAGCTGGCGCACCTTGTCGAGGACAAGATCCACGCCCGCTCCACCGGACCCTACAGCCTGGTCACCCAGCAGCCGCTGGGAGGCAAGGCCCAGTTCGGCGGCCAGCGCTTCGGCGAGATGGAGGTGTGGGCGCTCGAGGCGTACGGCGCCGCCCATGTCCTGCAGGAGATCCTGACCGTCAAGTCGGACGACATCGTCGGCCGCGTCAAGGCCTACGAGGCGATCGTCAAGGGCGATAACACGCTCGAGGCCGGCATCCCGGAGAGCTTCCGGGTGCTGGTGAAGGAGCTGGAGGGCCTTGCGCTCGGGGTCGAGATCCTGAGCGAGGACGAGCGCCAGATCATCCTCTCGGAAGAGGACATTCCGGAACTTCCACTCGATCTGGGCATCAACCTGGAAAGAGACGAACTCGATGACTCGGCCGAATAGGTAGAGGGAGCACAACACACTTGCTGAAACTCGAGAACTTCGATGCTCTGCGGCTGTCCCTGGCTTCGCCGGAGATGATCCTCAGCTGGTCCCACGGTGAGGTGACCAAGCCCGAGACGATCAACTACCGGACCCTGAAGCCGGAGCGCGACGGCCTCTTCTGCGAGCGCATCTTCGGTCCCACGCGGGACTGGGAATGCCACTGCGGGAAGTACAAGCGCTACCGCTACAAGGGCATCATCTGCGACAAGTGCGGGGTCGAGGTCACCCGGTCCAAGGTCCGCCGGGAGCGGATGGGCCACATCAAGCTCGCCTCCCCGGTCAGCCACGTCTGGTACTTCAAGGGCATCCCCTCCCGGATGGGTCTGCTCCTCGACATGTCGCCGCGCAACCTGGAGAAGATCCTCTACTTCGCCAACTACATCGTCACCGATGTCAACGAGGACCTCCGCCAGGACATGCTGGCCAACCTCAACATGGACACCGACTCCCGAGCCGTCGGGCTGCGCTCCGATATAGACGCGCGCACGCGAGAGATCCGGAGCGACCACGAGGGCCAGATGAGCGCCCTCGAGACCGAGGTCGGCGCCGAGGTCAAGCGCCTCGACGACGAGCTCGCCACGACCGTCGACCTCCTCAGCACCCAGGGCAACGCCGCCCGCGGGGCGATCGAGTCGGGCAAGGGCGCCAAGGCCAAGAAGACGATCAACCTCGGCACCGGCGAGGACGAGGAGGTCGTCGTCAAGAAGGGCGACGTCATCGACGAGAACCTCGGGAGCGCCGTGCTCCGGATAGTCCAGGAGAAGATCGAGAAGGTCGAGGCCAACGTGCGCTCGGCGCAGACCCAGGCTCGCGCCCGGGTCGAGTCGGCGCGCGGCGACCTCGACAACACCATCGAGGAGGCCACCCGCGAGCAGCGCGAGTCGCTGCAGGGCGACCTCGAGGACCTCCAGGTCCAGATCGACTCCACCCGGCTCGAGCTCGAGGGGCTGCACCCGAAGCAGATCCTCAGCGACACCCAGTACCGCGAGTACTCGGAGAAGTTCGGCCGCTGCTTCAAGGCCGGGATCGGCGCCGAGGCGATCCGCGACCTGCTCTCCCGGATCGACCTCAACCAGGAGATGTACCGCCTCCGCAACGAGTCCCGCTCGACCAGCGGGCAGCGCAAGCAGAAGGCGATCAAGCGCCTCAAGGTCGTCGAGGACTTCCGCAAGTCGGGCGCCAGCCCGACCTGGATGGTGCTCGACGTGCTGCCGGTCATCCCGCCCGAGCTGCGCCCGATGGTCCAGCTCGACGGCGGC
>DATCPJ010000292.1:0-3842 GCA_036570145.1 Candidatus Dormiibacterota bacterium
GTTCTGCCAGGCGGTGTCGCTCTCCCTTCGGACCTCGCTGGCCGCGGGGGAGCTGGGGCCGGATGCGTCCGCCTCCGCAGCCGACCGGCTGCACGGAATGCCGCCGCCCGGTGGCGCGCTGGCGATCTACCAGGCTGTCGAGGCCGAACGCCTGCGGATCGCCCGCGACCTCCATGACGGTCCGGCGCAGGTCCTCGCCGACCTGGTCCTCAAGGCGGAGATCCTGGAGCGGATCGCGCAGCGCACCCCGGAGGCGCTGCCGGCGGAGCTGGAAGAGTTCCGCAGCCTGGTCCGCAACGCGGTCGGTGACATGCGCCGCTTCATGTTCGATCTCCGCCCCGACTCGCTCGACGACCTCGGATTGGTGGCGACGATGCGGCGGTTCTCGTCCGAGTACCAGGACCGCACCGGAATCGTCTGCCATTTCAATCTCAGCGGCGAGGATCGCCGGATCGGACCCGACCTCGAGGAGGCGACCTTCCGGATCATCCAGGAGGCCCTCAACAACGTCCACAAGCACTCCGAGGCGACCAAGGTGGACGTCAGCCTTTCGATTCAGCCCGAGCGGGTGGTCGCGAAGATCCAGGACGACGGGGTCGGCTTCGACATAGCCGCTCCGCCAACGGCCGGCCGCCATCTCGGTCTGCTCGGCATGAAGGAGCGCGCGGAGGCCCTCGGTGGGACGTTCGATCTGCGCAGCGAGGCGGGCAGGGGAACCGAGATCCAGGTCACCTTCACCCCCGAGCCGCCCCAGCCCAGCCGCTAGGCGAAGCAAGGGTGACGATCGCCGCTCGCCCGAAAAAGCGCCGCGCGTAGGCCGGGTTTATCCCGGCCGTGTGAGTTGTCTCCTACGAAACCTGGGCGTCGCGCTGCGACGGGGGGGTTTCGGAAGGGGGGGCCTGACCCCCCTTGCCCTTTCGTTTGCCAGCGGGGCCGTTGCTGGTTAGGATGTGCGCGACCAAGCCGAAAAAGACTTTGCGGAAATCGCAAGAAAGGTGTTGGTCGAGCGATTAGACAGTCAGATTCTCGAAAAAAGGAGGTGAATACTGAAGTGAACAATCTCATCTGGAAGCTGCGCGGACTCCTGCACAAGGAGGAAGGCCAGGGTATGGTCGAGTACGCCCTGATCCTCGTTCTCGTCTCGATCGTGGTCATCGTCATCCTTCTTACCATGGGTACTCAGATCAAGAACGTCTTCTCCAACGTCGTAGCCGCCCTGAACGCGTAAGCGTTTCAAAGATCACCCAGATAAGCGAATACCTTCTCAGAGGGCCCCGGAAACGGGGCTCTCTGTTTTTGGAATCGCACTCTCAATGAAGTACTCCATGCTGTCGGCAAAATGTCCGCGCGAGCAAGCAACCTTTTCGACAGTCGGCCCTATAATGGCGCGGCTTTTCCCGGCGACATTCCCCCCGGAGGTGAAGTTCTAGTGGCAGTAGCTCAGGCGCCAGCCCGTCCGCGAGCGGGCGGCGGCCGCATTTTCATAATCATCGGCCTCGTCCTGGCACTGGTCGGTTTCGGCCTGGCCGTGCTGCTCGGTTCTCTCGGTGGCGTCCGAGGCGGAGGGGCCAGCTGCCCGTGCGACCTCGTTGTCTACGCCGCGAAGGACATCGGGCTCCGCACCCAGATCGTCACGCTCGACCAGGTCAAGGTCAAGTCGATCCCGGACGCCTACAAGCCGGCCGGAGCGATCGTCATCGACACGAGCAATGCCAACAAGGCACAGGACGGCCAGAACGCGGCCGGCCTGAAGGCCGTCCAGAACTTCATCGCCGAGGTCAACATCGCCACCGACCAGCCGCTCTTGACGAGCATGCTGGCCAAGCCCGGCGACACCGTCACCGGCGCCCAGGCGGCCTTCCTGCCGATCCCGGCCGGATACGTCGCGATCACTCTGCCGACCAGCGAGCTGATCGGCGTCGCCGGTTACCCGCAGGCCGGCGACTACATCTCGATCCTGGCAACCAGCGGCGGCGGCAGCACCGCAAGCGCGGTCGTGACCGTCTTCACTCAGCTCCATATCCTCAGGGTCGGCCCGGCCAACCTGAACATAACCCCGGCGGCCTCCGGCGGCACCACCAACACCGCGGCGACGCAGACCGCCGCCGCGACGAGCTTCACAGTCCTGGTGACGCCTTGCCAATCGGAGCTGATCACCTGGTTCCAGAGCAACATGCAGCTTCGCTATGAGCTCGAGTCCTACAAGGACTACGCTCCGGCAGCGACGGGGCCAGACCCGAAGTGCGCCGGTCTGAGCGCCGCGCATGGCGTCCAGGGCAGCGACGTTTCAACCCTGTTCCCGATCTTCGCAAAAGGGCTTTCCAAGCCCTAGCTCGGAGTAGATAGGAGCAGCCACGCCCGATAACCTTCGAATCCGGGTCGTCATCATCGACGACGTGCCCTCGACCGTCGACAACCTCAAGAAGCTGCTCAGCTTCGAGGCTGACATGGAGGTCGTGGGGACCGCGCTGAACGCGGAGGCGGCGATCACCGAGGTGCGCCGCCTCCAACCGGACGTGGTCCTGATGGACGTCAACATGCCCGGCCAGGACGGAATCAAAGCAACCCAGGTCATGACAGCAGAACCCCCCTACGTCCCCGTCATCCTGATGTCCGTCCAGGAGGATCGCGAGTACCTCCGCCGGGCGATGCAGGCCGGCGCCCGGGAGTTCCTCGTCAAGCCCTTCAGCGGCGAGGAGCTGGCCGCCGCGCTCCGCCGCGTCAACCAGCTCGAAAAGCTCAAGCGCGCACCCGCGGTCCCGGCCGAGGACGCTGCTCCGCCCGCGGTGGTCGTTGAGAAGCGCCCGGTCGGCGGCCGGATCTTCCTCGTCTTCAGCGGCAAGGGCGGTATCGGCAAGTCGCTGCTGGCCGTAAACCTCGCCGCCGCGCTCGCGAAGGACACCGAGGGCCGGACGGCCCTGGTCGACCTCGATCTCCAGTTCGGCGACATCGGCGTGCTGCTCGGCCTCGAGTCGGGTCGAAACATCTACCAGGTGGTGGAGGCCTTCCCCAACGTCGATGCCGACTTCATCGAGGCCCTGATGCCGAAGGCTCCCGGCGATCTCTACGTCCTGCTCGGGCCGCAGAGCCCGGAGTTCGCCGACCTGGTGACCGCCGAGCACGCTCGGACCATCCTGACCATCCTCCAGGCTCATTTCGAAAACGTGGTCGTCGACACCAGCTCCCACCTGGGCGAGGTGACCCTGGAAGCCCTCGAGCGGGCCGACCAGATCGTCGTCGTCGTCGACCTCAGTCTGCCCGCGGTCAAGGAGGCGAAGCTGGCGCTGCGCGTCTTCCAGCGCCTGGGGATAACCAACGACCGGATCAAGGTCGTTCTGAACCGGGCCGACTCCAATTCCGGGATCACCAGCACCCAGGTCGAGTCGAGCCTCGAGATCAAGATCGCGGCCAACATCCCGACCGACGTCAAGACGGTTCTCAAGTCGGTCCAGCGCGCCGAGCCCTTCGTGTCCCTAGTGCCCAACGCCGACATCAGCAAACGGGTCAGGGCACTCGCGCTTTCTCTGCTAGCCTTGCACGCTGCCGAAGCGCCCGGCGCCGATCCGGCCGGTCGCAGCACCGGGCCCTGGGCAAAGGCTTCGGTAGAGGCCAGGAGCTGAAGAAATGGGTCTTCTCGATCGCGTAAACCAGGCGAACCAGCAGCGGTCGCCGACCGCCGGTCCGGTTGCGGCCCCGGTCGCCCCGCCGCCGGTCGCACCGGCCAGCAACGGAGCACCCCCCGCCGACGGCGAGCCTGCGGCTACCGTCGCAGCGGCGCCGGCTCCGGCCAAGGCCACCGCTCCGGCGACGGCGGCAGCGGCCGCCGGCGGGCTCGCCGAGCG
>DATCPJ010000293.1:0-31909 GCA_036570145.1 Candidatus Dormiibacterota bacterium
GGAAACATCCTGCCGCTCCGCCGATCACGATGTTGAACCGGGTCGAACGCTTCAGCCACACCGTGTACACCAAGCAGTAAACGATCCCCCCGCAAATCGAGAGGAACGCGGCGAGCCAGTTGCCGAGGAAGCCGAGGGCCAACACCGAAATGCCGGTGAGAACGATGCTGAGCGTGAGCGCGTGCCAGGCCGGCACCCGTCCCGCCGGGAGCGGGCGGTCAGCCGTCCGCCGCATCACACGATCGAGGTCACGGTCGAACCAGCAATTGAAAGCGCTGGCGCCACCCGCCGCGCATACGCCGCCGACGACGCCGGCGACCAGCAGGCGCGAACCCGGCCACCCCCGCGAGGCCATGACGAGCGTCGCAAGCTCGGAGAGGACGAGGAGGAGCATGATCCCGGGCTTGACCAGGCTCAGGTAGTCGCTGAAAGTCTCCAGGATCCCAATCGTCCGTGGTGAGGCCGGTCCCGCGAGTGCCCCCGACTGAGCACCGACGACATCAGCCATCGGCGCGCGCCCGAGCCGGTGTGGCTGGTTCCGACTCCGACTGGAGCCAGGCGGCGAGCGACATGAAGACCACTATGGCCAGAGGGATCGAGCCGGGGCCCCACATCATCCCTGCGCCCAGCTGCTGATCGGTCAGGGCGCTGAATCCTCCCGGCCGGGAAGCCAGGCCGTAGTACCCGGGGTAGAAGGCGTAGGGCGCGAAGGCGAGGACCACTGACATCGCCCAGCAGCCCATCATCGCGACCGTCGCCACCACGACGCGCCCGGCCGGGGCCAATCCGGCGAAGAGGGGCGGCGAGTCCACGAGCAGAGCCCAGAGGGCAAGCCCGCTGAGGAAGAGGAGCGCGTGCTCGACGTGGTGGATGACAAGGTTGGCGAGGGTGAGTTGGTAGAAGCTGACGAGATGCCATGCCCAGAGGTTGACCAGGAAGATGGCCACCACCGGCCGTGGCCTCCGGAGAGTCCGCCAGATGCCGAGGAGGATCGCCGCGCCAGGACCTCGGTAGATGCTGCGCGCGACCACTCTGCGCAAGCCGAGGGGGATGCCCCGGAGGGCGCGGGTCCAGGGCGCCCCCACGAGCAGAAGCGGTGGGGCGACGGTCACCAAGAGCAGGTGCTGGTCCATGTGGACCCAGAAGAGACTCTGGGCGGCCTGGCTCAGGAGCTCGGGTCCGACCACGGTGGCCAGGCCGGCGAGGAACGCCAGCGTTCGCCACGCCCGCTCCCGCCGAGGCTTCGCGCCCGGAACAGTGCGAAGCCCACCGAGGATCCAGAGCACGAGGAGCACCAGGGCGCCGATCGCCGGGGGCTGGGCCAGGAGCCCGACCAGGTCCGAGGGCTTCAACGAATAATGTCGATGAGGAGGAATCCGAGCAGGCCGATCGCCGCCAGGAAGGCCCAGAGCCAGCTGACCGCCGCAACCGAGGCGAGGTCCGCGGCAGAGATGGGGCCTGGACCTCGCCGCTCCAGAACAGAGCCGACCAGGAGCGGGATCACGACCAGGAGGTGAAGGCCGAGCGCCGCGTTCCAGCCGATGAGGACGGAGTCGTAGCCACTCGGGTTGTAGCCGATCGTGGCCAGCTGCCAGGCGATGGCGATGAAGGCGACAACACCGGTCAGCACGGCGGTGGCCGCGCCCCTCCTCCAGCGCTCGGCGGTGCCCTCGCGAAGGCCGCGGACCCCTCGCCAGGCGGCGACGGCGCCCACCAGCAGAGCGACCGCTCCGATGCCACCCAGCAGCACCGAAGCGCCATTGCTCGACCCCATCCAGAGGTCGGGCGTGTCGATCGTCTTGAGGTAGAGGTAGGCGAACACGAAGGCCAGGAAGAAGGACGCGTCCGCGCCGATGAAGAGAAGGATGCCGAAGGTCGTGTTCCGCGCTCGGATCTCCTCGTCAGCCGCCGACACCAGCTGGCTCATGGGTTTCTTTCCTGGCCGGCAAGGTTGGCCATCGCGGGCGCGCCGGCCACGCCGTACTCGTACGGTCCGGACACGAACACGGGTGACGCTTCCCAGGTCGTTACCGGCGGCGGCGACGGCAGCATCCACTCGACCGAGCGGGAGCCCCACAGGTTGCCCACCGCCGGGACCCGCGTCACCACCCACGAATAGACGAAGTTGACCAGGAAGACGAGCATCGAAAGGCCGAGGACGAAAGCCGAGATGCTGGCGAAATCGTTGAGCCCCTGCAGGTTGACGTTGTAGGTGATGACCCGGCGCGGCATGTCGAGCAGGCCGGCGGCGAAGAGCGGCAGGAAGGTGCCGTTGAAGCCGAGGAACATGCCCCAGAAATGCACCTTTGCGAGGCGATCGTTGAGCAGGTAGCCGGTCATCTTGGGGAACCAGTAGTAGATGCCGCCGAAGAAGGCGAAGACGAGGCCACCCATGATCGTGTAGTGGAAGTGCGCGAGCACGAAGTAGCTGCCGTGGAGCGACACATCGCTCGGGACGTCGGACACGAATACGCCGCTCACGCCCCCGATCAGGAAGTTGAACAGGAAGGCCAGGCAGAAGAGCATCGGGACGGCAAGCTGGATTCTTCCCCGCCACAGGGTGCCGATGGCGACCAGGAAGACGAAGCCGGTCGGGATCGAGATGAGCTCGGTGGTCAGCATGTAGAACGGGCGCAGGGTGGCATTGATGCCGCTGACGAAGAGGTGGTGCTGCCACACCATGAAGCTCAAGATCGCCACCCCGAGCATTGCGGCCACGGCGAGGCGGTACCCGAACAGCGGCTTCCGGGCGAAGACCGTCATCAGCTCGAGAACGATGCCGAAGCCGGGCAGCGCCAGGATGTACACCTCCGGGTGTCCGAAGAACCAGAACAGATTCTCGTACAGGTACGGGCTCCCGCCGACGGCGGAGATGAAGAAGTTGGTGGCTGAGGTGCGGTCGAGGGCGACCATGAAAAGGGCGGCGGCGAAGGTGAGGGGGCTGAGCACCATCAGGATCCCTGTCGAGAGCACGCCCCAGCAGAAGATCGGCAGCCGAGTCCAGGTCATGCCGGGAGCCCGCATGTTCACGATCGTCGTGATGAGGTTGATCCCGACCAGGACCATCGAGAGCCCGATCAGGGTGAAGGCCACCAGGTAGGCGTCCATGCCGAGCCGCGACTGGTCGGCCAGAGGCGCATAACCGGTCCAGCCAGTCTGGTAGCCGCCGAGGAAGAGGGTGGACAGAAGCACGACCCCGGCCGCCGGCGTGAGCCAGAAGCTGAGGGACTCGATGCGAGGGAAGGCCATGCCGCGGGAGCCGACCATGATCGGCACCAGGTAGTTGCCAAAGGGCCCGAGCACGCCCGCCGACATGATCATCAGCATCATCGTCCCGTGGAGCCCGACCAGGGTCAGGTAGCGGTCGGGCTGCCAGAGCCACGGAGTCGGCTGCAGAAGCTCGGCACGGATCAGCATCGCGTTGAGGCCGCCGATGAAGAACAGGGCCAGGACGACGACCAGGTACTGGATGCCGACGACCTTGTGGTTGGTGTTCATTCGAAAGTAGCGCCCCATCCCGGTGCCGGTGTCTTCGGGCGGGACCGAGGGCGGTCGACCGGCAATCCGGGCCAGAGGGTAGTTCAGGAACCCGAGGCCGCCCAACCAGCCGACCAGGCCGAACGTGTAAGCGAGCAGGAGGGCGATGTCGTTCTCATCCGACTGATCGATGAACCAGTTCGCCGCCCCGGCATCGGTGGCGTGGGCGCCGGCAAGGTTGGAGATCAAAGTGCCGAGCAGCCAGCCGAGGACGAACCCGACGCCGGCCAGGACAAGGCCGCCCAACAGGTTGAATCCGATGAGCCGTCGCCAAGCCGGCCTCTGCATTCCCGTCTCTCCTCCGATGGTCGAGCCCTGCACTATCCGCCCCTGACCTGGGCCGGGACCGGCAGGTAAACGTGCGCATAGGGGGGTAGCTGTGCCGTCGCAGGCGCGTTGGCGGATTGTTGAGTCGCGATCCAGGTGGCGAAGTCAGATTGGCTGACGACCTGGCCGGTCCCGAACATGTAGCCATGCCAGACGCCGCAGAGCTCCGCGCAGCGGATCTGGAAGGGCGCCACCTCGGCCGGCTTGGCGAAGGCGATGTTGTCCTGCCCGGGGTTGGCGTCAGCCTTCACACCGATCTCGTAGGCCCAGAAGGAATGGATCACGTCGAGGGAGGTCACGTGGAGCTCGATCAACTGGCCCACCGGAAGCACCAGCTGCTGGGTCTCCACCCCGCCGAAGGTCGGGTACCGGTAGGTGAAGCCCCACTCCTGGGCGATGACCTGGACCTCCATCGTCTGACCGGCAGGCACCGCCGCCGGGTCGGATCCCTGGCCGCCGCCAACTCCGTAGGCGCTGATCATCAGCACGTAAGACCCGTAACCTGCCAGGAAGAGGACGATGACCGCGCTGGACACGACCCATGCCACCTGGGTCCGATAGTGGCCACGAATCGTGGGCCCGTCCCCCTCGCCCTTGCGGCGGAAGACCACGATCGAGTAGACGACGAAGACCCAGACCAGGAGCATCACCGGGATGGCGAGGCCGGTCAGCAGGGTATTGGTGTTGGCCTGCTCGGATGCCTGCGCGCTGGCCTGGAAAGGTGGCATGTTGGGTCCGAGCCAGAAAAACAATCCGGCCTCGAGCACCAAGGTGGCGCCCAGCCAGATCACCCCGACCCTCACGAAATGGTTCCGGTTGGTGCGCTGCTCCTCCATCAAACGACCAGCAGGAAGCCGCCCATGAAGCCGATCGTCGACATGGGGCCTCCGTTCCCGAAGATGAAGCCGGCGCCGCAGGGCACGAAGCATTGCCACCGGTACTTGCCCGGCGCCCCGGTTCGGAAGCTGAAGGTGATGGTCTCGTGATCGGTGGCGGTATCACAAGGAGCGCTCACGCAGGGATTTTTCGCGTCGTCGGCGATGCCCTGCAAGGGCACGCTCACCCCGAGCTCCGGGATCGCGAAGGTGTGCGAGGCCGTATCCGACGGGATCGAGTCCAGCGCGGTTCCGTTGACCATGAAGGAGCTGGGAACGATGCCCAGCGGCTGGGCCCAAAAAGGATTGCGCAGCTTCGACGCGGTGTCGAACTGGTAGATGGTGACCTTGATCACGGAGTTCGCCGGCACCTTCCAGATCGTGCTGTGAATCCATTGACCACTTGGGTCCTTGACCAGGTAGGAAACCCAGTCCGGCCGGTCGCCCGAGCTGATCGCCGCAACCGTCTGCAGCGTGAGTTGGGCGTCCGCCCCGCTGGTGCCCTGCACCTCCGGCGGAGCCACGGCCAGGTAACCGACCAGGTAGGCGACGGTCACGGCGATCGCGACCAGGGCCCCGGCGAAAACGAGGGTTACCCTCATTCGAACTGGCAAGTTGAACCGTCCTCCTTAAACCGTCCGCAGCCAACGCGCAGTATCGATGGCGGCGTGGTCCATACGGCGATGGATGACGGGTTTGTAATCATTCGCCGCTTCGGGCGTGGCCTCGACCCTTGAACGGGTGACAACTTTGTAAGCCGAGCGGTCCCGGAACAAGCCCGGGATTCAGGGCGATTCAAGCGACGATTCCAACCAACATCGGGCTTGGGAAACACTCGTCGGGGGGCCGGTTCCAACCTACGATTCCACTCGTGTCATCCGGATTCAAGGTGACCGACCGGAGCCTGCGGATCTATTTGGCGGTCTGGCTCGTCGTCCTCGCGGTCGTGGTGGGAGCCGGCGCCGGCTTGCTCATCGCTTCGCATCGCCCGGGACCACCGCAGGCACTGAGGGGCGGCATCGTTTTCAGGGCCGGCTTGGTGCGGGCGCCCGAGTTCCACCTGCGCGACCAGCGTGGCGATGTAGTCTCCCCATCCGGTCTACGCGGTCGGGTCGTGGCGCTGACCTTCCTCGACACGCAATGCCAGCAGATGTGCCCCCTGCAGGCGAGCGAGCTGGGGGCGGTGCAGTCCGACCTTGGCCCGAAAGCCGGTCCCTCGGTACTGGTGGTGAGCATCCGGCCCGAGGTCGACACCCCTGCCAACGTCGCCGATTACGCAAGCTCGCACGGTCTTGTGGGGGAACTTCACTGGGTAACCGGCAGCCCCACGGAGCTGGCCCCGGTCTGGGATGCGTACGGCATCGGGGTTCAGGTCGCCAACGGAGACCTGATGCATACGTCCGTGATCTACCTCATCGACCGCGCCGGTTACGAGCGGGTCGCCTTCGCCGACCTGCCCGACCAGGCTGCGATCGAAAGTGACGTGCGCCTACTCGAGCAGGGTCTCTAAGCCCGGGGCGGGTTGTGCGGTGGCGAAGGAATCGCCTTCCCATCGGCGGCCGGCGCCAACGCTCGTGCGTTGGTTGGCATCTGAGGTTCCCCCACGGTCTGGACCAGGGGGAGGACGAGCTCGAAAATTGCACCTCCGCCGGACGCGTTGGAGGCCCTGACCGACCCCCCGTGGGCATCGAGCACGGCTTTCGCGATGGCCAGGCCGAGGCCTGTCCCGCCCGATCGCCGGCTTCGCCCCGGATCACTCCTCGCGAACCGGACGAAGATGCGGTCGAGGTCCTCCGGGTGAATGCCCGCGCCGGAATCGCGAACCGTGATAATCGCGTTGGCGCCCCGGCGGCGGAGGCTCAGCTCGATCTCGCCGTCGATGCCGGTTTGCTTGACAGCGTTCTCGATCACGGCGTCGAGGGCTGCCGCGAAACGGTCCGCGTCGGCGTGGACCTCCGCCTCCTCGATCTCGGCCAGCCGCCATTTGCGCGGCGTGGCCGCCCAACGACGGTAGGCGTCAACGACGATGGGCTCGAGGTCGATGGGTGCCTTGCGAAGGAAGTCCGGGTGCTCGGAAGCCGCCAGCATCAGGAGTCTGTCGACCAATCGGCGCAGTCGCAGCAGCTCATCGCTGATCACCGCGGCGTCCGCCCTGAGGGTCGGGTCGGCAGCCTGACGCTCGATCAGCTCTGCATGCCCGAGAGCCACGGTGATGGGGGTGCCGAGCTCGTGCGAGGCATCCTGGACAAACTGGCGGCTGCTCTCCAGGAGGCGCAGGTTCTGGTCCGAGACCCGCTGCAACCGCTGCATCGTCGAGAGGCGCCGGCGGGCGTGCCAGACCATGGCGAAGAACATCGCCGACATCAAGGGCACCTCAGTCAGCTCGTCGAGCGGCTGCATCCCCCGCCGAATGTCGAAGATCAGCCCGGCTCCGGTGAGGACGATTATCGCCGAGAGCAAGCCGACTGTCGGCCCCATCCGCCAGACGCGGAAGCCATACAGGATGGTGAGGCTGACCCAGATGAAGTGGAAGGGGACCGTCTCCCAACTTGCCCACACCTCCATCGCGACGAGGTTGACCAGCGCAAATGCGACCCACCCCACCTCGACCCAATGAAAGCCCTTGAGCGGCCAGCCCCAGCGATCAACCAAGGTCAACGCGATGGCCTTCCCCACGCACCGTCTGAATCGTCCCGAGGCCGAGCTTGGCGCGGAGGCGCCTCACGTAGACGTCGACGACATTGGTCCCGGGATCGAAGTGGTACCCCCACACCCTTTCCAGCAGCTGATCGTTGGAAAGCGTCTGGCCGCCGCTCCGCATCAGCTCGCGAAGGAGCAGGAACTCGCGCTCTGACAAGGCCACGGGACCTGCCCCCACATCGGCGCGCCTTGTGACCAGGTCGAGCGTTATCCCGCCCCACCTGAGGGTGACACCCTCGGCACGGCTCCGGAGGCGCGCGTTGATCCGCGCCAGGAGCTCTTCGAACGCGAAAGGTTTGACCACGTAGTCCTGGGCGCCGAGTTCAAGGGATCTCACCTTGTTGGCGGTGTCGCCAAGCGCCGAGAGAATGATGACGGGCTGGTCGGGCCTGAGCTTCAGGAGTTCGACGAGAAGATCGCGGCCGTCCAACTCCGGCATCAGGAGATCGAGGATGACGAGGTCATAGCTACCGTCGAGCGCCGCCTGCAGGCCGGCCTTCGGATCGGTGGTCTTCTCCACGTCGAAGCCCACGCCAGCCAGGCCGCGACACACGAAGTCGGCGATCCGGTACTCATCATCGATCACGAGCAGCCGGGGGACGCCCTGCCGTCGCGGCTCCCCGTCGACGGCAAGGTGCGGTGCGACGCCGCTTCGCGCCATTAGGGGTCGAATCATAATCACGTTGCCGTGGGGATACCGAGGCCCTTGCCGGTCAAAGGCTTCCCCGATGCGGCGCGGCTGGCGCGTCTACCTGGCCGCGACGCCGGAGTTCTACGGTTTCTTCAGGAGACCCTTCGCCGCCCGCACGATATGGGGCGCGGTGATCCCGGCTGCGTTCATCAGCTCCTCCGGCTTGCCCGAGCCAGGCAGGGCGCGGACCGCCAGGTGGGCGACGCGGGGCGGCTTCGGCTCCATGGCAAGGGCCTCCATCACAGTTGCGCCCAGCCCACCCTGGGGGTAGTGGTCCTCGACCACCACCAGGCGCCCGCCGGTCACCTTGGACGCTTCGCGGAGGGTGGCGACGTCGACCGGCTTGAGCGAGTAGAGGTCGATGACGCGGGCCCGAATTCCCGCCTTGGCAAGCGTGTCCGCTGCCTTCAAGCACTCGTGCAGGGTCACCCCGGCGCCGATCAGCGCCACCTGGTCCTTGGCGGTCTTGCGGACGACCTGGGAGCCGCCGATCTTGAACTTCTCCTTCGCGTCGTAGAGGACCGGGTAGGCGCCGCGCGTCGTCCGGAGGTAGACGATCCCCTTGCGGCCTGCCATCTGCTCGACCAGCTGCGCGGTGGAGTTGGCGTCGCTCGGATAGAGGACGGTCGAGCCCTCGATGGCGCGGAGCGAGGCGAGGTCCTCGAGGGCCATCTGGGAGGGACCGTCGGTGCCGATCTCGCAGCCGGCGTGGGATCCCGCCAGGCGGATGTTCGCCCGCGAGATGGCGGCCATCCGGATGAAGTCGTAGGCGCGGCTGAAGAACGCCGCGAAGGTCGAGGCAAAGGGGATGTAGCCGCGGACCTGGAGGCCTACCGCCGAGGCGACCAGCTGCTGCTCGGCGATGTACATCTCGAAGAAACGGTCCGGGAAGGCCTTGCCGAACTCGTCGGCGTGGGTCGAGTTGCTCACCTCGCCGTCGAGCGCCACCACGCCCTTGCGAGCGCTGAGCGCGAGGAGCGCGTCGCCGTATGCCTTGCGGGTGGCGACCGGTGTCCCCTTGGCGTAGGTCGGCAGCTTGACGCGGCCGTCGCCGCCGGTGCCGACCGGCTCGCCGTGCTCGGGCTTGATCGTCTTGACCTTCAGGTTCCGCAAGCCGCCGAGCTCTTTGATGGCACGCTCGGCCATGTCCGGCGGCAGCGCTTTGCCATGCCAGCCGTCCTTGTTCTCGATCTCGCCGAAGCCGCTCCCCTTGAGCGTCCTGGCGATGACCACGGTCGGCTTGCCGGTGGCTTCGCGCGCCTGGCCCAGCGCCTTGTCGATCGCGGCCGGGTCGTGGCCGTCGATGACGATCGCCGCGCAGCCGAACGCCTCGACACGCTGCCGGTAGACCTCCGTGTGCCAGCCGAACTCGGTCTCGCCGCGTTGCCCCAGGCGGTTGACGTCGATGATCACGGTCAGGTTGGAGAGCTTGTAATGGGCGGCCTTGTCGAGCCCCTCCCAGATCGACCCCTCGGCAACCTCGGAGTCGCCGCAGATCGTCCAGACGTGGAAGGGCAGCTTGTCCAGGTACTTGCCGGCGAGGGCGACACCGGCCGCGATCGGCATGCCCTGCCCCAGGGAGCCGGTCGCCACGTCGACCCAGGGGAGGATCGGGGTCGGGTGCCCCTGGAGCCGGGATCCGAACTGGCGGAAGGTCAGCATCTCCGCGTCGTCGATCGCCCCGACCGCCTTGAAGATCGCGTAGACGAGCGGGGACGCGTGGCCCTTGGAGAAGATCAGGTGGTCGTTGTTCGGCTCCTCCGGGTGCTTCCAGTCGTAGTGGAGGTGGTTCGTCACCAGCCCGGCGAGGAGGTCGGCCGCGGACATCGAGGAGGTTGGGTGGCCCGCGCCCGCGGCGGTGCTCGACCGGATGCTGTCAACGCGCAGCTGCTTACCGAGCTCTCTGACGAAGTCGAGGTCCGCTGTCATGGGCGACGTTTACCTCCTGCTTGGGATGCCTTTCTTCTCCTCCGAAAACGTTACCCGCAATTCGGGGGCCTCGCGGCTCTCCTCGCGCGACTGGGTCGCCACGATCAGAGCGACTCCGAGGATGATCACCCCGCCGCCGATCAGGGTCCGCAGGGTGATCTGCTCACCGAGCAGGAAGTGGCCGAGGATCACCGCGACGACGGGGTTGACATAGGCGTAGGTCCCGAGCAGGGACAGCGGCGCCACCTTGACAAGCCACATGTAAACGCCGAAGCCGAGGATCGCCCCGACGAAGAGCAGGTAGACGAAGGCAAGCTCGGAGCGGAGGGAGACGGCGGCCGGGTTGAAGCGGGCCGCGTCGCCGCTGACCGCCGAGAAGAGAAAGACGACCAGGCCTCCGGCGAACATCTGCATGCCAGCCACCAGGAAGGCGTTGTTCGGGAACGGCGCCGAGCGGGAGTAGACGGTGGCCGCGGCCCAGCCCAGCGCCGCGAGGAGGCAGGCGAGCATGGCGACGAGGTCGCCGCCCTGGAGGGCCGCCGGGCCGACCAGCACGACCAGGCCGAGGAGCCCGATGCCGAGCCCGACAGCGGACGGTAGACGGATCGGCTCCTTCTGGAAAATGCGCGCGAGCACCGTCATCCAGAGCGGCACGGTGGCGATGAAGATCGCCGCGGGGCCGCTCGGCAGGTACTGCTCGCCCCAGCTCAGGGCACCGTTCCCGAAGGCGACCAGCCCGGTCCCAGTGAGGACCGCGGAAAGCCACTGGCGTCGGGTCGGCCAGCCCGCCTTCAGGCCGCCGCGGAGGGCCACCCAGGCGAAGAGCAAGGCGCCGGCCAGCGTGTAGCGCAACCCCGAGAGAAAAAAGGGCGGGATGGTCTCGACACCGAGCCGGATGCCCAGATAGGTGGTTCCCCAGACCACGTAGATCGTCGCCAGGCCCGCCCCGAGCAGGGCCGGCGACGTCCGCGTGGGTCGGATCACCCCAGAACTCTAATCACCGGCTTGACTTCGCCCCTGGCCAGGTCGGCACAGCCCGCGACCCGCTCGCCGGCGCTCACCAGGAGCCGCCCGGTCCACACCCGCCACGCGACGGAACCGTCCGCGGCCGCCCGCCGGGCAGCGCGCTCGATCGCGGCCTGCGCGCGCGCCTCCTCCAGGTGCGAGGCGATCATCTCCCCATAGCTCATCGGTTCCATCTCATACCTCCTGTTGTTTGGTCCACCATGTAACTGGTAAAGATTGTACAGTAGTTACCGTAACCTGTCAACCGATGTCACCGGTGTTGCTAATAAAACCGGATGGGGGTAGGCTGAATTCCGATGACCAAGAGCGCGCCCGGTCGCCTGGAGCTCGTCCGGGCCTTCATCAACACCGCCGACATCGAGACCGGCAGCGACCGCTTCGCGACGGCCGAGGGTCTCGAGGGTTGGCTCGCGGGGCAGGGCCTGATCCCGGGACCGCCGGCGCCGCCGGAGTGCAACGGCCGGGAGCTGGAGACCGCGATCGCCCTCCGCGAGGCGCTTCGGGCGCTCTGCCTTGCCAACAACGGCCTCAAGCCCGACCATGACGCCCGGACGGCCCTCGACGCCGCCTCGGCAAACCTTCATCTCCACCTGACCGCCCGCTTCGGCGCCGACGGCCTGATCTCCCTGGAGCCCGACGAGACGGGCATCCGGCAGGCGCTGGCCGAGCTCCTGACGATCGTGTTCGCGGGGCTCCACGACGGGACCTGGAGCCGCCTCAAGGCATGCGCCGCGGAGACCTGCCAGTTCGCCTTCTACGACCACTCCAAGAACCACTCCGGCCACTGGTGCACGATGGCCGAATGC
This sequence comes from Candidatus Dormiibacterota bacterium, assembly GCA_036570145.1. Lineage (GTDB taxonomy): Bacteria > Chloroflexota > Dormibacteria > Dormibacterales > Dormibacteraceae > UBA6019. The sequence goes on from DATCPJ010000293.1 coordinate 11,892, forward strand.
GGCAACCGGGCCAAGGTGCGCAGCTACCGGGCGCGCCAGGCGCCCACCGCCGTCGCCGGATGACGCTCGACCCCGAAGCCCGGGCCTACCTGGAGGCGACCGTGGCGCTCGGTCTCCCCTCCATCGCCGAGCAGGGCGCGGTCGAGGCACGTCGCGTCGCGGTGCTCCGGACGCCACAGCTGGCCGGTGAGCCGGAGCCGGTCGCAAGGGTCGAGGACCGCACCCTGCCCGGTCCCGGCGGCCCGATCGGGATCCGGCTCTATGCGCCCGAGGCGTCTTACCCGCTCCCCATCCTCGCCTTCTTCCACGGCGGCGGCTGGGTCACCGGCGACCTTGATACCCATGACTCGGCCTGCCGCGGTCTCGCCAATCGGGCCTCCTGCCTGGTGGTCGCGGTCGACTTCCGCTGCGCCCCGGAGCACCGCTTTCCGGCGGCGCTGGAGGACTGCTGGGCGGCTGTCGAGTGGCTCGGCCGCGAGGGCGCCGAGCTGGGCGGCGATCCGGCTCGGCTCGCCCTCTGCGGTGACAGCGCCGGCGGCAACCTGGCGGCGGCCGTTGCGCTCCGGGCGCGCGACCGCGGCGGTCCACCGATCGCGGCCCAGCTTCTCGTCTACCCGGTCCTCGACTGCAACCTCGAGACCCCGTCCTACGTTGCCAAGGCGACCGGTTACGGGCTCACCCGGGACTCGATGCGCTGGTACTGGGAGCAGTACCTGGGCGAGGACGGCAACGGCCTCGCATCGGAGGCGTCGCCGTTGAGGACGGGCGATCTCGCCGGCCTGCCGCCGGCCCTCGTGGTGACCTGCGAGCACGACCCTCTCCATGATGAGGGGGTCGCTTACGCCCGGCGGCTCGCCGCGGCAGGCGTTCGGGTCGAGCAGATCGACGAGGAGGGGATGATCCACGGCTACTTCCGGATGCCGGCGGTCATCGGCCGGGCTCGCAAGTCGTGGGACGACTGCGCGCGCTTTCTCCGCCCGGCGTTCGGCTAGGACGCCTCCGCTAGAAGTCGGGCGTGTTCTTCGGGCGGGCGAAGTTGGCGGCGACCAGGCTCAGGATCGCCAGGCCCGCGAAGAGGAAGCCGTGGGTGTGATGAGGCCCATGGCCGGTGCTGGTCAGGAACTGGATCGCGCCCACCCAGTAGAGGACGGCGACGAGCGCGAAGACGGCCGCCAGCGCGATCAGGCCGCCGGCGGTGGTCCAGCTGTTGGTCATCTCGGTCTCAACGTAGCAGCAGCAGCGCCCCGACTCCAACCGCCACGCAGTACCAGCCGTAGGGGTCGAGACGGCCGGAGCGGAAGTAGCGGATGAGGAAGCGCGCCGAGCCGTAGGCGGCGGCGCCCGCGAGGACGGCGCCGAGCACGTAGGAGCCGATCGGAACTCCCGGGCGGAGCAGCTCGGGGACCTCGAGCAGGCCGGCGGCGGCGATGATCGGGGTCGCCAGGAGGAAGGAGAAGCGGGCCGCCTCCTGGTGCCTGAGGCCGGCAAGGAGACCGCCCCCCATGGTCACCCCCGAGCGGGAGATGCCCGGGAACAGCGCCAGCACCTGGCAGAGCCCGACCAGTCCGGCGGCGCGGTAGCTCAGGTTGCCGGCATCGGCGAACGCCTCCTCCCGCGCAGCGTGGTCTCTGCCTTCGAGCCGTGCCAGGCGCTCGGCGCGGCGCCGGAGCACCTCGGCACCGAGCAGGAGGCCGCCGTTGACGATCAGGAAGCCCGCCGCCGCCCGGGGGTTGGCGAAAAGACCCTGAAACTGTTTCTGGAAGAAGACGCCGACCAGGCCGGTCGGGACCGTACCCACCACCAGCAGCATCGCCAGCCGCTCGTCGGCAGACTCGATGCGGCCCCGCACCGCGGCGGTGAAGAAGCCGCGGACGATCCTCAGCCAATCCTGCCAATAGAGGATGAGGAGCGCGCCTGCGGTGCCCAGGTGGAGAAGCACCAGGAAGGGCAGGAAGGTGGGGTCCGACTGCCGGTAGCTCCAGTGGAGCAGGGTCGGGATGATCACCGCGTGGCCGAGAGAGGAGACCGGAAAGAGCTCGGTCGCCCCCTGGAGGAGACCGAGGAAAGCCGCCTGCCAGACGGTCATCAGCCGCCCTGGGTCGCCGCCGGGCTGGGCGCGAGCGGCGTCAGGAAGGCGACCAGGCCCTGCTCGAGGCCGCCCGCAATCGCCTTCTGGCCGGTTGGGCTGCCGGCGACCCGTGCCTCCACCGGATCGGTCACGAAGAAAGGCTCCACCAGGGCTCCCGGCATCTGGCTCGGGTGGTCGTTCCAGCCCGCCTTGGCAGGTCCCAGCTCCATCAGCCGCCCGTAGGCGTCGGCGGCGGCCGTCAGCCCGGTGTGGCCGGTGTCCGCGTCGGAGAGGACGCCTCGGTCGTAGACCTGCCAGCCCGACCGGCCGAAGCTGGCCATCAGCCCGCTGTGAAGGAGGTTCGCGAGCTGTAGGTTGGCAGCCGCGAAGTCGCGGGCGTCGTCGTAGAAGGTCTCGGCGCCGCTGGCGCGGGGGTCGTCGAAGGCGTTGAAGTGGATGGCCACCATCGCATCTGCGTTTGCCGTGTTGCCGCAGGCGATCCGGGCGATGGTGTCGATGTGGACGCCGCTGTTGGTGACCACGCCATTGACGACCTGGCTGTCCGCGAGCTTTGCCACCGAGGTGTCGGCGACCCGCGAGAGGACGACGTGGAAGCCGTCGGCGCGGAGCATGTCCTTCAGCTGCAGGGCCACCGCCAGGGTGAGCTTGTCCTCCGCCAGGCCGTTGCCCACGGCGCCGGGGTCGGGGCCGCCGTGGCCGGGGTCGACGTAGATAGTGCGATGCCGGTCGGCGCCCGTGGGATCGAACTGGACGCAGGTGCCGGCGACGAGGCCGGCGGGCAGGTCGGGGCTCTTCACCTGGAGGACGCGAGAGCCGGATCGCGGCTGGGCGGCCGGAGCCCCGGCATTGGAGCCGCCGACCTGTGCCTGCTGCGCAGCCCCGGTCGCGATCGCGGCCGTACCCCCGCGCCAGTCCAGCAGGGCATGGACGGACACGGTCGCGGCGAGAACGGCGACGACGCCGAGGGCGAGGCCGAATAGGCGGCGGGTGCCGGCTCTCCGGCGCCGGTGGCGTCGATTGGCTATGGCTTGAACCTCTGCTGGGACGGCATGCTGGGACGGGTTCCAGCGCCATTCTGCCCTGTTTGGGCGGCTCTTGGCCGCTCGGGTCGCTCACGTCAACTGGGTGATTGACGGCGAAGGCTCAGGGGGATCAGGCTGGCGACGCCGTTTTCTTCACACGTCAGCTCGGAATTTCGAGGGGGTTCGGATTCTGATGAAAGACGAGAACACGCACCAATCCCCACCACCAGTCAAAGGCCCGGCCGAGCGGCACCTAGGGATAAGACCGGCAGAAGACCCCGCCGGCTACGGCCGGCCGGCCCGCGGGGCGGGCCGAGGGGGGGAGGCTGTGTCCCTGCGGGGACGCCGCCGGAGCGTGAGCCCCACTCTTAAAACGAGGATGTCCCGGCGCAAAGCGCCGGGTCTCCGCCCCCCGAGGCTGCGCCTCGGGTGGCGGAGAGGGAGGGATTCGAACCCCCGATAGCCTTGCGGCTATAACGGTTTTCGAGACCGCCGCCATCAACCGGACTCGGCCACCTCTCCGCATCGCAACCCCGAGCTTGTGCAACCGGCTCGAAGGAAACTGATGCTGGCGGTCCCGACCGGATTCGAACCGGCGTTCTCGGCCTTGACAGGGCCGCGTGTTTGGCCAGGCTACACCACGGGACCGTCGGCCCAGAAGTTTATCAGCTTCGAAATGGCCCCCAATCCGGTCGGGGAGAAGGGAAAACCCCTACCTATAATGGCAAGGCCCGTGAGCAGCAAGTCACCGAGCGGCAGCGAACCGACACCGGACGAGCTCCGCCGCCGCTTCGCGGTCCTCCAGCGGGTGGCGGTCCTTTTCACGCTTCCCGACACTCTCCTCCGCTCGCTCGCGCGCCAGCTGCACCCGGGATTCGCGGCGAAGGGCTCGATGATCATCAACCAGGGCGACCAGGGCGACTCCCTCTTCATCGTCGAGGAAGGCCGCTGCGAGGTCCTGGTGAAGCAGGCCGAGGGCCACGAGATCACGATCTCCTACCTCGGCGACGGCGATTTCTTCGGCGAGATGGCGCTGATCTCGGAGGACCCCCGCACCGCTTCGGTCCGGGCGCTCGCCGACTGCAAGCTCCTGGTCCTCGACCGGCAGACCCTCTTCGCCACCGTGCCCGCCGACTCGGACGCGATGATCGACCTCCAAAAGCTCGTCGAGCAGCGCAAGGCGTCGCTCGAGAACATCATCGCCAGGGCCACCCTGGTGGCGCCCGAGCAGGCGGCGACGACAGTTGCCGTGTATTCGCCAAAGGGCGGATCGGGCCGCACGACGATCGCCATCAACCTGGCCGCCGGTCTGGCCCACCAGTTCCCCGGCGAGGTCCTCCTGGTCGATATGGCGCTGCCCTTCAACCATGCGGCGCTGCTCAGCAGCCTGGTTCCGACAGGCTCGCTCGCCAGCGCCGCCGCCGGCGGGGACGCCAACTTCGAGGAGGCGCTGCTGAGCGTCATCCTCCATCACCCCGGCGGCATGATGCTCCTCCCCGGCGTCCTCAAGCCGGAGGAGGCCGACCTGATCAACGCGGCCCTGATCGCGAAGGCGATGGGGGTCCTGGCCGGGGCCTTCCGCTACATCATCTTCGACCTTGGCGTGGCTCTCACCGAGAACACGCTGACGATCCTCGACCACGCCCAGCGGATCGTCCTCCTGGCGACCCCGGAGCTGTCCAGCCTGAAGGACATCTCGGACCTGCTCCGGATCTTCGAGAACGTCCTCAACATCGTCCCCGGCCGGATCGTGATCGTCCTCAACAACAAGACGGCCAAGCCGGTCGTCGGCCGGGAAGACATCGAGCGGACCCTGAAACAGGCGATCGCGGCGGAGATCGGCTTCGACGGCTCCAAGCCTGACGAGGCGGGAGTGCGCGGCGAGATCCTGACCCTGACCGACCCCAAGAGCACGATCGCGCGGGCCTCCCATGAGATCGCCGACATTCTGATCGGGGTGAGAGGCGACAAGGACAAGGCCAAGGGCAAGCTACCCTTTGGCTTCAAAGTCGGCCGCTAGGCCCGTAGGTTAGGTAAGCTTGGCAATACAGACCCCCCGATAGGAGTTGTAATAAGCAAAATCATGATCGAACAGGCCACCGTCTCACTCACCCCCCAGGCGATGTCGCAGCTTCGCAGCCTGCTCTCCCAGGAGAACAACCCGCAGCTCGGACTTCGTGTCTTCGTGTCCGGCGGCGGCTGCTCCGGCCTCCAGTATGGGATGGCGTTCGACGACAACGTGCGGCCCGAGGACGAGGTCATCGAGACCGAAGGCGTCAAGGTCATCGTCGACGAGTACAGCCTCCAGCACATCCGCGGCTCCGAGATCGATTACGTCGACAGCCTGATGGGCGCCGGCTTCACCGTGCACAACCCGAACGCGGTTCACAGCTGCTCCTGCGGGACCTCCTTCGACACCGGCGAGGATGCCGGTGAGGCGAAGGCCTGCGGCTGCGGCCACTGACAGAAGGAATCACCGTGAAGGCCCCGCCTCGGCGGGGCCTTCCTCATTTCTGAGGGAAATGATCAAGGCCGTCTTCCTGGACGTCGGCGGCGTCTTCCACCTCCCGACCGAGGAGCGGATGCGGGAGGCGCTGCGGACTGCCGGCTTCGAGCTCCCTCCCAACGTGCTCGCGCGGGCGCACTATGCGGGGATGGCCGGTCACGACCGCCTCGACGGTGATTACCTGGAGATCATGGGCCCCTACGTGGAGGAGATGGTCCGCGACCTCGCCGTGCCGGCCGGGCAGGTCGCGGCGGCCGAAGTGGCGCTCCTGGAGGCGCTGACCACCCCCGGCGCCTGGGCCGGCCACCTGCGGGAGTCGATCGAGCAGCTGCCCGCCCTCGCCGCCACCGGCGCCCGGATCGCGATCGTCTCCAACGCCGACGGCAGCGTCGAGGCGCGGCTTCGGGAGGAGGGCGTCTGCCAGGTGGGACCGGGCATCGGCGTCCCGGTCGACGCCGTCATCGACTCCGCCGCGGTCGGCATCCGCAAGCCCGACCCTCGTATCTGGGGACCGGCGCTGGCCGCGACCGGTGCTCGCCCGGAGGAAGCGATCCATGTCGGCGACTCGCTCCTGACCGACGTCGGGGGAGCGCGCGGCGCGGGGATCCGGCCGATCCATTTCGACCCCTTCCGGCTCTGCGCGCTCGCCGACCACGAGCACGCCGACTCGATGGCGGCGGTGGTCCTGCTCGTCCGGGAGTCGCGCGGATGATCCCCCGCAGGGCGCAGGAGGCGATCATCCTGGTCATCGGCGTCTTCACGCCGCTCGGCGTCCTGGCCGTGAACGGATCCGCCTTCCTGATGCGGCACCTCCCCGAGACGCGACTGATCCTCGCCTTCGGGGCCCTCCTCAGCGGGCTTCTCCTCAACTCGCTCGCCGCCTACGCCGGCCACCGGAGGGCCCGGCGCCACGTCCCCGACCTTCTCAACGAGTACCGCTGGTGGATCTGGAGCCTGATCGTCGTGATCGTCGTCGGCTCGGCGGTGGTTGGCGCCTACCTCACCTGGCTGGGTCTCGTCGACGCGAACCAGCTCCCCAATCGCTATGCCGTGATCGCCTCGGCTTTCCTGCTCCTCTTTCCCTTCGCCATCACGCTCGTCGCGCGCCGCTTCGAGGAGGGCCGCACGCCGACCACCCACAAACAGCCGGCACGCCGCCCGGCTCGGGAGAGGACCGACTAGACCGAACCGGTCCGAAAACACAAAGGCACGAAGAACACGAAGGACGCACGAAGGAAGAGGAATTTAGGCTTTCGTCCAAAGTCGTCCCCCTAATTCTTCGTGCGTCTCTGTGGTCTTTGTGACTTTGTGTTGAGCCGAACTGGAGTATTCGCCCGGAGCACCGCATGAAAAGAAAGAGCCCCCCGCATCAGCGAGGGGCTCTTTCCGGACCAGCTGGTCCTTACATCATGTCCGGGGACATGCCGCCCATGCCGCCGCCGTTCCCCTTCTGCTCGGGGATCTCGGTGATCACGGCCTCGGTGGTCAGCACCATGGCAGCGATCGAGGCTGCGTTCTGGAGAGCCGACCGGGTGACCTTGGCGGGGTCGACGATGCCGCTCTTGAACATGTCCACGAAGACGTCGTTCAGAGCGTCGTAGCCCTTGCCCTTCGCATGGCGGACCTCTTCGATGACGACCGACCCTTCCTTGCCCGCGTTGTGGGCGATCTGGCGGAGCGGCTCCTCGAGCGCCTTGCGGACGATCGCGACACCGGTCGCCTGGTCGCCGGTCAGCGAGAGCCCACCGTCGAGGACCTTCTGCGCGTTCAGCAGCACGGTGCCACCGCCGGCGACGATGCCCTCCTCGACCGCGGCCTTGGTCGCGCTCAGCGCGTCCTCGATGCGGTGCTTCTTCTCCTTCTGCTCGACCTCGGTGGCCGCGCCGACCTTGATGACGGCAACGCCGCCGGAGAGCTTGGCCAGGCGCTCCTGGAGCTTCTCGCGGTCGAAGTCGGAGGTGGTCTCCTCGACCTGGGCCTTGATCGCCTTGATCCGGCCCTGGATGTCGGCAGCCTTGCCGGCACCCTCGACGATGGTGGTGTCGTCCTTGTTGACGGTCACCCGGCGCGCGCGACCGAGCTGCTCGATCTTGGTCTGGTCGAGCTTGAGGCCGAGGTCCTCGCTGATGACCTGGCCGCCGGTCAGGATGGCCATGTCCTCCAGCATCGCCTTGCGGCGGTCACCGAAGCCCGGCGCCTTGACGGCGACGGCGGTGAAGGTGCCGCGCAGCTTGTTGACGATCAGGGTGGCCTGCGCCTCGCCCTCCACGTCCTCGGCGACGATCAGGAGCGGCCGGCCCTGCTGGACGACGCGCTCGACCACCGGGAGCAGGTCCTGGATGGCCGAGATCTTGCGGTCGGTGATCAGGATGAAGGGGTCCTCGAGGACGGCTTCCATCCGGTCCGGGTTGGTGACGAAGTACGGGGAGGTGTAGCCGCGGTCGAACTGCATCCCTTCGACGACCTCGAGCTCGGTGCCGATCCCCTGGGAGTCCTCGACGGTGATGACGCCGTCCTTGCCGACCTTGTCCATCGCTTCGGCGATCAGCTCGCCGATCTTGGCGTCCTGGGACGAGATCGCCGCCACATGGGCGACGTCCTCGTGGCCCTTCACCGGTACTGAGAGCCTTTTGATCTCGGCGACGACGGCCTCGACCGCCTTCTCGATGCCGATCTTGATGCCCATCGGGTTGGCGCCCGCGGCGACGTTGCGGAAGCCCTCGCCGATCATGGTCTGAGCGAGGATGGTGGCGGTGGTGGTGCCGTCACCGGCGACGTCGTTCGTCTTGGTGGCGACTTCGCGGAGGAGCTGCGCCCCGGTGTTCTCCCAGGGATCCTTGAGCTCGATCTCGCGGACGATCGTGACGCCGTCGTTGGTGACGGTGGGTGAGCCGAACTTCTTCTCGAGGACGACGTTGCGACCCTTGGGCCCAAGCGTGATGCGAACGGCCTGCGCGACCGTGTCGATCCCCTTCTTGAGGCCCTGGCGCGCTTCGACGTCGAAAGCTACTGCCTTTGCCATTGGTTCTGAATACTCCCTTCTACTTCTTGGACTTGCCGTTGCCGGCGACGACCGCCAGAACGTCCTTCTCGCTGATGATCAGGTACTCGATCTCCTCGACCTTGAACTCGTTCCCGGCGTACTTCGCGTAGAGGATCTTGTCCCCCACCTTCAGCTCCATCGGGATCTTGGTTCCGTTGTCGAGGATTCGGCCGGTGCCGACGGCCTCGACCATGCCCTCCTGGGGCTTCTCCTTTGCGGTGTCGGGCAGCACGATGCCGCTCTTCGTCCGCTCTTCCCGCTCGACCGGCTTCACGACGACCCGGTCGCCCAGCGGCCTTAGATTCATTGCGACCCTCCTGTTTTCGAAGTTGGCACTCGGTCTCGCCGAGTGTTAGCACTCTCGCTGAACGAGTGCTAATTGTAGGTAGTCCATACCCGGATTTCAACCCCGCCCAAACCCCGCGTGGTTTCCTCGGGACGCTAGGCGGGGAAGTCCGCCTCGATCATCCGGAGGGCGCCGTCGGCCTGCTCGTCAGGCACGAAAACCCGCGTGTCCTCGGCGATCAGCCCCGGCCAGACGTGGCCCGTGTCGGTCATGATCTCGGTCCGGTAGCCGGCCGCCTCGAGCGAGGCGAAGACCACCTCGGCAGCATAGTTGGGTCCTTTGAAGACGACCGTCCAGCCCTTCAAGATGTCACCAGCCGAGGCTCGGATCGACCTCGAGCTCGGCGCGAGGGGCATGGTGGGCGGCGGCCGCGATCATGGCGCCATTGTCGGTGCAGAGAGCGAGCGGGGGGATGGTGAGGCGGGCTCCCGCCGCGGATGCCACCTCGACCGCGCGGCGGCGGAGCAGGGTGTTGGCGGCGACGCCGCCGCAGACGACGACCTCGGCCGAGGGTCGGGCGCCGAGCGCCAGGGCGAGCTTTTCCAGCAGCGACTCGACGACCGACTGCTCGAAGGCGGCCGCGAGATCGGCACGGGTGGCATCGGTCACCGACCCGCCGAGGTCGCGGAGCCGGTAGAGGAGGGCAGTCTTGAGGCCGCTGAAGCTGTACTCGAGGCCGGGCAGCGAGGGCCGTGGGAGGCGCTGCCGGCGGGGGTCGCCGGTCCGGGCCAGGCGGTCCAGCGCCGGTCCGCCGGGGTAGCCGAGGCCGAGCATCCGGGCCGCTTTGTCGAAGGCCTCCCCGGCGGCATCGTCGCGGGTCCTGCCGAGCACCTCGAACTCGCCGTGGCCGGCCATCCAGACCAGGTCCGAGTGGGCGCCGCTGACGACGAGCGCCAGCAGCGGCGGCTCCAGCGTGGGCTCGCTCAGGAGGGCGGCGTAGATGTGCCCCCAGAGGTGGTTGACGCCGACCACCGGCTTGCCCCAGCCCACCGCCAGGCCGCGGGCCATGCCGACCCCGATCAATAGGCAGCCGACCAGGCCGGGGCCCCGTGTCACGCCGATCCGGTCGAGCTGGTCGGGCGCGATGTCCGCCTCGGCCAGCGCGGCGGTGATGAGGTCGGGCAGCTTCTCCAGGTGCGCCCGCGCGGCGATCTCGGGCACGACGCCGCCGAACTCGCTGTGAAGCGCGACCTGCGAGTGGATCAGGTTGGCGAGCTGGCGGCGGCCGTCCTCGATCACGGCGACCGAGGTCTCGTCGCAGCTGGTCTCGATCCCGAGGGTCAGGCTAGCTATCGGTCAGTGGCTTTTCGCGGCGCAGGCCGGCGACCTCGCCGTCGATCCGGGCCAGGTTCTCCTCGAAGGCCTTCCGGAAGCGCGGTGAGTAGATCGAGTCCGACCACATCACGATCGCATCCTCGCCGTTGTCCGTGTAGTACCCGCGGCGGCGGCCGATGACCTTGAAGCCGAAGTTCTCGTACATCCGCTGGGCGTTCTCGTTGGAGGTGCGGACCTCGAGCGTGATCCACTTCGCGCCGAGGTCGTAGGCGGCCTGGACGAGGGCGGCGAAGACGATCCTGCCGTAGCCGCCTCGCTGCGTGTCGCGGCGGACGCCGATGGTCGTGACGTGGGCCTCGTCGTACATCCGCCACATCCCGCCGTAACCGATGATTTCTGAATGGGGGGGAGTACCCCCCCTTGGGTCGGCCGGGCTAAGCCCTTCCCCCGACCCGCCCCCCCCGGTATCTCGGCGCAGCACGATGTAGTGGGCGGTGTTGCGGCTGGCGAGCTCGCGGTAGTAGGCGTTCCGCGGCCAGGGCGTCGAGAAGATCTCCTTCTCGATCTCCTGGACGATCGGGACGTCACTCTCCCGCATCGGTTCGATCGCCAGTTGCTGGCGCAGCTGAACCATCTCAGACTAGCCGCCCGAACTCCAGCATGTACTCCGGCTTGACCGTACCATAGCCAACCTCCCTCGCCGTCTCCCGGGCGATCAGAACCGCCTCGCCGAAGCTCCGCAGGCTCGACTCCGGCAGCATCGCAAGGCCTTCGGACCGGAGCCAGCCCACCGCCGCCCACTCCCGGGGAACCGCGTCCAGCTCGGCGACGCCGTGCCGGCCGTCGGGCGCCTGGTAATAGACCCGGCCCCGGCCGGCGTCGGAGACCGCTACCGCCGGCTCTTTGGCGCGCGCCACTGCCAGGTCGAGCGTACCGATGCCGAAGAGGGGAGCGCCCAGGCTCAGGGCCAGCCCGACGCCGAAGGCGATGCCCTGGCGCAGGCCGGTGAACGAACCGGGACCGAGGGCGACCAGCACGCTGTCGATCACCCGCGGGTCGGGCGCCAGCAGCGCGACCTCGGCGGCGACATCGAAATCACGACCCGCCGGCCGGATCGTCTCGGCGACCACCCGCCCAGCGTCGACCAGGGCCAGCGCGCTCCTCGCCGAGGAGGTGTCGAGGGCGAGCATCATTGCCTGATCACCCGAACCTCGGGGGACGGCGCCACGAACTCGATCCGCCGCGTCCGCGGATAGTCGAGGCGGAGCCGGTCGCCCCATTCGACGGCGACCACGCCCTGGTCGAGAAGGTCGTCGAGGCCGAGGTCGGCGAGGTCGGCCCCGGCCTCCAGCCGGTAGAGGTCGACGTGCGCGAGCTGGATGCGCCCCGCGTAGACGCGGACCAGCTGGAAGGTCGGGCTCTGTACGCCGGCGCCGATCCCAAGGCCGCGCGCCAGGCCCCGGACAAAGGTCGTCTTACCGGCGCCCAGCTCCCCCGCGAGGAGGAGCAGGTCTCCCGGTGCCAGGTTCGCAGCCAGCTCCTCCCCGAGCGCCTCGGTCTCCGCGGCCGAGCGGGTGACGCGCTCAGGCAAAGTGCCGGTAACCGGCCGCGGCGATGGCGTGCCGGTTTCCATCGGCGTCGAGGAGGACGACGCCGCCACCCGTCTTCAGGGTGCCGATGGCGGTCAGGCCGGCCGCGGCCAGGACCTCGGGCGGGCCGGCGCAGACCAGCTCCGCCTCCTCCCCACTGGTCAGCGCCTGGAGCGGGCTGGCGCCCGGCGCAACCGGGATCAGCGCCGCCTCGACCTCGCAGCCGCGGCCCGACATCGCCTCGAACTTGTGGAGCTCGGCCCCGAGGCCGTCGCTGATGTCCCCGCAGATCAAACCCAGCCGGTTGAGCCGCTCGCCTTCCTCGATGCGCGGCAGCAGCCGGAGCGATTCGTGGGCCTCGAGGGCTACCATGGCCGCTCCCAGCGGCCCCGTCACCGCGAGCGTCCAGCCGGGCTTCACCGCGGAGCGCGGCAGGGGCCGAATGCCGGTGCGGCCCAGCACTGTGATCGCGATCACGGCAGGCCCACGGGTCTCGGTCGTGTCGCCTCCCACAAGGCTCAGCCCGACCCGTTTCGCGAGCTCGGCGATACCTCGATGGACGCCCAAGAAGGTGTCGACCTCCCAATCGCGCGGGGCCGAGATGGAGACAAGGCCGTGGCCGGGCCGAGCGCCCTTGGCCGCGAGGTCGCCGAGGGCGAGCGCCAGGGCCCGCCAGCCGACGTCCTCGGGCCGCTGCCAGCCGAGGTCGAAATGGACCCCCTCGACACTGGCGTCGCAGCTCGCGACGGCGAAGCCGCCGCCGGCCTCGTCCCACGCCGCGGCGTCGTCCTCACCCGGCCCGATCACCAGCCCGTGGCTGGGGAGCAGGGGCAGCAGGCGGCGCAGGAGCTCCGCCTCGCCCGCCTCGCCGAGCTTCACGCCAGCAGCGTCCGCAGCCGGCGTGCCGCCGCCTCCGGGTCGGCCGCCTCGGCGAGGCCGCGGATGACGCAGGCACGGTGGACGCCCACGGCCAGCAGCAGCTCCAGGTTGCCGGCCTCGACGCCGCCGATCGCGAAGACGGGCACCGCGACCGCTGCCGCAACCGCCGCCACGCCCGCCGGCCCGATCACCGCCTTGTCGGGCTTGACCGAGGTGGCGAAGGCGGGACCGGCGCCGAGGTAATCGGCCCCGGCGGCCACCGCCTCCCGTGCCAGCTCGGGAGAGTTGGCGGAGGCGCCGATCAGCAAGCGCGCGCCCGCCACCCGGCGCGCTGCCTCGAGGGGCAGGTCGTCCGCCCCCAGGTGGACCCCGTCCGCCCCGGCCAGGAGGGCGATGTCGAGGTGGTCGTTGACGATGAACACGCGGCCGGCGTCGTGGACCATCGCGGCAAGCCGGCCGGCGAGGTCGAGGAGCGCTCCCCGGGCGAGGGCCTTGTGGCGGAGCTGGACGACGTCGGCGCCGCCCCGGAGGACGGCGCCGACCAGCCTGACGACCGCGTCAGGTTCCGCGTCAGGTGTTATCGCGTAGAGCCGCGCCCCTTCCAGCACGCCCCCCAACTTACATTGCGAACCGGCGGCGAAGCCTCCAGGCCGCGAAGCCGAGGACGAGCAGGATGAGCAGCGGGCCGACGTAGCCGACCCCGACCAGGACGACGTCGAGGGTGTTGACGAACCCGTGGAGTCCTTGCAGGAGGGCTTCCTTGATGCCCCAGCTGTCAGGCGTTGTCGTGGCCGTTTTGATGGCGACGGCTGCCTCGTGGATGCTCACCGAGACCGTCGAGTAGGAGGTTGCGTGGTCGTAGTAGGCGATCTGGCCCTTGAGCTGCTCGATCTGACCGGTGATGGTTCCCAGCTGGTTCTGGATCGCGATGATCTCGGGGATCGTCTTGGCCTGCCCGAGCAGCGCGAGCATCGCCTCGTGCTGGGCCTCCAGGTTCTTCAACCTGGCCTGGAGGTCGACGTACTGGGCGCTGACGTCCTGGCCGCCGACGGCGAGGTTCTGGACCGTTCCCAGCGCCCGGACCTGGCTGATCGCATCGTTGAACCTGTCGGTCGGCACCTGGAACGTGATCGTCCCCGTTCGCAAGGAGCCGGTGTCGGTGTTGGCGACGGTGCCGGAGATGTATCCGCCGAGGCTGGTTGAGATCGTGAAGAGCTTGTCGAGGGTGCTGTCGAAAGAGCCGTTCTTCACCTCGACGGCGACTTGCGCCGTGCGGATGACGCGGGGGCCTTCGCCGATCGGCGGCACCACGTCGGAGGGCGGGACCCCGGGCTGGACCACGGCGGGAACGCCGTTGGGGGCGGTGGTGGCGGCTCCGGTGACCGACTTCGCGCTGCCGCCGGGGGTCGACGGGGCGGCGTAGCCCGTGCCGCCGCCAGTGGTCGTTGCTCTGCCGTTGGTTGTGCTGCTCGTGGACTGCGCCCCGCAGGCCGCCACCAGGGCGACCGCGACGGCTCCCACGATCAGTCTCGCCAGGGTCTTGCTCATGCTGCTCGTACTTCTCCTTGTGGCGCCTTCAGTGAGGCGTTGATGCGGAGTTGACGCGCGCTGAGCGACCCGGGTAACGCGGCGTGCTTTTGCTAGGCCGTGCGCTCCTCCCCGTCTTCGCCCTGGAGCGGAGGACGGCCGGGGTCCTTGGCGCGGAAGACCACCTCCTGGGCCTTGAAGAGGGTATCCATCAGCGCGCCGACCCGGTAGCGGACGCGGATCTCCTCCGGGTCGTCGACCGGAACCAGGCTGAGGACATGGGAGGTGCGGTCACGGAGCATCGCCGGCACACGGTCTATGCCGCTCAGGTTCAGCTCCTCGAGCTCGAAGAGCAGGTCGTCGATCGCGCGGATCAGCGACGGAAAGCGCTTGAGGTCAGCCTGCCGGCGCGCCGCGCGCTCGTAGGCGTTCCAGATGGCACGATTGGCGTCCTCATACAAATCCCCAGATCCCCCGTTTGTGCGGATGCGTACCAATCAATACGGTACCCCGTTACGCTTCGCTACATTCCGCCGCGGGCGGACACCGGGTCTCCTACGAGCGGAGCTGCTGGCGGAGAAGTTCGCGGAGCGCGGCCGGGGCCCGCTCCGCGCTGGACACCTTGATCAGGCGCTTCAGCCCTTCCTGGAACTGGTAGCGGCGAGTGCAGTCGCCGCAGGCGTCGAGGTGGACGTGGATCTCCTCGACCTCCGGGCCGCTGAGCTCCTTGTCGACCAGCTGGTCGAGGCGGCGGACGCAGTCTTCACAGTCGTACATCTCAGGAACGCCTATTCAAACCGCCGCCGACGATACCCGATTCCACCGCGTAGGTGAAGAGGTCCTTTTGAAGCTGCTGGCGGGCTCGATGAAGGCGCGACATGACGGTGCCGATGGGCACTCCAAGGATGTTGGCCGCGTCCTTGTAGGAGAAACCTTCGACGTCGACCAGGAGAACCACCTCGCGGTGGAGCGGGTTGAGCTTCTCGATCGCCTCCACTACCTCGCCCCGGGCGATCCGGTCGAGGACCTCCGCCTCCGGCCCCTCGCCGAGGTCGTCACGCATCTGGTCGTAGAGCGCGAACTCGCCGATGTCGTCGATGCTGACCGCCTCCCGGTTCGCCTTCTGGAAGCGGTCCCAGTAGAGGTTGCGCATGATCGCGAAGAGCCAGGCCTTCATGTTCGTTCCCGGCTGGTAGGAATGCTGGTAGCGGAGGGCGCGGGCGTATGCGTCCTGGACCAGGTCCTGTGCCTTGTCGGGGTCCCGCGTCAGCCTCAGGGCGCCCCGGTAGAGGGCGTCGAGGTGGCCGATCGCCTCCTCCGCGAAACCTGCTGTCGCGGCGTTCTCCTCTGCCATGGAACGCTTCAGTTTAGGGGAGGTAGGACCGTGCGACCCTCCGGCCGATCGAGGTCAACACCTCGTAGGTGATCGTCTCCGACCAGGTGGCGACCTCCTGGGCGCTGATCTCGCCGTCGCCGTCGGCGCCGATCAGGGTCGCGGTGTCGCCGACCTTGACCTCCGGCAGCGCCGAGACGTCGAGGGTGATCGAGTCCATGCTCACCGCGCCGATCAGCGGCGCCCGCGTGCCACGGACGAGCACCTCGCCGCGGTTGGCACGGACTCGGTGGACGCCGTCCGCGTAGCCGATGGTGACGGTGGCGATCCGCGTCGGGCGGTCGGCGGTCCAGGTCCTGCCGTAGCCGATCGACATTCCGACCGGGACCGTCTTCAAGTGCCCGACCCTGGCCCGGAGTTGGAGTGCCGGCTTGCAGAAAGGGTCTTCGCAGCCGTAGAGCGCGATGCCGATCCTGACCGCGTCGAGCGGATATCGTGCCGCGCCCGCCGAGTTGGCGAGGTGGCGGATTCCCGGCAGCCCTTCGGTTGCCGCCATGAAGCGCTCGTACTGGGCCTGGGAGTACTCGGCGTCGAAGCCGGCCGAGGCCAGGTGGCTCCAGGTCCCCGCCAGCTCCAGCCGCGGCTCATTTGTCACGTAGCGCGCGATCGCCTCGAACTCGGGCACCTGGGCGCCGTAGCGGCCCATCCCGGTGTCGAGCTTGAGGTGGACCGGGACACGCCGAGAGCCGGCGGCATCGGCCAGGGCTCGGACTAGCTCAAGCGAGGAGACGCCCAGGGCATAGCCGGCCGCGGCCGCTTCCGGCGCGTCCTCCGGCAGAAGTGGGCCGAGGACCAGGATCCGCTCTGGCTGGAGAAGATCGCGCACCTCGGCCGCCTCTTCGAGCGTAACCACCGCCAGGCCCCACGCGCCCGCCGCGAGCGCCGCCTGGGCCACCGCCCGGGCGCCGTGGCCGTAGCCGTTCGCCTTCACGACGGCGATGAAGCGGGTGGCCGAGGGGAGTCGGCGGCGGAGGCGCTCGACATTCGACCGGAGGGCGCCGAGATCCACCTCCGCCCAGCGGTGGGGAGGCCGGCCTATCGCTCCACCCTTCCTTCCCGGAGCAGCTTCTGGATGACCGGGATCTCCTCCAGCAGGTCGGATGCGAGCAGGCCCGCGTCGCCCAGCCGGGAGGCGACCCGGCGGCCCGCCTCGCCGTGGATGTAGACGCCACTGACCGCCGCCGTGAAGGGGTCGAGGCCCTGGGCGAGGAGGCCCGCGATCAGGCCGCCGAGGACGTCGCCCGTGCCGGCGGTGGCCAGCGCCGGAACCTCGTGGGGATCTTCCGACAGCTGCCCGTCGGGATCCGCGACCACGGTCCGCGCGCCTTTCAGGACGACGACCGCCTTCCATTCCCGGGCCGTGCTCGCCGCCAGCTCGAGCCGCCCGGCCCGGTCGGTGGCGACAGCTGCTCCGGTGAGGCGCGCCATCTCCCCCGGGTGCGGCGTGAGGACGCGACCCTTGGGCAGCCGGCCCAGCGTCCGCCGGTTGTCTGCCAGCGCGTTGAGCCCATCGGCGTCGATGACGAGCGGGCAGCCGATCTCGAGCACCAGGTCGTTGACCAGGCGCCAGGTCGAGCTGTCGCGGCCGAGCCCGGGTCCGAGCAACGCGGCACGGGCCCCCTGGAAGTGGCGGGCGACCGCTTCGTGGCCGAGGTGGCCGACGGCGCCCGGGGCGACCTCGGGAACCGGGGTGGCCATCACCTCGACGCACTTGGCGGCCAGGATCGGATAGATCGACTCCGCGACCAGCAGCTTGACGATCCCCGCGCCGGAGCGGGCGGCCGCCGTCGCGGAGAGGTAGGCCGCGCCCGTGAACCCCTGGCTGCCGGCCAGGACGACGACCGTCCCGAAGGTCCCCTTGTGCCCGTCCTTGGGGCGATCCGGCAGGTCGAGATACTCGGGCGGCCGGAGGAGCAGCTCGAGGGTCTCGCTCCGACCCGGCATGGTGAGGGTGGCGGCCGCCACGGCAAGCCCCGAGTGGTGGGTGATGCTGAGCTCGACCGCCGCCCCCGAGGTGTCCCCCAACAGCGTGACGGCGGGCGCGCCGCCGGCGCTGGGCAGAACCTCGATCCGGCGCCGCGGGAAGCAGATGCCGGTGCCGTCGAAGCACTTGATCACCGCTTCCTTGGCCGCCCAGCGACCGGCGAGCCGTTCGACGCTGCCGGCGCAGTAGGCGAGCTCGGCCTCGGTGTAGACCTTCCGCAGGAAACGGTGACCGGAGCGGCGCACGGCGAGCGCGATCCGGTCGATGCCGACCGCGTCGATACCGATTTTCATTTCCACTTGAATTGTGACGGGCTACTTGGCGTCAGACGCGTGGCGCGTAGGCCGGGTTTATCCCGGCCGAATGAGTTGTCCTAATCGACACCCAGGCGTCGCGCCGCGGGGGAGTTTTTGGAAAGGGGCTTGGTTAGGGGGCCCCGCGCGGAGCGGGGAATGCGGCTGTCCCCCCTTTGCCCGTCTATTCGACGGTGACGCTCTTGGCCAGGTTTCTCGGCTGGTCGACGTTGGTGCCCAGCGCCACCGCGACGTGGTAGGCGAAGAGCTGGAGGGCGACCGTGTTGAGGAGCGCCCCCGCGAACTCGTCCGCCGCCGGCATGACCAGCGTGTCGGTGGCGATCCCGTCCGCCGATCGGTCGCCTTCGGTCACCAGCGCCAGCACCGGGGCGTCGCGGGCGGCCATCTCGTGGACGTTGCTGATCATCTTCTCCCGGGTGGGGGAGTTGGTGCAGATGGCCACCACCGGGAAGCTCTCGTCGAGGAGCGCGATCGCGCCGTGCTTCAGCTCGCCGCCCGAGGTGCCCTCGGCGTGCAGGTAGCTGATCTCCTTCAACTTGAGCGCGCCCTCGAGGGCGATCGGGTAGTTGACGCCACGGCCGGTGAACATGAAGTTGCGGTACTTCGAGTACTTCAGGGCCAGCTCCTTGATGCGGTCCTCCATCTGGAGGACGGCCCGCATGCCCTCCGGCAGGCCCCTCAGGCTCGCCACCAGGTCTTCCAGCCGCTCCGCTGAGAGCCGGTGGCGGGAGGCGGCAAGGCGGATCGCCAGGAGGTAGTGGCTGATCGCGTGGCTGACGAAGGTCTTGGTCGAGGCCACCCCGATTTCGGGCCCCGCCTGGAGGTAGATGACGCCGTGGGCGTCCCGCGCCGCGGTGCTGCCCACGACATTGGTGATCGCAACGGTCAGCGCGCCCCGCTCGAGCGCCTGGCGCATGCCCATGATGGTGTCGGCGGTCTCTCCCGATTGGGTCACGATGACGGCCAGCGTGTCCTCGGCGACCATCGGCCGCCGGTAGCGGAACTCAGAGGCGTCCTCGGCCTGGGCGGGGATCCCCGCCCAGTCCTCGATCACGTACTCGCCGAGCATCGCGGCGTGGAGCGAGGTGCCCATCCCGAGCAGCTTCACGTTGCGGATCCGGGCCAGCTGCTCCTCGGTCGCGGTGAACTCGTTGAAGGTGACCGCGCCGTCGTCCTGGATCCGGCCGCGAAGCACGTTGGCGGCCGCCTCCGGGGTTTCGTGGATCTCCTTCAGCATGAAGTGGTCGAAACCGCCCTTCTGCGCCTGCGACACGTCCCAGTCGACCGCGATGATCTTCGGCTCGACCGCCACGCCGTCGAGGGTCGTGACCTGGGGGCCGACCGGGCTGATGGCGACGATCTCGCCCTCGCCGAGGACCAGCACCCGCTTGGTGTAGGGGATTATCGCGGTGATGTCGGAGGCGACGAACCATTCGCCCTCCCCCATCCCGACCACCAGCGGCGCGTTGAGCCGGGCGCCGATCAGGAGCTCTGGGTCATCGTGCGAGTAGAGCGCCATCGCATACGTGCCTTTGATCTTCTGCAGCGCGAGCCTGACGGCGGTGAGGAGGTCGCCCTGGTAGAGGTCCTCGACGAGGTGCGGGATGACCTCGGAGTCGGTTTCCGAGGTGAACTCGTGGCCTTTCGCCTCGAGCTCCTCCTTGAGCTCCTGGAAGTTCTCGATGATCCCGTTGTGGACGACCATGATCCGGGCGTAGCAGTCGGAATGAGGATGGGCGTTCACGATCGTCGGCCGGCCGTGGGTCGCCCAGCGGGTGTGGCCGATGCCGAGGGTGCCCTTGGGCATGTCGGCGGTCAGCTTGGCGATCAGGTCGTCGACCTTCCGCTCGCTCTTGGTCAGCGTCGAGTGGATCTCGGTCTCCATCACGGCGACACCGGCCGAGTCGTAGCCGCGGTACTCGAGGCGCTTCAGCGAATCCATCAGGATCGGTGTCGCCTGCTTGTCGCCGAGGTAGCCGATGATGCCGCACATGGATAGCTCCTAGAACCGCCGCGATGGCGGGATTCCTTCCTTTGAGGGTACGGAAACC
>DATCPJ010000294.1:0-21722 GCA_036570145.1 Candidatus Dormiibacterota bacterium
GTCCGGGCATGCACCCGGCTGGGTCAGCTCACCCGCCCAACCCTGGAAGGCGATGGTCGCGCCATCCAACCGAGTCAGCAGGACCAGGCTCTCGTCCACCTTCTGCGGCCCGCCTGACCAGCTGCGCACCGACTCCTCCACCCAGCCCCACTGCCGGTACTGGGTGAGCGCGAGCGGCTGGTTCTCCTGCTCCGAGGCTGCCTGGGCGATGCCGATGTTGTCGCGAGCCGATACCCGCGGCAGGCCGACGTCGGCGTCCGCCAGGATGACCTCGGAAGTCGGCCTGGTGGCGATCGCCGGCGGTGGTGAAGGGGTCGCGGCCGGGGGGCTCGGCGTTGGGGTCGCGACAGGCGGACTCGAACTGGTGCAGGCGGCGAGGCAGAGCGACGCCAGCAGCGGGAGAAGCAGCCTGCCCACCCGGCTATCATGTCTCGGCGAATGGACCAGCCGGACGTGGAAGCGCGCCTTCAGGTCGCGACCCCGGTCTTCGAGGGTCCGCTCGAGCTTCTGCTCGCCCTCGCCGAGCGAGAGGACGTCGACATCCTCCAGGTGCCGCTGGCAACGCTCACCGATGCCTACCTGGCGGCCATCGCGGAGCTCCGCTCGCCCGACCCGGTGGAGATGGCCGGGTTCCTCTGGACCCTGAGCCGGCTGCTGCTGCTGAAGTCGATCCGGCTGCTCCCCGGCGAAGAGCCGGGCGAGGAGGAGGTCGAGCTGCTCGGCTGGGAGGAGGACGTGCGCCTCCGCCTGGAGGAGTACCGGCGCTACAAGGAAGTCGCCCAGGAGCTGATGGAGCGGGCCGCGAGCGAGTCCTATGCCTTTCCTTCGCCGGCGCGCTCGGTCGAGGTCGACGGCCAGGAGGCGCCGCTCGAGGTGGAGCTCCTGGTCAACGCGTTCAAGGACCTCCTGAGCCGGGTGCCGCCCCGTCCGGTGACGGTGACCGGGCGCTCCTGGACGACCGAGCAGAAGGTCGAGGCGCTCACCGGCCGGCTTCTCCGCGGGCCCGTCAACCTGGTCGACCTGATCCTCGACTGCGAGGACCGCCTGGAGGCGGTCGTCACCTTCGTGGCGCTCCTCGAGCTCCTCCGCCAGAGCCGGGTGACGGTCCGCCAGAAGGAGGCGTTCGGGGACATCATGGTCGGCTGGATCCAGCGGTGAGAAACGACCTCGCCCAGGCCCTCGAGGCGATCCTCTTCAGCTCCAACCGCGCCCTCCGGATGCGCGAGCTCCAGCAGGCGACGGAGAGCGGCGCGAAAGAGGTGCAGGCGGCGCTCGACGAGCTCCAGTCCGCGCTCGCCGGGCGGGGCCTTATGCTCCAGCGGCAGGGCGACCAGGTGCAGCTGGTCACCCGGCCTGAGGTCGCCTCCTACGTACGGCGCGCGCTCCGGCCGGAGGTCACCGGCAAGCTCAGCCCGGCCGCCTACGAGACGCTCGCCATCGTCGCCTACCAGCAGCCGGTGACCAAGTCGCGGATCGAGGAGATCCGGGGCGTCAACTGCGACAGCGTCGTCGCCAACCTGGAGCTTCGCAACCTGGTGGTCGAGGTGGGGAGGGGGTCGGGACCCGGCCAGCCAAAGCTCTACGGCACCACCATGCGCTTCCTCCAGGTGCTCGGGCTGGCCAGCCTCTCCGACCTGCCGGGACCGGGAAGCGAAGCATCGGCTTGAGCGAACGGCTGAACCGGTACCTGGCGCGCAGCGGGGTTTCCTCGCGCCGCGCCGCCGACGCCCTGATCGCGGGCGGGTCCGTGCTCGTCAACGGGCGCCGTCCCCCTCCCGAGGGGATGTTGATCGAGCCCGGGGAGGACAGGGTCGAGGTCAACGGCGAGCTGGTGGCGCCCTCCGCGCAGAAGAGCTATCTCGCCCTCAACAAGCCGGAGGGCTACCTGACGACCGCCGCCGACCCGGGCAAGCGCCCGACCATCTACGAGCTCCTGACCGCGACCGGCCGGGTGTTCCCGATCGGCCGCCTCGACATGGACAGCCGCGGGCTGCTCCTTCTCACCGACGACGGTGAGCTCGCGAACCGGCTGGCGCATCCCCGCTACCACGTCGCCAAGGAGTACCTCGCCCTGGTCGACGGGGTGCCCGGCGAGAACGACCTCCGCAAGCTGCGCGAGGGCATCCAGCTGGAGGACGGTCGGACCGCTCCGGCGGAGGTGGAGGTGGCCGGCTCGGTCCGCGGCAAGACCCAGGTCCGCCTGATCATCCGGGAAGGCCGCAACCGGCAGGTGCGCCGGATGCTGGAGGCGGTCGGCCACCCGGTGCGCGATCTCCAGCGGACCGCCTTCGGACCCCTCCGCCTGGGCCGCCTCAAGGAAGGCGACTGGCGCCGTCTCCGCCAGCCGGAGATCGAGGCCCTCCGCCGGGCCGCGAAGCTTGACTGACCCGATCGTGGTCGCCGTCGACGGCCCCGCCGGCGCCGGCAAGTCCGCCGTCGGACGGCGGGTGGCAGAGGAGCTCGGCCTCCCCTTCGTCGACAGCGGGCTCTTCTACCGGGCGGTCGCCTGGCTTGCCCACGAGGGCGGCGTCGCCTCCGACGACGTCCCCGGCCTGGTCGCCATCGCCTCCCTGCCCGACCTCCGGGTGGAGGACGGCCGGATCTACGCCGGGGACCGGGACCTCAGCAGCCTGGTCCACCGGCCCGAGATCAACGACAACCTGTCGGCGATCTCCCAGGTGCCCGAGGTCAGGGACGCCATCAACGAGCGGCAAAGACGACTCGCCGAAGGTCGCGGCGTGGTCATGGCGGGCCGCGACATCCGCACCGTCGTCTTCTCCGAAGCCCCCTACAAGTTCTTTCTCACAGCGAGCCTCCCCGAGCGCGTCCGCCGGCGGCTCGCCCAGAAGGCGAGGCGCGGCGAGTGGACCGACGATGCGGAGATGGAGCGGGAGATAGCGGCCCGCGACGTGGCCGACTCCACCCGGGCGGTCGCGCCGCTCCGGCCGGCGCCCGACGCGGTGATCATCGACACCGACGGCCTCGCCGTCGAAGAGGTGGTCGAGCGGATCGTGCAGCGGGTGCGACGGTGACCTACGCCGTCCTCCGCCGGGTCATGCGGCTGATGGTCCACGCGGTGCTCTTCGGTCTCTTCACGCAGGTCGGGCAGGAGCGGGTGCCGGGCCAGGGGCCGCTTCTCGTCTGCGCGAACCACATCTCGACCCTCGACCCGCCCCTGATCCCCGCCTTCCTGCCCCGCAACGACAGCTGGAGCATGGCCAAGGCCGAATACTTCGAGCGGGGGGGGCTCAAGAGCTGGATCTTCACCGCCTTCCACGCCTTCCCGGTGGTCCGCCACAGCGCCGACCGGGCCGCCATCCGGAGGGCGGCGACGATCCTCCGCGACGGCCAGGTGCTGGTTCTCTACCCGGAGGGAACCCGGATCACCAGCGGCGGCCTCCACCGGCCCGAGCCCGGCGCGGGGTTCATCGCCACGCTGACCGGCGCGCCGGTGCTGCCGGTCGCGATCTCGGGCAGCCGGGAGGTCTTCGGCAAGGGCTTCAAGCTGCCCCGGCGAGCTCCCCTCCGGGTCGAGTGGGGAGAGCCGTTCGAGATCCCGTCACGGCTGCCGGACGGCCGCCGCGTGGGGCACCAGGACGCCTCCGACGCGATCCTGCTGGCGATCGCCGAGATGCTGCCCGCGGAGCTGCGGGGCGAATTTGCCGACCTCGACGCGTGGCGCTTGAAGGTCGGCGGCCTGCGTCAGCCGCTGTCGTCCAGGTAGCCCCACCAGCGGCCGATGGGGGTGAAGCCGAGCCATTCGAGGATCGGCCGGGAGGTCGGCCGGGCGTGGGTGATCACGAGGGGCGCGCCCTGCTCTGACGCGAGGCGGGTTCGCTCGGCGACCAGCGCCCGGTAGATGCCCCGATGCCGGAAGCGGGGAAGGACGCTGGCGCCGCCGAGCGTGGCGCCGTCGACGTCGACCGCCAGCGAACCGCCGCCCGCGGGCTCCCCGAAGATGAGCGCCGTCACCAGCGCGACGCCCGCCGCCTCTGAGGCGCCATAGCGCTGACGGAGGTCGCTCTCCTCCGGGACCGGCCTGTCGGAGCCCGCAAAGCCGGCCGCGACCGTCGCGTGGTGACGCCGGTAGGCATCCAGGTCGGCCATCCCGTCGGCGAGCTCCATTCCCGGGACGGGCGGCTCTTCGACGTCGCCCTCGAACTCGAGTGTCGTGACCTCGTCGTCCAGTCGCAGGCCGTTGGCCAGGAGCACCGGCTCCAGCTCGGCACGGTTCCAGACGTCGAGCTGCCAGGAGAGCCTGACCCCGCGCTCACGCGCCTGCCGGCGGACCTCTTCGATGACGGCCGGCAGGCGCTCGGCCGAGCAGGCCACACGCCGGACGCCGTTCGGACCGGGGATGGGCCAATCCGGCCGCCAGATGATGATGCGGTCGGCTGTGGCGTCGAGGATCTCGCCCGGCCACGCCCGAACGTTCGATTCGAGGGCGTAATGCTGGGCCGGGGTCAGCTAGCTCTTTACGACGCGGGCGGCTGCGCCCAGTCGTCCTCGACCAGCCCACCGAGAGCCGGGTTGAAGCAGGCGTCGTAGGCCTCCTTGAGGGACTGGGGGGTCAGGCGCGGCTGCTCCTCGCGGTACGCGGCGAGGTCGACCAGGCGGGCGACCAGCGAGCGTGGGTGGGAGCCGCGGAGCGGCTTCTTGCCGTAGAGCTGGAGCAGGTAAGCCACGGCCCTCTCGTCGAAGACGACGCCGTTCTTCTCGCACTCGTACTTGAGGATCCGGGCGTAGGCCTCGGGCGTCGGGTTGCCGACGCCGATCTTGTAGGCCATCCGGCGGAGGAAGGCCTCGTCGACGAGGGAGGCGGGCGAGAGGTTGGTCGAGAAGACCACCTGGGCCAGGAACGGCACCTCGATCTTGCGGCCCGAGGCGGAGAGGTCCTGGTAGTCGTATTTCTTCTCCATCGGGACGATGAAGCGGTTGAGGAGGCGCATCGGGGGCACCTCCTGCCGGCCGAAGTCGTCGATGACGAACACGCCCGCGTTCGCCTTCCACTGCAAGGGAGCCTCGTAGTAGCGGTTCTGCGCGTCGTAGGAGAGGTCGAGCTGGGCCAGCTGGAGCTCGCCGCCGGCGGTGACGACGGGGCGTTCGCAGCGCAGGAAGCGCTTGTCGTCGGGCTGCTCGCCATCGGCCGCCTTGTGGTAGACGGGGTCGACCAGCCGGATGATCTCGTCGCCCACCGCGATGGCGTAGGGGATCTCGATCGGAGCGCCCATCAGGAGAGCCATCCGCTCGGTGATCGTCGACTTCCCGTTGCCCGGCGCTCCGAAGATGAAGAGCGACGAGCGGGAGACCATGGCGCCGCCGATGCAGTCGATGACGTGCTGCTCGAGCTCGAGCTGGCCGAGCGCCTCCTTGAGCATGGCGTCGGTGATCTTCGCCTTGGTCGAGACCTGAGATTTGACCAGCTCGATGTAGTCCTCGTAGTTCACCGGGCAGGGGCCGAGGTAGCGGGTCTGCACGGAGGACATCTCCGCCGCCCGGGCACGGCCGGCCGAGCTGCACTCGTAGGCGGTTCGCTGGTCGATCGAGAGGCCCTCCAGGCCAGGCTCCTGGGAGAAGCCGGGGGAGGTCGTCATCTGCGCCTTGTCGTATTCCTGGATCAGCGGCTTGAAAGTCTCGAAGGGGAGGCCGAGCCGCTTCTCGAGGGCTGCGCCGCTCATCCGGTCGGAGAAGGCGAGGGTCCGGAGGACGAGGCTCGCCACCAGGTCACGCTTTAGGTTGAGGTCTTCGAGGGTCTTCGGCTTGGTAAGTGTTCCGGCCTGCATGGCATCGGAACTATACCGCCCAGGCTGCGCCTGCTGATTCAACTGTCGAGGTGCCCTTGGCAAGCGCCTAGAATCCGCCCGGACCGAATTTTCAGCCAGTGCCCGAGTACGTCGCCCTCGATCTCGAAACCACCGGCCTCGACCCTCACCATGACCGCGTCATCGAGGTCGGGGCGGTCGCCTTCACGCCCGACCGCGTCCTCGACCGGCTGGAGCGCCTGGTCGATCCCGGCCGCTCCGTCCCGGAGGCGGTGCTCAGGCTGACCGGCATCCGGATCGCCGAGCTGCGCCAGGCGGGAGCCCAGGGTCCTGCCCTCGCCGGGCTTGCCGACCTTCTCCGCGGCCGCGAGCCGGTCGGCCACGGCGCCTCCCTCGACATCGACTTCCTGGCCGCGGCGGGGATCTGGCCGCCGGAGACGGAGATCCTCGACACCCTCGAGCTGGCCCGCATCCTGCTGCCCGCCTCGCCCAGCCACAGCCTGCCGGCGCTCGCCCTCGAGCTCGGCCTCGAGCAGCCGCGGCCGCACCGCGCGCTCGACGACGCCGACGCCACCCGCCAGCTCTTCCTCCGTCTCCGCGAGGTCGCCGGCAACCTCGACGAATCCCTCAAGGAGTCGATGCTTGCCCTTGTCGCCCCCTACGGCTGGCCGATCGCACGCTTCTTCGCCGAAGCGCTCACGGCCGCTCAGGCCGCCGAGCCGCGCCTCCGCGACGGCCGCCGGCAGCGCCTCTCCGTCCCGCGGGATCCGATCGAATGGGACCCGGAGCGGATGGCCGGCCTGCTCCTGCCGGAAGGACCGCTGGCGGCTGCCTTCCCGGAGTACGAGCACCGCGAGTCCCAGCTCCAGATGCTGCTCGCCGTCGCCCAGATCCTGGAGCGGGGCGGCCGCCTGGTGGTCGAGGCGGGCACCGGGACCGGCAAGAGCATCGCCTACCTGATCCCGGCCCTCGGCCGAGCCCTGGCCCAGGGCGAGAAGGTGATCGTCTCCACCGCGACCCACACCCTGCAGGAGCAGCTCCTGACCAAGGACCTGCCCTTCCTCAAGGAGTGGCTGCCCTGGGAGTTCGAGGCGGTGCTGCTCAAGGGCCGCTCGAACTACCTCTCGCTGCGCCGCTGGCGCCGCTACCTGGCCGAACCGTGCCCCGACTCGGAGGAGCTCCGCTTCAAGCTCAAGGTGCTCACCTGGCTGAACGAGACCGACAGCGGGGATCGATCCGAGCTTCGCCTGCAGGGCCGGGAGGAGGTCTTCTGGGCGCGCGTCGCCTCGGACCCGATGGACTGCGTCGGCGTCTTCTGCACGGCCGAGGACTGCTACGTCCACCGCGCCCGCGCCGAGGCGGAGCGGGCCGACCTGGTGATCGTCAACCATGCCCTCCTGCTCGCCGACGCCGCGCAGGGTGGCGGAGTGCTGCCCGATTTCCAGCACCTGGTCGTGGACGAGGCGCATCACCTCGAGGACGCCGCGACGCAGGGGCTGCGGCGGGAGGCGGACGGCCCCGCCCTGGTGGCGCTGCTGGAGCGCCTGGGCGTCCTCATCGGCGCCGTCGCCGCGCAGCCCCGCCTCGGAGCCGGGCAGGAGCTGGCGGGCGCCACGGCCACCGCCGAGGACGCCCGCTGGAGGGTCGCCGCCCTCTTCGAGCACGCCGCCGGGTTCGTACGCGGCCTACTGCCCGATGCGGGGAGGCGGGACGAGGCCGTCCGCCTGGGGCCGGTCGTCCGCCAGGCTCCCGGCTGGCAGCACCTGGCCGACCTGGCCGCGGACGCGGCGACGGCGCTCGCCGGTCTCGACGCCACTCTTCGCAGGGCGGTCGCCGGCGCCCGGGAGTGGCTGGGCGGGGAGGAGCCGGACGCCGACCTGCGGGAGCTGGAGATAATCCGGAGCCGGGTCGCCGAGGCGCGGGAGCTGCTTCGGGAGGCGATCCTGGAGCCGGACGCGAACCAGGTCTACTGGTTCAGCCAGATCTCGCGCTCGGCCGAGGCCGTCCTCCGGGCGGCGCCGCTCAACGTGGGAGGACTCCTCCGCGAGCACGTCTTCGACCCCCGCGAGACGGTCATCTTCACATCCGCCTCGCTGGCCGTCGGCGGCACCTTCGACTACTTCCGGCAGCGGGTCGGCCTGGAGCGAGAACCGGAGATGCTGATCCTCGCGTCGCCTTTCGACTACCTGAACCAGGCCCTCGTCTGCCTCCCGAGCGGGCTGCCCGACCCGCAGTCGGTGGACTTCGACGAGGCCGTGGTCCGGGTCATCGCGGACATCGCCGGGAGGATCGGCGGCCGGACGCTGGCGCTCTTCACCTCCCACCGGCAGCTGCGCGACACCTACTTCGCGCTCAAGCAGCGCCACGACCTCGACGACATCCTGATCCTCGGCCAGGGGCTGGACGGGCAGCGCCGGCAGGTCCTCAAGTCGTTCCAGGAAAGCGACCGCGCCCTCCTCCTGGGAACCTCGAGCTTCTGGGAGGGGATCGACATCCCGGGCGACCGGCTCTCCTGCGTGGTCATGGTCCGGCTCCCCTTCCCGGTGCCCACCGAGCCCGTTTTCGCCGCCCGCGCCGAGCAGGTGGCGGACTCCTTCGCCCTCTACGCGCTGCCGATGGCGGCGCTCAAGCTGAAACAGGGCTTCGGGCGCCTGATCCGCCGCAACAGCGACCGCGGCGCGGTCGTCATCCTCGACAACCGGATCTCCAGCCGCGATTACGGCCGGGCCTTCATCGAGGTGCTGCCCCGGGCGGCGATGTACACGGGCTCGGTGCTCGGCGTGGGGGAGAGGATCGCGGCCTGGCTCGCGCCGACACCGCGATGAGCACTCTTTACGTCGTCGGCACGCCGATCGGCAACCTGGAGGACCTCACAGCGCGGGCCGCCCGCGTCCTCGGCGAGGTGTCGGCGATCGCGGCCGAGGACACCCGCGTGACCGCCCGCCTGCTGGCCCGGATCGGGGTCCGCAAGCCGATGTTGAGCTACCGGGCGCCGGTCGAGCGGCGGGGTCTGCCCGCCGTGCTGCGAGCGCTCGAGGAGGGCGACGTCGCGCTCGTGACCGACGCCGGGACGCCCGGCGTCAACGACCCCGGCCAGCGGCTGGTGGCCGCCGCGGTCGAGGCGGGCCACGGCGTGGTGCCGATACCGGGCCCGAGCGCCGTCGCCACGGCGCTCTCGATCAGCGGCTTCAGCGGCGAAGGCTTCGTCTTCCTCGGCTACCTGCCGCGCAAACCGGGCGAGCTGCGCCGCCTCTTCCAGGCGCTGGCGACCGAGGCCCGCCCGACGGTCGCCTTCGATTCGCCCTACCGCGTGCTGAAATCACTGGCGGCGCTGGCGGAGGTCCTGCCCGACCGGCGGCTGATGGTCGGCCGGGAGCTGACCAAGCTCCACGAGCAGGTCGTCCGGGGCACCGCTTCCGAGGCGCTCGAAGCGCTCGGCGCGAAGGCCAAGGGCGAGTTCACACTGGTGATCGCCGGATGCGGGCCTTCTCCCTTGTAGACACGCATCTCCACCTCGAGGAGGTGGAGGATCCCGATCGCGCGGTGGCGGAGGCGGTCGCCGCCGGGGTCACCCGGCTGATCACGGTCGGCACCGACCTGGCGACGAGTCGCGACGCGGTGGAGCGCGCGTCCCGGCTGGAGCCCGTCTTCGCTGCCGCCGGCCACCATCCCGCCAACACCGCGGACCCCGATCTGACTGCATTCCGGGAGCTGCTCGCGCTGGATCGGGTCGTGGCCGTGGGCGAGGTCGGGCTGGACGGGAGCGCCGACCAGGAGTACGCCCCGATGGAGCGCCAGCTCGGCTGGTTCGGGTCGATGTGCGACCTCGCCCTCGAGTTCGGCCTGCCGGTCTCGGTCCACGTCCGCGACGCCGCCGATCTCGCCTATCGGGCACTCCGGGCACGGCCCGGGCTGACCGGCGTGATGCACTACTTCTCGCTCGACCAGGAGTGGGCCGAGCGCTTCCTCGACCTGGGCTTCCACCTCTCCTTCGCGGGCCTCGTGACGCGCGCCATGCGAGCCGGCCTGCGCGAGGTCGCCCGCGCCTGTCCCGCCGACCGGCTGCTGCTCGAGACTGACTCGCCCTTCGGCCAGCCGGCGGCGCGCAAGCGGGAGCCGCAGAACCGGCCCGCCTTCCTCGTCGACACGGCAATGGTGGTGGCCGAGGTGCGGGGGATCTCGCTCGAGCAGCTCGCCGAGATCGAATTTAACAACGCAATCTCCCTTTTCCGCGGGATTCGGTGATAGCCTCCCGTCCGGGTTTTGGGGGTAGCACAGGGGCGTCTTCGCCTCAAGGGCCTATTTGCCCTGGGGTCGATCGCGCTGACACTCGGCTATGTCGTTCCAACGGTCGGCGTCGCGGCGGGGCCCGGAGTCCCGGAGGTCGCGACCCTGGCGGCGTCGGCTGACGCCTCCCAGCCGGTCGGTTCTCCCCGCCGGCCGCGCTACGACGACGCCAGGGTCTTCGAGGGCCGCCAGGTGACCTTCGCGTCGGTCCGGCGCACGGAAACGGCGGCCATCCCCTTCGCGACCCGCCAGGTCGCCGACGCCGATCTCGCCGCGGGCAGCACCGTCCTCGAAGCGCCGGGGGCCGCCGGTGCCCGCAACCTGCTCTTCGAGGATCAGCTGGTTGACGGCTCGATCGTCGACACGACTCTGCTCGGGGAGAGCACCCAGCAGCCCGCCGACCGCGTCCTGCGGATCGGGAGCAAGGTCGCTCCCGTTCAAGCGCCGCTTCCCGCCGATCCGACCGTGAACTACCAGCAGGCGATCGCGGGCAGCGCGACCTCCTACTGCCTGACCGGCCGCACCGCCACCGGCACCCAGGCCGGGCCGGGCTCGATCGCCGTCGACCCGACCGTGATCAAGCTCGGCAGCCACCTCTACGTGCCCGGCTATGGCTACGGCTACGCGGTCGACACCGGCGGCGCCATCAAGGGCACCCTGATCGACGTCTGGCTGACCTGCGACGCCGCCATCCAGTGGGGCCGGCGGTCGGTGACGATCTACGTGCTGGTCACCTGACGGGTGTAGCCCTGCTCGACCCCGCCGACCTCGGGACCCTCGAAGGCCTCTTCGCCAAGCACCGCTTCCGGCCCTCGCACCGGCTCGGCCAGAACTTCCTCGTCGACCCCCAGCTCCGCGACCGCGTCGCCGAGGAGGCCGGAGTGGGCCCTGGCGACAGCGTGCTCGAGGTGGGTGCCGGACCGGGCAGCCTGACGGTCGCCCTCGCTGAGCGGGCAGAGAAGGTGATCGCCCTGGAGATCGATCGCCGGCTGATCGGCGTGCTCCGCGAGGTGACCGCCGGCGATCCCCGGGTGGAGGTGCTGGAGGGCGACATGCTGAAGCTTCCGCTGCCCAGCGTCCCGCTGGTCGCCGGCAACATCCCCTACTACCTCACCGGGGCCCTGCTGCCACGCCTCCTGGAGCGGCCCGACCCGCCGCGGGCGGTCTCGCTGGTGGTCCAGAAGGAGGTGGCCGAGCGCTGGGTGCAGGCCGGCGACTGGAGCCTCGCCACCCTCGCGGTCCAGGTCTTCGCCGTGCCCGAGCTGCGCTTCACGCTGCCGCGAGAGGCGTTCTGGCCGGTACCCGGGGTCGACTCGGCGCTGGTCACCCTGGCAGTGCGAGAGAGGCCGGCGGTGGAGGTGCCTGACATGGCCGCTTTCTTCGCCTTCGCTGAGCGGATCTTCCAGTTCCGCCGCAAGCAGCTCGGCGGGACGCTCGCCCGCCTCGCCGGCCCGGAGGCGGGGGAGAGGCTGGGGGCGCTGGGGATCGATCCCCAGCGCCGGCCCCAGACGCTCTCCCTGGCCGAGTGGGAGACCCTCTTCCGGGCGTTCGAGGAGCCCGGGTAAGCTTGCAGCCGGGTATGGAGTCCCTGACCGGCCTCGAAGGCGGAGAAGGGTTCCGATACGTCCTCGCACGGACCGACTTCCGGCTCGTCTGGTTCGCCCAGCTCGCCTCCCAGGCGGCCGACAAGTTCGTGATGTTCTCGCTGATCATCCTCGCCTACAACCTCGGCGGCGCCAACACGCTGGTCGCCGTGACCCTCCTCTCCTACACGCTGCCGGCACTCTTCCTGCCGCCCTTCGCGGGCGTCTTCGCCGACCGCCACAACCGCCAGCGGACGATGGTCTGGACCAATCTCGGCCGGGCGTGCATCGTCATGCTGATCCCGCTCTCGCAGCTGGTCCCCTTTCTCCGCGGCGACCTCTACCACCTGCTCGTGATCACCTTCGCCTTCAGCGCCCTGGGCCAGTTCTTCAGCCCCGCCGAGGCCGCCGCGATCCCGACCCTGCTGCCTCGCAAGGCACTCCTGACCGCCAACTCGATGGTGCTGCTGTCGATGGTGCTGAGCCTGCTGGTGGGCGGCGCGCTGGCGCCCGTCTTCTCGCGGGTCGACGTCTACCTGCCCTACTGGATCGCGGCCGGCGGCTTCGCCATCGCCGGCGGCCTGATCGCCCTGGCCACGATCCCGACCAACAAGCCGCGGCTCGACCACAGCACCCGCGGCAACGCCCAGCAGCTGATCCTCGAGGTGCGCGAGGCGATCGACTTCCTGCGTGGCTCGAACCTGCTGATGATCGCCTTCGCCCAGCTGACGCTGACCGTGCTGGTGCTGTTCATGATGTTCACCCTGGCGCCGGCCTATGTGAAGACGGTCATCGGGATCCAGCCCCAGGACAGCTACGTCGTCCTCGTCCCGGCAACCCTGGGCGCCGTGACCAGCGCCTTCATCGTCGGCCAGTTCGGCCGCTCGATGTCGCGCTCCCGCCTCCTCGTCAGCAGCCTGCTGGCGACCGGCCTGACCCTCCTGCTGCTCGCCAGCGTGCCCTTCGGCCTCCGCCACTTCTCCTTCCTGGCCGGCCTCACCCGCTACTTCGCGGCGGTGTTCGGGCTGCTCCTCGGGCTCGAGTTCGGCGCGCTGCTGATCCCTTCCCTGACCGTGCTCCAGGAGCAGACCACGGACGAGGTGCGGGGCCGGATCTTCTCCCTCTTCTTCCTCGCTTACAACGGGGCCACGGCGCTGCCCATCCTGGCCGCCGCCGCCCTCGCCGACGCCTTCGGAACGGCCAGCGTCATCGGCGGGCTGGGCGTCCTCCTCTGCCTCGCCGCGGCGGGCGCATTCAGAGCCGGGTCACGCGTCTACGGAGCACTAGAAACGTGACCGCCACCACCACGAAGACCGCCAGCCCGCCGTAGCCGACCGTCTTCATAACCGTCGTCAGGAGGGGCCAGTTGTTGCCCAGCAGGTAGCCCACCACGCCCCAGGTGATCGCCCAGGGGACCGCCCCCAGCACGCTGTAGAGCTGGAAGCGGCCGAAGGGCATGTGGGCGACGCCGGCGAACACGCTGGCCCAGCTGCGGAGCCCGAGGATGAACCGCCCGACCAGGATCGTCTTGTCGCCGTGGTGGGCGAAGAACATCTCGGCCTGGGCGAGGTGGGCGACCTCGAGGCGGAAGATCGAGAGCAGCTTCTCGATGAAGGGCCGGCCCCCCTTGCGCCCGATCAGGTAACCGAGGTCGCCGCCGGCAACGGCGCCGAGCGCCGCCAGGATGATCACGATCACGATGTTCAGGTGCCCGGCTCCGGCGTAGGCGGCGACCGCGACCAGGGTCAGCTCGCCGGGGAAGGGGATGCCGGTGCTCTCGATCAGGATGCCGAGCGCGGCGGCGGGGTAGCCGATCGTCTCGGCGATGGTTCGTATGTCCACGGGTCCAGTCGGTATTCTCCTTCCCACGCCATGAGCCACTCCGCCGAAGCGAAGGACAGCGACCCGCTCAACATGCTGCGGCACTCGACCGCGCACGTCCTTGCGGCTGCGGTGACCGAGCTCTTCCCCGGCACCAGGTACGGCACCGGGCCGTTCCTCGAGAACGAGTTCTACTACGACTTCGACTCGCCCCACCAGTTCACGCCGGGGGACTTCAAAGAGATCGAGAAGAAGATGCGCTCGATCGTCGGCCGCAGGATCCCCTTCGAGCACGTGGACCTGCCCAAGCCGGAAGCGATCGCGACCTTCGAGAAGCTCGACCAGCCCTACAAGGTCGAGCTGATCGAGCGCCACTACCCGAACGGCGGCGACGTCAGCCTCTACCGGACCGGCGACTTCCTCGACCTGTGCCTCGGCCCGCATGTCCCCGACGCCGGCGCGATCAAGGCGTTCAAGCTCACCCGCCTTTCCGGCGCCTACTGGAACAACGACGAGAAGAACACCCAGATGCAGCGGATCTACGGCACCGCCTGGCCATCTCAGAAGGAGCAGGACGAGTACCTCGAGATGCTCGCCGAGGCGGAGCGGCGCGACCACAAGAAGCTCGGCCGGGAGCTGAAGCTGTTCACCATCAACGAGCTGAGTGGAGCCGGCCTGCCGCTCTGGCTGCCGCACGGGGCGACGGTGCGGCGGGAGATCGAGCGCTGGGTCGTGGATGAGGAGCTGAAACGGGGCTACCAGCACGTGATCACGCCCAACCTGGCGCGCCTGGAGCTCTACATCAAGAGCGGCCACTGGGACCTCTACAAGGAGTCCATGTACCCGCCGATGACATTCGAGGACGGCGAGATGCTCGAGCTGCGGGCGATGAACTGCCCCCACCACATCCTGGTCTACCAGTCCGAGATGCGCTCCTACCGCGACCTGCCGCTGCGGATCGCCGAGGTCGGCATGAACTACCGCTACGAGCGCTCGGGCACCCTGCAGGGGATGAACCGGGTCCGCGCCTTCGCGCTCAACGACGCCCACATCTTCTGCACGCCGGAGCAGGTGGAGAGCGAGGTCAGGGCGTC
The DNA here is from genome assembly GCA_036570145.1 of Candidatus Dormiibacterota bacterium. Classification (GTDB taxonomy): domain Bacteria; phylum Chloroflexota; class Dormibacteria; order Dormibacterales; family Dormibacteraceae; genus UBA6019. The sequence continues at coordinate 14,548 of DATCPJ010000294.1, forward strand.
GATCGAGCTGGCGCTCTACTTCTCCGAGGTGCTCGGCATCGACGACTTCTGGTACCGCCTCTCGACCCGCGACGAGGTGAAGGACAAGTGGGTCGGCTCGCTGGAGGAGTGGGAGGTCGCCCAGAACGCCCTCGCGGCGGCGCTGGAATCCCTCGGCCAGGAATACCGGCTGGGCCCCGGCGAGGCCGCCTTCTACGGACCCAAGATCGACTTCCAGGTCCGCGACGCGCTGCGCCGCGAGTTCACCAACTCAACCGTCCAGGTCGACTTCCAGCTGCCCCAGAAGTTCGACCTCGAGTACGTGGCCGAGGACGGCTCGCGGAAGCGGCCGGTGATGGTCCACCGCGGCGCTGCGGGCTCCCTGGAGCGCCTCTTCGCCTACCTGATCGAGCGTTGGGCGGGCGCGTTTCCGACCTGGCTGGCGCCGGTCCAGGTGGTGGTCGTCCCGATCACCGACAACCAGAACGAGTACGCCGGCAAGGTGGCCGAGCGACTCCGCCGCGCCAACATCCGTGTCGAGGTAAAGGATGAGTCGGAGCGGATGCAGAAGAAGGTCCGCGACGCAAAGCGGATGAAGGTGCCGTACGTGGCCGTCGTCGGCCAGAACGAGGTCGAGTCAGGGCAGGTCAACGTGCGCAACCGGGCCGACGATCAGACGCCAGAGGCATTGGAGGACTTCGCCGCCCGCCTCACCGCGGAGATCGCTGAGAAGCGCCGCCCCGACCGATGAGCTCGGGCGAGGCTCCCGACTACCTCGACATCAACCGCAAGGCCTGGACTCGCAGGAACGCCGAGCACACCGACGCCCGTGCTCATCACAACTGGGCCGAGGCAGAGATCACGTGGGGCACCTGGTCGAACCCCGAATCCGCGGTCGGCGCCCTCCCCGAAATCGCGGGTAGGGACGTCATCGACCTCGGCTGCGGCACCGCCTACTTCAGCGCCTGGCTGAAGCGCCGCGGCGCGCGCCGGGTGGTCGGCGTCGACGTCACCCCCGCCCAGCTCGACACCGCGCGCCGTCTCAACGAGGAGACCGGACTCGGCCTCGAGCTCATCGAGGCGAACGCGGAGTCGGTTCCGCTGCCCGACGCTTCCTTCGATCTCGCCATCTCGGAGTACGGCGCCTCGATCTGGTGCGACCCCCATCTCTGGATCCCGGAGGCGGCTCGGCTGCTCCGCCCCGGCGGAGAGCTTGTCTTTCTCCAGAACACCCCGCTTTCCGTGCTCTGCTTGCCGGACACCGGCCCCATCGAGGAGCGCTTGGTGCGTCCGCAGCTGGGAATGGGACGCTTCGAGTGGACCGACGATGACCCCGGCGTCGAGTTCCACCTCGGCCATGGCGACCTCGTCCGGCTTCTACGCCGTAGCGGCTTCGAGATCCTGGACCTGGTCGAGCTCTTCGCACCGGCCAGCGCCGGCGACCCCCTCTACTACGACTATGTCCCGACCGAGTGGGCCAGCCGCTGGCCTGCGGAGGAGATCTGGCGGGTGAGGAAGGCGGCCAGGTAGAGGCCCTGATAGAATTCCCAACGTTGAAGCAGGGCCCGTCCCTCACCTCCAGGCGCATGCCGAAGGGGTTCGTTTCCAAGGCGGACGGGCTTTGCCGTCCGCGTTTTTTGTATCTGGAGAAAATTCTCACGAAGCTGACTGACGACCGAGGTAGCGACCGATAGCCTTCAAGGAACTACGCATCAACGATCAGATCCGCGCCCAGGAAGTGCGCCTGATCGACGACCAGGGCAATCAGTTGGGAGTCCTCGGCCTGGATACCGCGAAACGGATCGCGGCGGAGAAGGGCCTGGACCTCGTGGAGTTCGCGCCTCAGGCTCAGCCGCCCGTCTGCCGCTTGATCGACTACGGCAAGTACAAGTTCGAGACGATCAAGAAGGAGAAGGACCAGCGGCGCCGCCAGAATGTCATCAAGCTCAAGGAGATGAAGCTCCGGCCGAAGGTGGCCGAGCACGACTTCCAGACCAAGTTCAAGGGCGTCAAGCAGTTTTTGGAGCAGGGCGAGAAGGTCAAGGTGACGATCATGTTCAGGGGCCGCGAGATGGTCCACCAGGAGATCGGGCGACGCATCCTCGATCGGGTGGCGGACGCGGCCAAGGACATCGCGGTCGTCGAGCGGGCGCCGATCATGGAGGGCCGCAACCTCTTCCTGATCCTCGCCCCGAACGTCAAGGCCGCCCCGAAAGAGGCCGAGCCCGAAGGAGCCCCCGCCAGTGCCTAAGATCAAGACCCGCAAGGGGATCGCGAAGCGGATCCGTGTCACCTCGACCGGCAAGCTGATGCGCGGCCACGCCTGGAAGAGCCACCTGCTCGAGCACAAGAAGGCGAAGAACAAGCGCGCCTACAAGCAGCTCCAGGCGGTTCACAAGACCGATCGGAAGCAAGTGCGCCGGGCGCTCGGTATCTAGATGGCCAGGGTCAAGCGCGGCGTCACGGCACACGCCCGGCACAAGAAGATCCTCGACCGGGCCAAGGGTTTCCGGCTCTCCAAGAAGCTTCTCTTCCAGCCGGCCAACGAGGCCGTCCTCCACGCCCTCGCCTACGCCTTCCGCGACCGGCGGGCGCGCAAGCGCGACTTCCGCCGGCTCTGGATCGCGCGCATCAACGCGGCCTCCCGGCAGGGCGGGCTGCCCTACAACAAGTTCATGCACGGCCTCCGCGTGGCCGGGGTCGAGATCGACCGCAAGGTGCTGGCCGACCTGGCCGTGAAGGACAGCGGTTCCTTCGCCCGGCTGGTCGAGGTCGCCAAGAACAGTCTCTGACGGCACCTGAAGTCCTCATAAGCTCCGCGGACAATGAGCTCGTCAGGCGCCTGAAACGGCTGGCTACCGACCGCGCGGCTGACGAGGTGCTGCTGGAGGGACCGCGGGTCGTGCGGCAGGCGCTCGCGGCCGGCGTCCACCTCGACCTGCTCATCCTGCGCGAGGGCGACCAGCTGGACGTCGCGGCGGATCGGACCGTCTTCCTCGCCCGGGGACTATTTCGCGACCTCAGCCAGACCCGGACTCCCCAGGGCGTGCTCGCCATCGGCCGTGCCGGCTTCGCTCCGGCCGAGAAAGCGGTCGCCGCCGCCCGCGTCGCGGGCTGGCCGCTGCTGGTGCTGGACCGCGTCCAGGACCCCGGCAACGTCGGCGCCATCGCGCGCTCCGCCGCAGCCGCCGGCGCCCCGGCCCTGGCCGTCTTGCCGGGCACCGCCGACCCGTTCGGAGCAAAGGCCGTCCGCGCCAGCGCGGGCCATATCTTCAACCTGGTTGTCGCCGCGGTCGCCTGGGAGGACCTCGACGGCCTCCGCTGTCTTGGCGCCAGCGCCGGCGGCACCCCGCTCGCCGAAGCCGACCTGGCTTCGGCCGGGGCGCTCGTCCTCGGCAGCGAGGCGCACGGTCTCAGCCGTCCGCTGGAGACGGTCGCGCTGCCGATGGCGGCGGGCGTCGAGTCGCTCAACGTCGCGGCCGCCGCGGCGATCCTGCTCTACGAGGTTCGGAGGAGGATCGCGGCGTGATCGACCGGATCGAGGATCTCAAGCAGGCGGCCCGGCAGGCCATCGCCGACGCCGGGACCGAGCCGGCGCTGGAGGAGATCCGGGTCGAGTACCTCGGCAGAAAGGGCCGTGTCACCGAGGTCCTCTCCAACCTGGGTGCGGTCCCCGCGGCCGAACGCCCGGCCATCGGCCAGGCCGGCAACCAGGCCAAGCAGGAGATCGGCGCCGCCATCGCCGACCGCCTTGCCTCGCTCTCCGGAGAGCGGCTGGACGCGCTTGCGGTGACCGAGTCGACCGACGTCACCTTCCCGGCGCCGCCGCTCCGCCGGGGCCATGCCCACGTCCTGAGCCAGGTCCGGCGCGAGCTCGAGATCATCTTCGAGCGGATCGGCTACAGCGTCGAGGAAGGCCCCGAGATCGAGACCGACTGGTACAACTTCGAAGCCCTCAACCTGCCCAAGGGCCACGCCTCGCGCGACGTCCAGGACACCTTCTTCCTGGACGCCGCGGAGGAGGTCGTGCTGCGGACGCACACCTCGCCGGTCCAGATCCGCGGAATGGAGCGGATCGGCCGCCCGCCGATCTACATCGTCGCCCCCGGCCGCGTCTACCGGCGCGACAACCTCGACGCCACCCACCTGCCCTACTTCATGCAGCTGGAGGGCCTGGCGGTCGACGAGGGGCTCACCGTCGGGGACCTCAAGGGAACGCTCCTCTACATGGTCCAGTCGCTCTTCGGCGCCGAGCGCCAGGTCCGCATGCGCCCCCACCATTTCGGCTACACGGAGCCGAGCTTCGAGTTCGACACCATGTGCGGACGCTGCCTCGGCAAGGGCTGCCGGAGCTGCGGCAACGCCGGCTGGCTGGAGACGGGCGGCTGCGGCATGGTCCATCCGCAGGTGCTCCGCAACGGCGGCATCGACCCGGAGCGGTACTCGGGCTATGCCTGGGGCTTCGGGATCGAGCGGATCGCGCTGCTCAAGTACGACGGCGAAGACCTGCGGCTCTTCTACGAGAACGATTTGCGCTTCAACCACCAGTTTTGAGGCACCGGTTCTGATGCGCATCTCCTACGAATGGCTCGGCGACTACGTGGACCTCTCCGGCATCGCGCCCGAGCAGGCGGCCGAGCTCCTGACCATGTCGGGGACCAAGATCGAGTCGGTCACCGTGATCGACCTCTCCGCCATCGTGGTCGGGAAGGTGCTCGAGCAGAAGGAGCACCCGCGCTCCAACAAGCCGCTCTGGATCCACCAGGTCGATGTCGGCCGGGGCCAGGTCCGGCAGATCATCGCCGGGGCGCCCAACGCCGTCGCCGGCACGCTGGTTCCGGTCGCGCTGCCCGGCACGCGGGTGCCCAGCGGCACCGTCGTCCGGGATGGCAAGATCGCCGGCGAGGCGGCCCAGGGCATGCTCTGCTCGGCCGACGAGCTGCTCCAGGCCGAGGAGCGCGAGCCGAAGATCATGCTCCTCGACCAGGGCGATCCGGGCGAGTCGCTCGCCAAGTACTTCCCGGTGGAGGCGATCTTCGAGGCCGAGATCACCCCCAACCGGCCCGACTGCCTGGGTCACCTGGGCGTCGCCCGGGAGCTTGCCGCGGCGGCGCGGCGCGAGTTCAAGGCGGACTTCATGCCGCCCTTCATCGAGGGCGAGGCGCCGCCCGCCGCCGAATTGATCGAGGTCGTGATCGAAGTACCCGACCTCTGCAGCCGGTTCGTCGCGGTGCCGGTGACCGGGGTCAGGGTCGGGCCCAGCCCGGACTGGGTGCAGCGCCGGCTTCGGGCAGCCGGCGTGCGCCCCATCAGCAACGTCGTCGACGCGACCGCCTACGTGATGCTCGAGTACGGCAAGCCGACCCATGTCTTCGACGCCGCCAAGCTGGCCGGCCGCAAGCTCGCCGTCCGCGAGGCGCGCGAGGGCGAATCCCTGCTCTGCCTCGACGGCCAGGTCCGGGCGCTGCGGCCGGGGATGCTGGTCGTCGCCGACGCCGATCGCCCGGTCGCGATCGGCGGCATCATCGGCGGCGAGGAATCCGGCGTGACCGATTCGACGACCGAGGTCGTGATCGAGTCGGCCGGCTGGGACGGCGTCAACATCCGGGCGACCTCGCGGGCGCTCAACCTGCGCACCGAGGCCTCGCTCCGCCACGAGAAGGGCCTGGCGCCGGAGCTGGCGATGGCCGGCGCGAGGCGCGCCGCGGCGCTCGTCAAGGAGTGGGCGGAAGGCCACGTCCACACCGAGTGGATCGACGTCTACCCGCGACCCCAGCAGCCAATCCGGGTCCGGGTCGATCCTCGCAAGGTCGACGCACTGCTCGGCGTCCACGTGCCGCTGGAGGAGTCGCAGACCATCCTGCGCGGTCTCGGCTTCCACCTCCGGGTGCTCGACGACGGGACCTGGGATGTCCTCCCGCCGGTGTTCCGCCTCGACGTCGAGATCGCCGAGGACATCGTCGAGGAGATCGGGCGGATCCATGGCATCGAGCGGATCCCGCCCACCCTGCCGGGCAGGCGCCACACCAGCTGGGTCCCGGCGCAGGCCGAGAACCGCCCCTGGCGGGTCCGCGAGGTGCTCCTCGGCGCGGGCTTCGACGAGACCGTGACACCGGCCCTGGTCTCCCGGCGGCTGCTCGAGCGGCTCGGTCTTGCCGAGGGGGCTCGCGGCGTGATCAACCCGATGAGCGACGAGCTCGACACGATGCGCACCTCGCTTCTGCCGTCGCTGCTGGCGGTCGCCGTCTTCAACCAGAACCGTTCGGCGATCCGCGCCGACCTCTTCGAGCTCAGCCGTGTCTACCGCGGCACCCATCCGGACGGCCTCGCCGACGAGCCGACCCGCCTGACGGCGCTGGCCCGGGTTGGCGGACACCCCGAGGCCGGCCGGGATGGCTTCCTCCGGCTGAAGTCCGTCATCGATCGGCTGGCGGCGGACCTTACCGCCGGGCCGGTCGAGTATCGGCGAACGACGGCGAATCTCTTCCACCCCGGACGGACCGCCTCGGTCCACCTGGCCGGCAGTGAGATCGGAATCGTCGGCGAGCTCCACCCGGCCACCCTCCAGGTGTTCGACCTCGACGGCCGCGCGGTCGCCTTCGACCTCGACGCGGACGCCCTGCTGGCGGCGGCAGGGGACCGTAAGGCGCGCGAGCTGCCGCGCTTCCCGGCGGTCGAGCAAGACCTCGCGGTCGTGGTCTCCGATGAGGTGCCGGCCGCCGCCCTCCTGGCGACCGTCACCGCCGCCGGCAGCGAGCTGCTGGAGTCGGTCACCGCGTTCGACGAGTACCGCTCGGCCCAGCTTGGCGAGGGTGTCAGGAGCGTCGCGTTCGCCTTGACTTTCCGCTCCCCCGAGCGCACCCTCACGGACTCGGAGGTGGATTCACTGATGGCGTCGATCAGAAGCCGGCTGGAAACCGAACACGGGGCGCGACCGAGGTGACCGACCTCGCGATCATCGGCCTGGTCGTGGTGTACACCGCTCTCGGCTACTGGACCGGCATCATCCGCCGCGTCATCGGCTTCGCCGCGCTCTACCTCGGCTTCTTCGCCGCGACGCAGAGCGGGCCGACCGCCGCCAGCGTCGTGCTCCAGGCCTTTCCGTCGTGGGCGATCCCGGACGCGCTGATGCTCGGCTACTTCCTCGTCGTCGCGCTGATGGTCGTCCTCGTCGAGGTGCTGGCCAGCTTCTACCA
>DATCPJ010000295.1:0-3319 GCA_036570145.1 Candidatus Dormiibacterota bacterium
CGGCAGGCCCGCCTGCCGCTCCCGCCCCGACGCCTTCCTCAGAAACCAACGCGACCGAAGCGATGCCCGCCTTCACCGACCGCCAGCCGACCGAGGTGGAGGACACCGCCCACCTGGAGGCGATGCGGGACGAGCACCGTCACGAGGATCCACCGGCAGCGGCACCTCCCGGCGCAGAGCCGCAGCCAGTCCAGGAGGAGCCCGTCTCCGGCAGGCCGGCCCCCAACTGGGATGCGGTCGTGGAGGAGCTGCAGGGCCTGGCCGACAAGGCGCTCGGCGCCCGCTCCCGAAAGGTGAAGGATCTGCTCGGCTCAGCCGAGCGATCGCAGTCCGGCGTCGAGTCGGCGGTGGCGCAGGTGAGCCAGATCTCGCTGCTCTTCGTCGACTCCGCGCTGCTCGTGAAGCTCGAGCAGGACATGAGGGCCCAGCTCCAGAACTACCTCTAGCGTTGGCCGGGATCGCTCGAAAGCGCGGTCTTGTGCCGCCACTGCTGGTGCTGCTGCTGCTGCCCCTGCTGCAGGTGGCCTGCGACAGCCCGCCCCAGATCCTGGAGATCTCGCCCGGCCGCGGCGCGCGCGACGTGGCCACCAATGCGCCGATCCGGATCCACTTCGATCGCGCCCTCGACCGACAGTCGGTGGCCGATCGCTTCAGCCTCCGGCCCAAGGTGTCGGGCCAGATCAGCTGGGAGGGTTCCAACACCCTGGTCTACTACCACGACACGCTTGATCCGAACACTCAATACACGGTCTCGCTGAGTTCCGGCTACCGCGACGCGGCCGGTAACGCAAACGGCTTCAACCATGGTTGGAGCTTTCAGACCGAGCTACCGCCTGACCTTCGCGGGACGACTCCCGGACAGGGCGATTTGCAGGTCGACCCGGCGACCTATCTCGGACTCAGCTTCAGCCGCGATATGTCGGCCGACACTTTCCGCGGCGCCGTCACGTTCTCGCCGTCGGTTCATTTCTCGGTCCGCCCCGACCCTGGCGACGCCCGAAGAGTGCTGATCGCTCCGAAGAGCCTGCTCGAGCCGCGCACCACTTACGACGTCTCGATCAGCGCGGACGCGACCGATGCCGACGGCAATCACCTCCACCCCGTGAAGCTCCACTTCACGACCGGGGCCGTCCGCTCCCTGTCGCGTTGGATCACTTTTGTGGCCAGCGCATCCGGCGCCGCCACGGGCTCGGGTGTGTGGATGGTCGACGAGGCGGGTTTCCCACGGATCCTGGAGGAAACAGCAGCCGACGCTTTCTCCTGGTCTCCTGACGGCGCCAACCTGCTCGTCCGACACCCAGACCTCAGCTGGACCGACTATCCGCTGGGAGCGGGACCGATCGAAATGCCGTTTTCGGCGGAATGGGCTGCTTACCTCGGGCCCGGCGCGGGCTACGCCTTCCTCAACGGCCAGCAACTTGATCGGCTCCTTCCATCAGGAGCGACCGCGACGATCGCCGACGGCGTGTCCCAGGCAGCGGTCAGCCATGACCTGAGCCGGATCGCGTTCAGCCAGGGCAGCGGCTCGGGTTCCGACATCCGCGCCTATGACATCCAGCTCCGGGCGCAGTACCGGATCCAGCACGAGGCGGACCTCGTGACGAGCCTCGCCTGGTCGCCGAACGGTGCCCGGCTTGCCTACCTCGTATCCGGCGGGCCGACAGGGCAGGGCATGCTGCGCGTCAAGTCGCTTGCGGGGTCGGGGGCGGTGACCACCGTGGCGAGCGGCGAGATCGCTACACCAGCCTGGCTCGCAAACTCCAGCGATATCACCTTCAGCGCCAGGCTTGTGATCGCCGGAAAGTCACAGCAGCGGATCTTCCGCGTCAACACCGCGCTCGGACCGGGTCAGCTCACGGTGGCGGCGGCCATCGGGCCGGCAAGTGGCGCCGACGGTTTCCTACCCCAGCCATCCCCAGACGGCCACCAGATCGCCTTTCTCGTGGGCGCGCCGGAGAGCGCGCAGATCTGGCTGATGAACGCGGACGGCACCGGCCAGAGCCGACTCACGGAGTTCGATTCGGCTGCTTTTCCGTATTCCTGCCGGGCTCTTCACTGGGCGAGTTCCTGAACTCGGCCAGAGCAGGTTTCGATCGCGGCCCCAGCCCCTGTAAAACGTTTTACAGGGGAGCCGACCGAAACCGGCCACAGAGGCTCGTCAGTTTGGCTGGAGCGCGCCCTGTGCCGCCGGCTCGACCAGTGGTTCCATTGCGGCCCAGACCCGGTCCGCGGTGAGACTCCAGGGGAAGCGCTGAGCCAATAGGACCCCGCGGCGCCCCATCTGGTCGGCGCTCTCCGGGTCGTTCAAGAGCCGGAGTATGCGGTCCGCCCACTCGGCCGGGACGTGGCTGTCGACAAGGTAGCCGGTGACCCCCTCCCGGACCACCGAGGCAAGCCCGGCCACGTTGGACGCGATCACCGCGCAGCCACAGGCCTGGGCTTCCAGGCCGACCAGCCCGAACGACTCGCTGTAAGAGGGCATCAGGCAGGCCTCGGCCGCCGCGTAGAAGTAAGGCAGCTCGTGGTGCGCGACCGAGCCCAGGAAGTCGACCCGGTCGGCGATCCCGAGCTCGACCGCCAGGTCGCGCAGACGGTCCTTCTCGCTCTCCTCTGCGTCACGGCTGTCCTCCCCGAGAACGAGCAGCCGGACATCCTGGTGGCGCCGGTCGGCCGCGAGGGCCAGGGCGCGGAGGATCGTCTCAACCCCCTTCAACCGCTCCAGCCGGCCGACGAAGAGGAGCAGCCGCTTACCTGGGTACCCGATTTTGCGCCGGGCATCGCTCTTCGCCATCGGAGAAAACGTCGCGAGGTCGATACCGGGCGCAACCACGACGACCCGATCGCGGTCGGCGCCATGCAGCCGGGCCAGGTCCTCACGTTCGTCGTCGGTGCTGGCGATCAGAAGGTTGGCTTCTGCAGCGATCTCGCGCTCGGCGCGGATCCGCTCCGCGGGCTCCGGCTTCGCACCGGGTGCGAGCTGCCGGTTCTTGACCAGGCCGAGCGTGTGCGCGGTATGGACCCAGGGGAGGTGGAGCGTCTTGCTGAGGGAACGCGCCACCAGGCCGGACAGCCAGTAATGGGAGTAGAGCAGCTGGTAGTCGAGCTGCTGCTCGTTGATGAAGGCGAGCGCCTCGTCGGCGAACTCCTCGACATGATGCTGGAGCTGGTACTTGTCGGAATGGTCGTGCCCGGCCGGCAGGTAGACGACCCTGCTCAGCGGAGCCATCCGCTCGACCGCCGGGTCGTCGGCTCCGACGCGGCGGGTGAAGACGTCGGTGGCGATCCCGCAGCGGCTGAAGGCTGCACTGATCCCGCGCTG
>DATCPJ010000296.1:0-6457 GCA_036570145.1 Candidatus Dormiibacterota bacterium
CAAGTGGGGAGGTGGCCGCGCGAAGCGCGGTCGGATGGGCGTGCCCCGCTAACCCGTCGGGACGGCGGCCGCCGGGTAGGTGCCGAAGAAGCGGACCTCGCGGGCCTGGCCCTCAAGGTCGGTCAGGGCTTCACCCGCGGCCTCCGGATCGCCGACCTCGAAGTCGACGTAGAAGAGGTATTCGAAGGGCCGGTCGCGGAGCGGCCGGGAGTCGAGCCGGGTCAGGTTGACGCCCCGCGTCGAAAAGGCCTGGAGGGCGCCGACCAGGCTGCCCGGCTGGTGGGCGGCGATGAAGGCGAGCGATGCCTTGGAGTTGTGCGCCGCCGCCTCCGGGCGGGTCGGGATCCCCCGCTCGACGACCAGGAAGCGGGTCCGGTTGGACGGGTCGTCCTGGATGCCCTCGGCGATGATCTGGAGCCCGTAGCGCTTGGCCGCCGACTTGCTGGCGATCGCACCGAGTCCCCGCGCCTGGCTCTCGGCGACCTGCCGGGCCGCGCCCGCGGTGTCCATGAAGGGGACCGCCTCTACGTTGTTGTCGGCCAGCCAGCGCCGGCACTGGGCCAGCGCCTGGGGATGCGAGATCGCCCGCTTGACCGGTTCGCCGTGGCCGAGGAGGCAGTGCCTGACCGGGTGGACGTATTCGCCCACCACGGTCAGGAGTCGGTTGTCCCAGAGCAGGTCGTTGACCTCCTGGACGATGCCCGCCAGGCTGTTCTCGACCGGGATCACCGCCGCGTCGACCTTGCGGTCGAGCAGCGACTTGAAGGTCTGCGCGAAGGTCTCGTGCCCGATCGTCCGGGCACCCGGGCGAACGGTCTGGGCAGCCTCGTCGGAGTAGGCGCCGGCCTCCCCCTGGTAGGCGACCGCGCCGGGCTGGGGACTCACCGCTTGGCGGCGGTGGCGGCGGCGGTGGCCTCGGCCTCGGGCGGCTCGAGCCAGCTCATCATCTTGCGAAGCTCGGCGCCGACCGTCTCGACCTGGTGGCCGGCGTTCTCCGCGCGCAGCTCCATGAAGCGGCGGCGGCCGCCGGTCTCGTTCTCGTCGATCCACTTCTCGGCGAAGCTGCCGTCCTGGATCTCGGTCAGCACCTTCTTCATCTCCGCCTTGACGTGGGCGTCGATGATCCGCGGCCCGCTGACGTAGTCGCCGTACTCGGCCGTGTCGGAGACCGAGTAGCGCATGAAGCCGAGCCCGCCCCGGTACATGAGGTCGACGATCAGCTTCATCTCGTGAAGGACCTCGAAGTACGCCAGCTCCGGCTGGTAGCCGGCCTCGACGAGGGTTTCGAAGCCTGCCTTGATCAGCGCCGACACGCCGCCGCAGAGGACAGCCTGCTCGCCGAAGAGGTCGGTCTCCGTCTCCTCCTTGAAGGTCGTCTCGAGGATGCCCGCCCGGCCTGCTCCGAGAGCGCGGGCGTAGGCGAGAGCGCGCTCGCGGGCGCGCCCGCTGGCGTCCTGATGGACCGCCACCAGGGAGGGCGTGCCCTGCCCGTCCTCGTAGGTCGAACGGACCAGGTGGCCGGGCGCCTTGGGGGCGATCATCGCCACGTCGATGCCGGTGTCCGGCTTGATCTGCCCGAAGTGGATCGAGAAGCCGTGGGCGAACATGAGCATGTCGCCGGGCTTGAGGTTCGGCTCGATCGCCTCCCGATAGAGGCGCGCCTGGCCCACGTCCGGCGTCAGGACCATGATCACGGTGGCGTGCTTGACGGCCTCCGCGACATCGGTGACGCGGACGCCGTCGGCCTCCGCCTTGTCCTTCGAGCGGCTGCCGGGGTAGAGCCCGACGGTCACGTTCTCGCCGCTGTCCTGGAGGTTGAGGGCGTGGGCCCGCCCCTGGGACCCGTAGCCCAGGATGGCGACCTTCTCACCCAGCTTGGGAGGGCAGTTGGTGTCGTAGAACATCTTCACGATTCAGGCGGTTCTCCTCATTGCAACGGGGCCGGTCCGGGCCAGCTCCTGTATCCCGAACGGTTTCAGGAACTCGATGAAGTCTTCGATCGTCTGGGTGTCCGCGGTCAGCTCGACCAGGTTGTCGGCGACCCTCCGGGCGCCGAACTGCTCGACCGTCGGAGGCACCTTTTCGAGTCGGGCGATGAGCAGCTCGCGGCTGTAGGTGGGCGCCTCGGTGATGTCCTCGACCGCGATCACCTCGATCAGGCGGTCGAGCTGCTTGGCCACCTGGTCCACCTCGGCGTAGCCGGCGTCGACGGTGAGCGTCATGCGCGAGCGGCCGGCGACGGTGCTGGGGCCGACCGTGATGGTCTGGATGTTGAAGCCGCGGCGGCGGATCATGCCGCTGACCCGGGACATGACGCCCGGGTGGTTCTCGACGGTGACCGCCAGCAGGCGGAGGCGGTCATGCACCATTGGGCAGCTCCCAGAAGTCGTTCAGACCCTTGCCGAGGGGGACGATCGGGTAGACGTTGGCCTCGGGGTCGATCCGGAAATCGATCAGGAAGGGACCCTTGGTCCGCTGCGCCTCATCCATCGCGGGCGCGATCTCCTCGAACTTGTGGACCCGGCGGCCGGGCAGGCCGTAGGCGTCCGCGAGCTTCACGAAGTCGGGCATCTCGGTGAGGTCGCTCTGGGAGCGGACGCCGCCGTAGAAGTCGTCCTGGAACTGGCGGACCATCCCGAGCGAGAAGTTGTTGAGGAGCACGATCTTGACATCGAGCTTGTGCTCGACGGCCACCGAGAGCTCCTGCGCGGTCATCACGAAGCCGCCCTCGCCGGCGACGCACCAGACGTCCTTGTCGGGGCGGCCGAACTTGGCGCCGATCGCGGCCGGCAGGGCGAAGCCCATCGTCCCGGCGCCGCCCGAGTTGATGAAAAGGCCGGGCTTGCTGTAGTTCCACCAGAGCGCCGCCCAGATCTGGTTCTGGCCGACGTCGGCGACCACGATCGCCTCGTCCCTGCAGCGGCTGTACATGTCGAGCAGCACGTCCTGCGGCTGCAGGTGGCCGTTCGACTTCGTGTACTTGAGCGGGTGTTCCTCCCGCCAGGCGTCGATCTGGGTCAGCCACTCGCCCCGGTCGGCGGGCGGCGGCTGGACGTGAGGCAGCATCAGGGTGAGCGAGCGCTTGGCGTCGCCGACGACCTCGAGGTGAGGCCGGACGTTCTTGCCCATCTCGCTGGCGTCGATATCGACGTGGATGAAGTGCTCGGCGCGCGGCGCCCACTCGCTCAGCTTCGCGGTGACGCGGTCGTCGACCCGCATCCCGACCATCAGTAGGACGTCGGCGTTCTGCACCGCCCGAATGTTCCAACCGGTGCCCATGAAACCGGTCATGTGAAGCGCCAGCGGGTGGCGGGTCGGGAAGGCGCCGACACCCAGTAGCGTAGTGCCGACGGGAGTGCCGGATCGCTCGGCGACGTCAAGCAGCTCCTGCTCGGCGCGGCTCAGGATGACCCCGTGGCCGGCCAGGATGACGGGCCGCTTCGCCTGTGCCAGCAGCTCCATCGCCCGCTTCGCCATCTCCGGATCGGGCTCGTAGGCGGGCCGGTAGCCGGGGAGCGCCGAGCAGGACTCGTAGGTCCATTCACCCACCGCCTGCTGGGCGTCCTTGCAGACGTCGATGAGGACCGGGCCCGGGCGACCGGTGGTCGCGATGTGGAAGGCCTCGGCCATGATCCGGGGGATGTCGTCCGCGTGGGTGACCAGGTAGTTGTGCTTGGTGACCGACTGCGTGCAGCCGATGATGTCGGACTCCTGGAAGGCGTCGCTGCCGACCGTCTTGGAGGCGACCTGGCCGGTGATCGCGATCAGGGGGACCGAGTCCATGAAGGCGGTGGCGAGGCCGGTGACCATGTTCAGCGCACCCGGTCCGGAGGTGGCCATGCAGACGCCGGGCCGGCCCGTCGCGCGAGCGTAGCCGTCGGCCATGTGGGCGGCGCCCTGCTCGTGGCGGACGAGCACGTGCTTGAGCGCCGGGTGCCCCGGGAGCTGCTGGTAGATCGGCAGGTTGGCCCCGCCGGGGTATCCGAAGATGATCTCGACGCCCTCCCGCTCGAGGGCCTCGAGGATCATGTCAGCTCCTGTCATGGCTCTTCAAAATATCTCCTGAAAACAACTGAAGCCCCCGCCCTGGTCGGGGCGGGGGCTTCAGCGCGAAGGGGAATCTGTTCGCGTTAGGCCCCGCCCTCAAGGGCAAGAAGTACGAGTACAAAGAGGACGTCGTTTCGAGTCCGGGCCATCGTAGGTCGGAATCCTACCCCGCGGAAGCCGATCGGTCTAGTGCTTCGCTCACAAAGCTGTTCGGATGGCTATGTAAGCCGCATACCAAACCGGCGCCGCGACCGCGGTGACTGAATTTGGCAAGCCGCAACGGATTTCGTCCTTCCGCGCGTCTAATATCCCAGCGGCATGAGCCAGGTAGCCAAGCTCCGGCGTCCAACCACGCGAGCCGTCGCGCCCGTGGCGTCCGCGCCTGAGCTCGGCGACCGGCGGGTTGTCGTAGTGATGCCCGCCTACAACGCCTCCGAGACGCTGCGCGAGACCTGGCAGGACATCCCCAAGGACTGGGTCCACCGGGTCATCCTGGTCGACGATGCCTCCCGCGACACGACCATCGACGTCGCCCGCGCGCTCAACGTGGACGTGATCGCTCATCCTCACAACGTCGGCTACGGCGGCAACCAGAAGACCTGCTACCTGGAGGCGCTCCGGCAGGGCGCCGACGTGATCGTGATGGTCCACCCCGACGGGCAGTACGACCCGACGCTGATCCCCCAGCTGGTGCGCCCGATCATCCGGGGAGAGGCGGACATGGTGCTCGGCTCCCGCTTCCTCACACCGGGCGGCGCCCGCAAGGGCGGGATGCCCCTCTACAAGATCATCGCCAACCGCTTCCTGACAACGGTCGAGAACCTCGTCCTGGGCCGGCGCTTCGCTGAGCTTCATACCGGCTACCGCGCTTACACCCGCGGCTTCCTCGAGACCATCCCCTTCCTTCGCAACTCCAATGACTTCGTCTTCGACACCGAGGTGATCGCCCAGGCGGTCGCCTTCGGGTTCAAGGTCGGCGAGGTGCCGGTCGAGACCAAGTACTTCGCCGAGGCATCCTCGGTCAACTTCCGGCAGAGCCTCGTCTACGGCCTCAAGACGCTCTGGACGATGGCGCGCTACTTCGCCCACCGCACCGGGCTGCACCGCTCGCGCCTCTTCGTCCACTAAGCCGCGCGAGTTCGCAACCGCGCTCGGCGGCGGTCTCGGCGGAGAATGGGCGACGTGACAAAAGCGCTTCACCTCCTCATCCTCAGCCTCGCCTTGGCGGCGCTCGGCGCCTGCGGCGGCGGCGGCACCAGCAGCAGCAGCGGTGCGCCCGCCGGCTCCACCCAGGTCCAGGTGATGGACTTCAACTTCAAGCCGAAGGACATGAGCGTCGCCTCGGGTACGGTGGTCTTCTTCCTCGTCAACAGCGGCCCGGCGGCCCACGACATGCTGATCGCCGACTCGACCGGCAAGACGGTGGCGCGGAGCAGCCTGGTCCAGTCGGGCGACACCTTCACCTTCACCGTCAGCAACCTGGCGGCCGGAAAGTACGTCTTCTACTGCGACGTGCCGGGCCACCGGGCCGCGGGGATGGAAGGCGCGCTGACCGTCACCTGACCGGAATATCGACGGATCGGGCATCTCGCGCGTTGATAAAGGTAGGAGTAGTAGAACGCGATGCCCGCCCACCTGAAGAGCCGCCGAACCCGTCCCAGCACACCCCGCCCAGCGGCGCCGGACCTGCACTCGCAGCTCGAGGAGCTGCTCGACACGGTCTGGGATGCGGAGGCCAACTGGCGCCTCGACGACCGGATCGACCTCTCCCTCGGGAAGCGCCGCCCTCGCCCAAGCTAGCGCCGCGAACCCCCGCGGCACAAGAATGGCTCAAGCTAGCGCACTGATGGCCACCTTCTCGGATCGCCGGATCTTCCCCCGCCGTGACCTGCTGGTCTCGGTCCGCCCGCCGGGGGAGGCTGCCGCGGGCAGCTGGATGAGCACCCGGGACGTCAGCGCCGGCGGGATGCGGCTGCTCTCCGATCGAGCCCTTGTCAAGGGCGACCGTCTCGAGCTCGAGGTCCTGCTCCCCGACGGCTCCTGGCTGCGCGTGACGACCAAGGTCGCCTGGAGCGTCAAGCTCGACGTCGGCTCAACCGCGGAGTACGAAGTCGGTCTGCGCTTCACGGAGCTCACCCCGGCCGACATGCAGCGGCTGAAGCCGCTCCTACCGCCGCCCCCGCCGGGGCCCTTCGACACCCACCCGGACGGCTACGTCCGACACAGCTAAGGTCGCCCACGTCAGGAATTCGGTGGCTGGTTCGCCCCGCCCTGCCCTCCCCACCCCGAGGGGAGGGGGAAAAACCGCTTCACCCTCCCCGCTCTGCGATCTGCTTTCACCCTCCCCGCTCTGCGATCTGCTTTCGCCCTCCCCGCTCTGCGATCTGCTTTCACCCTCCCCGCTCAGGGA
>DATCPJ010000297.1:0-4893 GCA_036570145.1 Candidatus Dormiibacterota bacterium
TCTCCGTCCTGCAGGATCCGGGCTACACGCTTCCCGAGGCGGCCAACTGGAAGGGCGCCCCGCCGTCGAGCGTGGCGAGCAGCTCGCGGACGGCGGTCACGGCGGGAGGCACCTTCACCGAGGCGGTCGCCGGGATCGCCGGCTACCTGAACCCGCTCTTCGCCGACGAGGACAACGCCCGTGAGATCGACGCGCTCGTCTACCAGGGCCTGACCCAGGTCGGGCCGGACCAGCAGGTGCAGCCCCTGCTGGCGCGCGAGATCCGCCTGTCGGCCGACCGGTTGACCTACAGCATCCTGCTCCGGACCGACGTCAGGTGGGCCGATGGGCTGCCCTTCACCGCGGAGGATGTGAGGTTCACGTTCTCCGTCCTGCAGGATCCGGGCTACACGCTTCCCGAGGCGGCCAACTGGAAGGGCGTGGTCGTCAAGAAGGTGGCCGACGACCAGGTCGACTTCACCCTCAAGTCGCCGAGCGCGGGGTTCCTCAACTCGCTCCGGGTGGGGATCATCCCGCAGCACCTGTTCCCGGGCGACGTCGCCACCATCCCGAGCAGCCCTTACAGCGGCGCCAAGGCGATCGGCACCGGGCCCTTCATGGTCGATTCGATCTCCGGCGACCGCTCTGTTGTGACGCTCCGGCGCAACCCCTACGCCGCGCCGGCGCCGCACCTCGACCGGTTCGTCTTCAAGGGCTACAGCAGCCTCCAGGACGCGGTCGCGGCAGTTGCCGGCGGGGTCGCCGACGCGGTCGGCGGGGTGCTCTCGGCGGGCGAGGCCAAGCTGCTCGACCGGACCGACATCAGCATCCACGACATGCCCACCTTCAGCTTCACCTCGGTCTTCCTCGACCTCGACCCCAAGCGTCCGTACTTCTCCAACCCGACCGTCCGCCGGGCATTGAGCCAGGCGATCGACCGCAAGGCGCTGGTCCGGGACGTGCTGCGCGGCGCGGGCGATCCGCAGGCGACCTCGCTGCCACCGAGCGAGTGGGCCTACTCGGCCGCCGCCGGGGAGCGCGTGCAGTACGACCCGGGCGCGGCTGAGCGTGCCCTGGACGGGGCCGGCTGGACGGTGTCCGCCCAGGACCTCTACCGCAGCCAGGGCGGCGTCGACTTCATCGTCGAGCTGGTCGTCGCCGACGCCTATCCCTACCGAGATGTGGCCCGGGTGCTGCAGCGGCAGCTCGCGACCGTCGGCGTCGGAGTCCGGGTCAACATCGTCCCTGCCGGCCAGCTGGTGACCAAGTACCTCGGAGCGCGCACCTACCAGATGGCGCTGGCCAACCTCGACAACGGGCCCGACCCGGACCAATTCAGCTTCTGGCACTCGAGCGAGAAGGCGTACCCGCTCAACTTCTCCGACCTGCCCAGCCAGTCATTCATCGACAAAGACCTCGAGGACGGGCGGGCGGCGGTCGCGAGCAAGGACCGGATCGCCGCTTACGGCGAGCTCCAGGACCTGCTCGTCGACGCGACGCCGGCGCTGTTCCTCTACTCGCCCCATTACCAGTACGCGGTGAACCGCCGGGTTGGCGGGGTCCACGCGAACCCGGTGATCGATGCGGTGGACCGGTTCCAATACGTGACGGACTGGTTCGTCGCGGGGTAGGGCCCGGGGCGCCGGAGGCGCTAGAGGCGCCAGTCGGGAATGAGGTCGGAAGGTCGAGAAAGGGGTCCCACGTTTCAGACCCGCCAGTCCGCGGGGGCGACATCCCCCTCAGCTGGGCGCCAGGCGCGGTTGGACTTCTGAGACTTCGTTCTCATGCCACCTCAACCCCTCGCAACCGCGAAGTAACCGGAAATCAGCCATTTGGGTCGACGGTCGTGAGCCAGATCGCCTTCTCGGTCGGGAGGCGCTCCTCGATCCGCTTGCCGAGCGGGTGGCGGTGTCGATCGGGCCCTTGTTCATTGCTGAAGGTTATCCTCGCTGTGAAAGATGGAACTGGGTCTGAAGGGACGCCGGGCGCTGGTCACCGCCGCCAGCCGCGGGCTTGGCCGGGCCTGCGCCGAAGCGCTCGCCCGGGAGGGTGCCTCGGTGTTCGTCGCCGCTCGTGACGAGGCCGGCCTGGTCGAGCTCAACCGCCGCATCGGCGGTGCCGGCTACCGGGTCACCGACGTCTCCGACAAGGAGCAGGTCGAGGCGCTGGTCGCAGCCGCCGTGGAGGCCATGGGCGGGCTGGACATCCTGGTCGTGAACGCCGGCGGGGCGCCCCCGGGGACCCTCGACCAGGTCGACGACGAGACCTGGGAGAAGGCCTTCCACCTGACGACGATGAGCGCGGTCTGGCTCTGGCGGAACGCACTCCCGCAGATCCGCAAGTCGAAGCAGGGGCGGATCGTCAACATCACATCCGCCTTCGTGAAGGAGCCGAGCAACCTGCTCCTCCTCTCCAACGCCTTCCGCCCCGGCGTCACCGCGATGGCGAAGATGCTCTCGGCGGAGCTCGCGCCCCTGGGCGTGACCGTCAACTGCATCGGCCCCAACGCGATCCTCACCGACCGCACCCGTTCGATCGCGACCGCCACCGCCGAGAAGGCCGGGATCAGCGTCGAGGAGCAGCTCGAGCAAAACGCCGGAGCGCTGCCGATGAAGCGCTACGGGGATGCCTCCGAGCTGGGCGACCTCTGCGCCTACCTCTGCTCGGCGCAGGCGGGGTACGTGACGGGTCAGACGATCGTGATCGACGGCGGCACTTCAAAGAGCATTTTCTAAAGGGCATTTTCGAGATGGCCATCAAGTTCGCGAACCGGATGCAGAACCTCGGAACCGAGGGCGCCTTCGAGGTCCTCGCCAAGGCGCGGATGCTGGAGGCGCAGGGCAAGAACGTGATCCACCTGGAGATCGGCGAACCTGACTTCCCGACCCCCGACAACATCGTCGAGGCCGCCTATGGCGCGATGCACGCGGACTACACCCACTACACCCCGGCCGGAGGCATCCTCGAGGTTCGCCAGGCGGTCGCAGACTTTCTCAACCGCAGGTTCGGCACCGACGTCGAGCCGCTCGAGGTCGTCATGGTCCCCGGCTCCAAGAACGTGCTCCTGTTCACCCTGCTGAGCTGCGTCGAGCCCGGCGACGAGGTCATCCTGCCCGATCCCGGCTATCCCGTCTACGAGTCGCTGGTGCGCTTCATCGAGGCGAAGCCGGTGCCGATCCGCCTCCGTGAGGAGCGCGGCTTCCGGATGGACCTCGAGGAGCTCGCGTCCCTGGTCACCGACAAGACCCGGCTGCTGATCGTCAACACGCCGCAGAACCCGACCGGCGGCGTCCTCACCAGGGAGGACGTCGAGTTCATCTCCCGCCTTGCGATCGAGAGGGACCTGATGGTCCTCTCCGACGAGATCTACTCCCAGATCGTCTACGGCGACTTCGAACACGTCTCGCTCCTCGCCCAGCCCGGGATGCGGGAGCGGACAGTCCTCCTCGACGGGATGTCCAAGGCCTACGCGATGTGCGGCTGGCGGCTCGGCTACGGCGTCGCGCCGCGGGAGCTGGCGGCCCGGATGGAGACGCTGATGATCAACACCTCCTCCTGCGCGGCCGCCTTCACCCAGATGGCGGCCATCGAGGCCTTCAACGCGCCCGAGTCGGACATGGCGGTGAAGCGGATGGTGGCCGAGTTCATGCGCCGGCGGGACCTCATGGTCGACGGCCTGAACCGCATCCCGGGCTTCCGCTGCGCGCGGCCGGACGGCTCCTTCTACGCGTTTCCCAACGTCGAGGGCACCGGGATGGACGAGCGGACGATGGCCGACCGCCTCCTCAACGAGGCGGGCGTCGCCGTCCTGCCCGGCACCGCCTTCGGCGAGGCCGGCAAGGGCTACATCCGGCTCGCCTACACCCAATCCGAGGAGAAGCTGGTCGACGCGCTGGAAAGAATCGAGAGATTCGTTCACGAGGAGAGCCCATGAGCGTCAGCGAACCCGGCGGGCACGCGATCGAGACGATGCAGGTCGAGGAGCGCCGGTTCCCTCCCTCGGCCGAGTTCGCCGCTCAGGCCAACGCCAAGCCCGACATCTACGAACGGGACTTCGACGGCTTCTGGAATGAGGAGGCGAAGCGGGTCACCTGGTACCGGCCCTTCGACAAGCTCTACGAGTGGAAGCCGCCCTTCGCCAAGTTCTACCTGGGCGGCAAGCTCAACGTGGCCTACAACTGCGTCGACCGCCACGTCGAGGCGGGCCTCGGCGACAAGGTTGCCTACCACTGGGAGGGCGAGCCGGCCGGCGAGACGCGGACGATCACCTTCGCCGACCTCCAGCGCGAGGTGGTGCGTACTGCCAACGGCCTCCGCAAGCTGGGCGTTGCGAAGGGGACGCCGGTCGCCATCTACATGGGCATGGTCCCCGAGCTGCCGATCGCGATGCTCGCCTGCGCGCGGATCGGAGCCCCCTTCACGGTCGTCTTCGGCGGCTTCAGCGCGGCGTCGCTCTCGGATCGCATTAACGACATGTCCTGCGAGCTCGTGATCACCCAGGACAAGGGCTGGCGGAGGGGCAACGAGGTGCCCCTCAAGGCGAACGTCGACGAAGCACTGAAGTCGGCCGCCACCGTGAAGCGCTGCGTCGTCCTCAAGCGGCTCGGCGGCGATCTGCCGATGGCCGAGGGCCGCGACCTCTGGTGGGACGACGTCATCGCCGGACTGCCGGACGACCCGGCGAGCTGTCCGTGCGAGCCGATGGACGCGGAGGACCTCCTCTACCTCCTCTACACGAGCGGGACGACCGCCAAGCCGAAGGGGATCATGCACACGACCGGCGGCTACCTGGTCGGCGTCGCCAGCACCCACCATCACGTGTTCGACGTCAAGCCCGACTCCGTCTACTGGTGCGCCGCCGACGTCGGGTGGGTTACCGGCCACAGCTACATCGTCTTCGGGCCGCTCTGCAAC
>DATCPJ010000298.1:0-8683 GCA_036570145.1 Candidatus Dormiibacterota bacterium
AAGCGGGGTCGGCCCTGCCCAGCACGTTGGCGACGCGAGCCGCATCCTTCTCCCGGCCGTGGATCTCCGTCTCCGACCTGGCCACGACCGCCTCTGCGGCGGCGAAGACCTCGGCCAGCCGCTGCGCCACCTGGCGCAGCCCCTCGCTCTCCCGTGGTCGGCTCACTGGCTGACTCAGGAAGCTACTGCGACTCCTCGGGCCGGTAGCGGCTGTAATCGGCTTCCTCTGCAGCGGGTTCTGCCGTGGGCGCGCCATTGCCCGGGGCCTGGGAGAAGCTGGGAGCCGGGGTCTGGACAGTGTCCGCGTAGCCGGGCGTGGCCGACGGGTCGGCCGGCGGGTCGGCTGGCGGCACCGTCGGGGCAACCCCGGTCTGGCTCGAGTAGGCGCTGGTCTCACCGAGCCGGCCGGCCATGGCGAGCCGGGTCTGCGCCGTCTCCAGCACGCCCTGCGACTGGCGCTCAGCGGTTCGGAGGGCGGCCTCGTTCACGGTGTGGATCGCCTGGAGAAGCCGATCGGCCGAGTTGGCGTCGGCGAGGCGCACCAGCTCGGCGAGCTCGGTCGCCTTGTCGAGGCGGCTCTGGCCGGCATTGCGCGCGTCTTCGATGAGGGCCTGGGCGTAGCGCTGGACAGCGGCCATGATCCCGGCTCGTGCGTGCCGGATGACCTCTTCGGCCTGCTGTTCGGCGATGTGCAGGTCTCGCGCGCAGGCCTCCTCGGCGGCCCCCAGGATTCGGTCGGCGGCCGGCTCGTCGGCTATCCGCACCACCGAGGCCAGGTCGCGGGCATCCGCCATGCGGGTCTCATTGGCCCGGCGAGTGTCCTCGACGAGCTCGACCGCATAGCGATAGATGGCGGCCGAGTGTGCGCTGGGGACTGACGATGGAAGGTCAGCCATGGGACTTGAAAGCTCCTCGATACTCATTGTGAAGATGGCGGTTGTGCCCGCCAATGGCGACAGCTCACGAAAGCCTAGCCCAATTTGACGCGAAACGGACATCTTCGGCAAAGACCGCGCACGTCCCGGCCGGAGCAGCAGCCACGGTCGAATAAACTTCGTCCGCAGCATGGGAAAGAAGCGGGCGCAGGTGCGACAGGTAAAGAAGACGATGCGGCAGGTGCGCCCGAAGCCTTCCGCGGGGACTTCCGGCGGCCCCCAGCAGCGCAAGCAGCGGGAGCGCTACGTCGAAGCGGGAGGGTTCCTCCAGGGCTACGCGCCGGAGTCCGTGATCCGGCTCGGCTACTACTCAATCGCCGCGGTGGTGGTGAGCCTGCTGATCATGGCCGAGCTGATCTTCGGCCCGCTCGCCCCCCACGGCACCGGCGTCCGGATCGTCGCCGCCGCCGCCTGGCTGGCCCCGGTCGTGATCCTCGTCAGCCTGATCGCGCCGGGAGTCCGGTTGGCGTTTCGCGACCGCTCGGCCCAACCGCTGGTGGTCCAGGGTCAGCTGATGGGTGCCAGCTCGGTCAGCACCTCGCGGGGCCTCGGCATGCTGATGATCCGGACCCGGACCGGCACCGAGCAGTACCTCTGCCCACCGGAAAAGCTGACCAAGGTCCCCGGCAACGTGGTCCAGGTCGCGCTCAGCGTCACTCCCAACCTCCGTTATGTGCGCTCGGTCTCGGTGATGGGCCAGCGCCAGATGGCACGTGCCGAGCCCCCGGTACCGACCGTGCTGCGGCGATTGCAGCTGCTGCCCTTGGCGACACCGGCCGCCCTCGCCCTCGCCTTCGTGCTCGGCGACGACGTGACCGCCTTCATCCCGATGACCCCCGATCCTCTCCACGCGGTGGCGGCCGCGGTGATCGGAGTGGCCCTGGGAGGGGCTGTGTTCGGGGCTTCCTACCTCTACCAGAAACGCCTGATGGCCGAGGCCCAGGCGATGGTCCCCGCCTGAGGGCCACATAAATGAAGAAGGGGAGCCGCGCGGCTCCCCTTCACAGGTCAGTTGTCGCGGTCTCGGTTCAGTGAGCCGCGACGGGCCTGACGGGGCTGTCGGTCATCGACCCGGAGCTCGGCATGAGCTCGCCGCGGCGCGGGTACAGGAAGATCAGAGCCAGGCCGAAGACGATGGCCAGGACGAGAGGCGCGGGCTGTCCCCAGGTGCCCCAGGCAAGGCCGAAGATGATGCGGTAGACGACGACCAGGCCCGAATAAAGGATCGCGGCGCGGACCCAGGTGACGTGACGCTCGGGGTTGAACGAAGCGACCGCGATGCCGACACCGAAGGCGACGCCGGCAACCGAAGCGTCGGTGCCTGCGAGCCCGTCGAATGGAAACACCGATGTCGAGAAGATCGACATCGTGCTGCCGACGACCATGAGGATCCCCAGCAGCAGCATTACCACCGTCAGCACGCGAGCCTTCATCATCGAGTTCATAGACGTTCCTCCTTGGATGGACGGGCGCTTTGCGCGCACAGCATAAGTACTAACGGCACTCGTAGACTGACCTTGTGCCGCCGGATGTTGACATAACTCCAGAAGGTTTGGAAGCAGTTCGTGCAGAACTCGATCAATTGACGACGGTTCGGCGGCCAAATATCGTCGAGAAGATCAAGTCCGCGCGCGAGCTCGGCGATCTCTCCGAAAACTTCGAATATCACTCCGCGAAGAACGAGCAGGGCTTCATCGAAAGCCGGATCCAGGAGCTCGAGCAGATCATCCGCAACCACAAGCTGATCAGCATTCCAACGGCGACCGGCATGGTGCAGCTGGGCAGCACCGTCCGCTTCACGGAGGACGGCGGCCCGGAGGAGAGCTACCGGATCGTGGGTCCCGCCGAAGCCGATCCCGGGCACGGACGGGTCAGCAACGAGTCGGCGGTCGGAAAGGCACTCCTCGGCCGGCGGGTCGGCGAGGAGGCAACGGTCGAGATCGGGTCGGAGGACTCCTACAAGCTCACGATCGTCGCGATCGACTAGCCCCTCCCCACGGCGTGGGGATGGTTATGGTCTCCGACGCCGTGTCCAAGCGCTGCGTCGCAGGGATGGCAAGCCTCGACCTGGATGGTCGTGTGTCCGATCCCGAACTTGCCGCAGATCGCCTCTTCGACTTTCCGTACGAGGTGCTCCGAATCCGCCGCGAGCAATTCCTCGGGGACCACGACGTGGCAGCTCAGGGCGATCTGTTCGCCAGAGAGTGACCAGATGTGGAGGTCGTGGACTGAGGTAATGCCCGGCGCGGCCGCGACCGTCCGACGGACCTCCTCCAGGTCGATGCCGCTGGGAACGCCCTCGAGGAGCACGTTCATCGTGTCGAGGACGATCCGGATCGCGCTGACCGCGATCAGGGCGGTGATACCGAGCGAGACGATCGGATCGGCATAGAGCCAGCCGGTCAGCAGGATGACCAATCCGGCGACGATCACACCGACCGAGGCCGCCAGGTCGCCCATGACGTGGAGGAGAGCGGCCCGGACGTTCAGGTTCCGCTGGTTGCCGCGCAGCCGCAGGGCGATGAAGGTGTTGACGCCGACCGCCACCAGGGCCGCGGCGACGACCAGGCCGCCGTTCACAGGTTCGGGGTTGGCGAACCGCCGGGCCGCCTCGAATGCGACCGCGACGACGATCAGGATCAGGGTGGCGCCGTTCGCCATCGCGGCCAGGATTCCGACCCGGTGGTAGCCGTAGGTGCGCTGCGCGTCCGCCGGCCGGCGCGCCTGGACCACGGCAAACCAGGCAAGGCCGAGGGCGACCACGTCGGTCAGGATGTGGCCGGCATCGGCAAGCAGAGCCAGTGAGTGCGAGAAGACTCCGGCGACGGTCTCGATGAGGAGGATGAGCGCCGTCAGCAGGAACGCCTGGCGGAGCGCGCTCCCGGTCAGGTCTTGGTGATTGTGCTGGCTCAATTGTCTACTCCAACCAACTGTACCCTCGTGTCGATGAGCATCCAACGCTTACGGGAATGGATGGAGTCGACCCACGTCGCCGCCGCCTGCGTCACCGACCCGACCTCGATCGCCTACCTGACCGGTTTCTATGCGAACCCGCATGAGCGGCTGCTCGCGCTCGCGGTCCGGCCCGAGGGAGCGGTCCTGGTGGTTCCCGACCTCGAGCGCCAGAACGCCGAAGCCCGGGCGACGGGCGTCGAGATTCTCTCCTGGCAAGATGGGCAGGACCCCTTCCGGCTCCTCCGCGAGGCGCTCGGCGCTGCGCCCCTGCTCGC
Organism: Candidatus Dormiibacterota bacterium; assembly: GCA_036570145.1. Classification (GTDB taxonomy): domain Bacteria; phylum Chloroflexota; class Dormibacteria; order Dormibacterales; family Dormibacteraceae; genus UBA6019. The sequence continues at coordinate 4,166 of DATCPJ010000298.1, forward strand.
GGTCGAGAAGGGGCACCTGACGATCGCGCGCTGGGAGCGGCTGGACGCGAGCGAGATCGAGGACTGCTCTGAGGCAATGCGAGCGATGCGGGCGGTAAAGCTGCCCCAGGAGCTGGAGCTCCTGCAGCGGGCGGCGCAGCTCACCGACGAAGTGACCGATGCCATCCTCGCCGAGCTCCGACCCGGTCCGACCGAGCGCGAGGTGGCGACCCGTCTCAACGCCCTCATCAACGAGACGGGCTCCGGGCTCGCGTTCGGATCGTTGGTGCAGGCGGGTCCCAACTCGGCTCTGCCACACCTGCCGCCGGGCGAGCGGCCGCTGGCGTCCGGCGACCTGGTTCTCCTCGACTTCGGCGCCCGCCACGCCGGCTACAACGCCGACACGACCCGGATGGCGGTGGTCGGCGAGCCGGATGAGCAGCAGCTGCGCGTGCACAGGGCGGTCCTCGACGCCCACGACCGGGCGATCGATGCGATCCGCGTCGGCGCCACCTGCGGTGCGGTCGACGCGGCGGCCCGCCAGTCGCTCGAGCGGGCGGGCTTCGGTGAGCGATTCATCCACCGGACCGGGCACGGGCTCGGCCTCGACGCCCACGAAGGCCCCAACCTGGAGCCCGGCTCGCCGCTCCGCCTCGAGGCGGGCAACGTGGTGACCGTCGAGCCCGGTGTCTACATCCCCGGCTGGGGCGGGGTGCGGATCGAGGACGACGTGGTCGTCGAAGACGGCGGAGCGAGGCTTTTGACCCGCGCCGATCGGAGCCTCAAGGTAATCCCGACCTAAGCAACCATCCGCCCCAACGTGCTGCGGCCGGTGACCCGCTCGGTTCGTGATCGCGAGGGGTCCCCGACATGACGGAGACATGACCTCGACCCGTCATAACTTCGCCGACATGGGAACGGTGAGTGACTCCAATTCGGCGGTGGAGAGCACTGTCCACATCCCGCGGCCGGACTTCGGACTGCTGCCCTCCGAGCCGGCTCTACTCGATCACCGGCGCATCGAGCGTCGGGAGAGCGACTCCACCTCCTCCAGCACCTGGCGCCAGGCCGTGCCGGCCGAGCTGTTCGACCGTCTCCGGACACGGGGCGTCGCAAGCGCTGCCCTCGTCCAACCGTTGGCCGCGGAAGCTGGTCAGGTCCCCCTACCTGCCAGCTACCGCGCGCCCTTTCTCCCCGAGCCGCCCAAGCCCGCGGAGGGAATCGACGAGAAGCTCGGCTGGGACTCCGATCCTGACTTTCTCCCTTCGGACACGATCAGGATCACCCTGCCATCCGCTTTCCAGGGCCTCAACTGGTCAACCGATGACAGCAGCTCAAAGCTGCTGGTAAGCGTCCGCCCGATCCTCGACGCGGCGCTCGCCGACAAGGTCGTGGAGCTCCTCGACAAGGCTCCCGGCATGTCGAGCGTCCGCTCGCTCGGCTCCACCGAGGATGTGGCCGCGTTCGAAGCCGATTACGACGGCCCGGTCACCCGGATGGAGGCCGTCTCGCAGGCCCTCAAGGGCATCGGCGCCTCGCTGGTCTCCGCGGGAGGCCGCGAGTTCTACCTCGCGATCCAGGGGCAGTACGTCAGCTAGAGGGAGGGAAGGCCCCGGAAAGGGGAAGTAGCGGCCGGGCGAAAGCCCAGCCGCCTTTCCTTTTTTCAGGCGGGCAGGCTGACGCCCTCTAAATCGGCGAGCTCGAGCTCGGCCCGGTAGACCCGCCGGGCGGGACCGCGCTGGACCAGGTTCCCGTCCTTGCTCTTCCGGATGATCAGCTCGCCGCCCGGCATCACGATCGTCACCTCGTCGTCGACCAGCCCCTCCCGCATCAGCGCCGCCGCGACAGCGCTGGCACTCGTGCCGGAGGCGAGGGTGTACCCGGCGCCCCGCTCCCAGATCTCGATCCGCGCACGGGAGCGGTCGATGACCTCGACCAGCTGCATGTTCGTCCGCTCCGGGAACATCGGATGGCGCTCGACGTGGGGACCGAGCTCCACCACCCTGCCGGCATCGACCGGCTCGCCGAAGACGACCGCGTGGGGATTGCCGACCGAGACCAGGGTGGCCTGGACCGAGCCGGCGGGCGTCTCGATGGTCACCCGCAGCGGCTCGCCCTCGACAAGCGCCGGCAGGTCGGCCGCCCGAAAGGAGGGCTTGCCGATGTCGAGCTCACTGCTCACGCGAGGACCGGCGATCTCGAGAACCCGGACCGGGTTGGAGCGATCGCTGGTCCGGATCTCGAACTGCTCCGGGGCGCCGTGCTCGAGGACGGCGTGGGCCGCCGTGATCCGCAGGCCGTTACCGCTCTTCTGAGCCTCGCTCCCGTCGGGGTTGAAGATCCGTACCGAAAGCGCCGCCGGGTCGAAGGCGAGCAGGCCGTCGCTGCCCAGCCCGAACTGGCGATGGCAGAGGGTCGGCAGCAGCCGGACCAGCTCCTCGAGCGGTCCCGGCAGGTCGAGCACCAGGTAGTCGTTGCCGAGCGCCTGGTACTTGATCAATCGGACCGGCATCGAAGAGAAGGCTAAAGGGTGCGTCTGGCAAGGTGGTCGTCCCAATGGCTTCAGGCGACCCGGATCCGTTGACGACCTTTTTGCCAGATACACCCTTTGGAACAAGGTTTGGGGGTTGGCTGGTTACAATGCTTCGATGCGGCTGGAGAACGCCTACGAGTATCCCGCGATGCGGCTTACCTACTCTCCTACCTGCTTCTGTACCTGCTGAAGATCGGCTGAACCTTTCCGCGTCCCGTTCGTAGACGCCCCGGAAGGTCCCCGGTCTTTTTCTTTTCCAGTCAAATCCAGATTGCTATTGCGGAGGAAGTGAGAATTCAAATGGGAAGCAACGGACACATCGCCAACCCCGACTCCCTGGTCACGACGGACTGGGCTGTCGACCACCTGAACGATCCGGGCGTCCGCCTGGTCGAGGTCGATGTCGACACGACCGCCTACGAGAAGGGACACCTGCCGGGCGCTGTGGGCTGGAACTGGCGCAACGACCTGCAGGCAAAGCCGGCGCGTGACATCGCGGCGAAGGAGCAGCTCGAGCAGCTCCTGAGCCAGAGCGGCATCGGCCCCGAGACCACGGTCATCCTCTACGGTGACAACAACAACTGGTTCGCCGCATACGCCTACTGGACCCTGAAGTACTACGGGCTCGACAACGTCAAGCTCATCAACGGGGGCCGCGTCAAGCTGGAGGCCGAGGGCCGCCAGTTCACGACCGACGTGCCCTCACCCGCGGCCACCAGCTTCAAGTTCAGCGGCGGGAGCAACGAGGCGATCCGCGCCTACCGCGACGACGTCGCCGAGCGGATCGGCAAGGCCGGCCTGGTCGACGTCCGCTCGCCGGGCGAGTACTCGGGCGAGCTTCTCGCCCCCGAGAACCTTCCCCAGGAAGGCGCTCAGCGGGGCGGCCACATCCCGACCGCGAAGAACATCCCCTGGGCCAAGGCGGTCAAGGAGGACGGGACGTTCAAGGACGTCGCCGAGCTGAAGGAGCTCTATGGCGCTCAGGGCATCACCGGCGACCGGGAGACCATCGCTTACTGCCGGATCGGGGAGCGCTCGGCGCACACCTGGTTCGTGCTCACCGAGATCCTCGGCTACGAGAACGTCCGCAACTACGACGGCTCCTGGACCGAGTGGGGGTCGCTGATCAAGGCTCCCATCGAGAAGTAGGAAAACCCAATGACTGCATCCACGGTCGATCACAGCGCGCTCAAGGTGAACCAGGCCGGGATCATCCTCACCGTCCTGGTCGCCTTTGCCGGCAGCGCGTTCTCGGCCTGGTTCGAGCTGCTCATCCCGGCCCTCGCCGTTGTGATGCTCCTCGGCACCTGGCGGCCTGAGCTGGCCCTCTTCAAGCAGGTCTATTTCAAGCTGCTCAAGCCCCGTGGCATCGTGAAGCCGCGGGTGGTCGAGGACTCGCCAGTGCCCCACAACTTCGCCCAAGGACTCGGTGGAGTCTTCGTCGTCGTCGCCTCCCTGCTGCTGCCGTTCTCGCTGGCCGCGGGCCTTGCGGTGTCGCTGCTGGTGGCGGTTCTCGCCTTCATCAACCTGGCCTTCGGCTACTGCGTCGGCTGCCAGGTCTACTTCCTGCTCGGTCGCACCGGGGTGCTCAAGCAGGCATGAGCTTCGAGGTTCAAGCCGCCGCCCTCGGTCTCACCGGGGCGGCGGTCGGCCTAGCCGCAATGGCCGCCAGGTTGACCGCCTGGCACGCTCGCCGGCAAGCGGTCGGAGAAGTGGGCACTTCGATGGCCGGCGAGCAACCCTATTCCCCCCTGCCGCACATCCTCTACTTCACGACCGAGCAGTGCTCGACCTGCCGCCTGATGCAGGAGCCGGCGCTGGAGAAGGTGGACGCGCCGATCCGGAGGGTCGATGCCATCGCCGAGCGCGAGTTGGCGGATCGCTTCGCGATCTTCACCGTGCCCTCGACCGTGGTGATCGGCGCCGACGGCGCCGCCGCGAACGTGAACTACGGCTACGCGCGGGCGGACAAGCTCAAAAGGCAGCTGGCGGCGGCGGGGTAAGCC
>DATCPJ010000299.1:0-15104 GCA_036570145.1 Candidatus Dormiibacterota bacterium
GACGCGGTCCTCCGCGGGGCGAGCGTCTTCGAGGGGATCCGCGTCTACTGGTCGGCGGACGGTTGGGATCTTCTCCTCTTCCGCCTCGCCGACCAGCGTCTTGTAGCCTTCGATTCCAGCGATCGTCTTCATGCGAACGATTCTCTCAAACGCATAGCTTTGGGGGCGTACGAGCAGGTGGCGGCCGAGCTTGGGGGCGCAGCGCCGAAATAATCTCCAGTAGTCACACTCTTAACAGAATGAACCCCAAACACACCTGGATGAACGGCAGCGTCCGGCCCTGGGAGGAGAGCCTCATCCACGTCGGAAGTGACGCGGTCCTCCGCGGGGCGAGCGTCTTCGAGGGGATCCGCGCCTACCGGTCGGCGGACGGTCGGGATCTTCTCCTCTTCCGCCTCGCCGACCACTTCGAGCGCCTCTACGGCGGTTCGATGCGGGTCCTGCGGATGGCCATCGGCTACACGGCCGAGCAGCTGACGCAGGGCGTGATCGACCTCCTTCGGGCCAACGAGGTCCGCGACGACGCCCACATCCGGGTGGTCGCCTACTTCGACGTCCTCGACGGCCCCGCGACCGGTGAGGCCGACCTCACCGGCGCCTACATGCTCGCCTTTTCGAAGCCGCGCAACGCTCGGCTCGAATCCGGAGTCAGGTCGACGGTCAGCGCCTGGCGGCGGCCGACCGACACCTCCATCTCGCCCCGCGTCAAAGCGAGCGCCAACTACCTGAACAGCCGCGTCGCGCTGCTCGACGCGAACCTCAAGGGCTTCGACATCCCGGTCCTCCTCAACGAGCGGGGCAGGGTCGCCGAAGGCCCCGGCCAGAACATCTTCCTGGTCCGCCGGGGCAGGCTCAGCACGCCGCGGATCACCGACGGGATCCTCGAGGGGATCACCCGGGATACGGTGCTCGGGATCGGCGCGGAGCTCGGGTTGCCGGTGGAGGAGCGCGAGGTGGACCCCACCGAGCTCTACGTCGCGGAGGAGCTCTTCTTCGCCGGGACCAACATGGAGGTCCAGCCGATCTCTGAGATCGATGGCTATCGGGTCGGCGACGGCGGCATCGGACCGCTCACACGGCAGATCCAGTCCCGCTATTTCGAGCTCGTCCGAGGTGCGGCCCCGGCAGCCTGGCTCACCTCGGTCTACGGAGCCACCGTCACCGCCTGAAGCCGTAGACGCACTCCGGGAAGCGGCTCTGCACTTCCACGGCCGGCCTCGTCAACCCCCTGACCGGAACCTGCGGAACGACGCCGGTCGAGCTCCAGGTGAGGGTCTCCCGCGGGGGCCGCGCCAACGGCCGCCTCACGACCCGGTGGCGCCGGCGCCCTCTCGCAGGCACTGCCATGGCTCGCGAGTGAAGGCGTAGGCTTCGGGCCCGTTGCGACGCACCGCCGTCCTCGCCGCGTTCCTGCTCCTCGCCTGTACGCCGGCGCTCGGTCGCCCGCAGGCGAAGCCGAGCGCCGCGCCATCGAGCACGGCGGCGGCGGACGCGAGCCTTCTGGCCTTCGTGCCGATCGCCGAGAAGTTCGTCGAGGACCATCGCGGGCTCAAGTTCAAGGCCTCGGTAAAGGTCACCTTCCTTGCCGACGCCGAGTTCACCCAGGAGCTCGCGAAGACGAACGGCACCGACCCCACCGGCTACGCGACGGAGGCGAAGGTGCTCCACGCGCTCGGCCTCCTCGACGGCCTTCCCGACCTGGCCCAGGCGGAGCAGAGCCTCCAGGACAGCAGTGTGATCGGCTTCTACGACCCCAAGACGAAGCAGCTCTTCGTGCGCGGTGTCGAGGCCAAGGCATCCGTCCGCCACGTCCTCGTCCACGAGCTGACCCACGCGCTCCAGGACCAGTGGTTCTCGATCGACCGCACTCTCTCCAATGAGGACGAGAGCGAGCTCGCCTTCCGGACGCTGGTCGAGGGTGACGCGGTCAGGATCGAGAACGAGTACATCTCCGTCCTGAGCCAGGCCGACAAGAACCAGATCCAGGCGGCAAACGCAGCCGGCGGGGGCCTGCCGCCGGGGATTCCCGACATCCTCCTCGAGCTCGACTCGTTTCCCTACCAGGTCGGCCCTTCCTTCACCGAGGCGGTCATCTCTGGTGGGCAGGAGCGCCTCGACGCCGCCTTCACCACTCCGCCGACGAGCACCGCGCAGGTGATCCACCCGGACCTCTTCCTAGCCGGCCGGAACCCGGCCAGCGTCGATTTCCCGGTCGCGAACGGCACCGTCATCGACAAGGGCGTGCTTGGCGAGTTCGGCCTCGACCTGGTCCTGGAGCGCCTCTACACCCGGGGTGACGTGACGAGAAGCGATGTCCAGGCCATCGCCTCCAGCTGGTCCGGCGATCGCTACATCGCCTGGGACCAGGCCTCCCAGACCTGCGTTCGAACTCGCTTCCTGATGAACGGGACGCAGGCGACCGCCAGGCTCGTCGGCGTCCTCCGCAAGTTCGCAGGCGACCATCCCGGCACCACCGTCGAGGGCAGCGGTCCGGTGCTCTTCACCGCCTGCGCTTGAGCGCGGGGGCGGCCTTCCGGAAGGCGGTGATCACGGCGGCCGCGGTCGGGCGGTCGTGGCTCGACTGATCGATTGGCTCGATCGCTGGGAGCCCGCCGGCGGGCACGAGGACTGATCCGAAAAGCCCGGCGCCGAACTCGGGACCAGGCTCTTCTCTTCGGCTGCGGTGTGCGTTAGTAGGTGGTGGAGCGGCGGCCGCGGAACATTCCGACGAGCCAGAGGATGGCGAGTACGACGATCCCGATCCAGAGCAGGTTGACCAGCGCGCCCGTCGCGTGGAACAACAGCCAAAGTACGAAGAGGACGACCGCGGCGACGATGAGCATGTGGATCACTTTCTGAGTTCACCTCCCGTGATGGATTACGACAGCTTATCTGATAGATATGCTATCACATAAGGAGTCTAATCCAATAGCCGCTGGCGAAGCAACTCCCGCTCCGCCGGGTTCTGTGTCAGTTTCAGCGCCGCCTCGTCCTCGGGTCGCGCCTCCTCGGCCCGCCCCAGGTCGCGGAGCAGCTCCGCCCGTGTCGCGTGGAGGAGGTGGTAGGAGTCCAGCTCGGGGGCCACCGCCTCGACCTCGGCCAGCGCCGCGGCGGGGCCGGCGAGGTGGCGGAGGGCGATCGCCCGGTTGAGGCGGACGACCGGGGACGGCTGGAAGGCAAGCAGGAGCGAGTAGAGGGCGACGATCTCCTCCCAGTCGGTCTCCTCCCAGCTGGCGGCCTCGCTGTGGAGCGCCGCGATCGCGGCCTGGACCTGGTAGGGCCCGGGCCGGCCCATCGCCGCCGCCTGCTCGATCAGCCGCCCGGCGGCGGCGATGGCGTTCCGGTTCCACCGCGACCGGTCCTGGTCGCGGAGCAGCACCAGCCCCCCGTACCTGTCGAACCGTGTGCCGGCACGGGCGAGGTGGAGGCGCATCAGGGCCAGCAGACCCAGCACCTCGGGTTCTTCGGGAAGCAGCCGGCCGAGCAGACCGGCCAGCCACTCCGCGTCGGTGGTCAGGTCACGCCGGTGGGCGACCGGGCCCGCGCTCGCCAGGTAGCCCTCGTTGAAGAGCAGGTAGAGCACCGCCAGGACCTCCTGCAGCCGCCCGGTCAGCTCCTCCCGCGAGGGGACCCGGTAGGGGATGCCGGCCTCGACGATCTTTCGCTTGGCGCGGACGATGCGCTGCGCCATCGCGGGCTCCGTCGCCAGGAAGGCGCGCGCTATCTCGGGCGTGGTGAGGCCGCAGACGGCCCGCAGCGTCAGCGCAAGCTGAGCCTCGCGGGCGAGCGCCGGGTGGCAGCAGGTGAAGATCAGCCGCAGCCGGTCGTCGGGCTCGGTCGGGGCGGGGGCCGGAGAGCCGGCCAGGAGGACCAGCTTGTCCCGGTAGCGCGACTCCCGCCGGATCCGGTCGATCGCCTTCCGCCGCGCGGTCGTCGTCAGCCAGGCCGCCGGGTTGGCCGGTATGCCACTCGAGGGCCAGGTCTCGATCGCGCTGAGCACCGCCTCCTGGACCAGCTCCTCTGCGAGGTCGAAGTCGCCGAGGAAGCGGACGAGGCCCGCCACCAAGCGCCCGGTCTCCTCCCGGAACACGCGTGCCAGGGCTTCGTCCGTGGCCGACCTCGGGTCAGTGGCTGAGCTCACATGCTGCTGTCGACGACGAGGGGTCGGATCTCCACGAGCCCCTTGGCCGGCCAGGTCTTGGCCAGCTCGATCGCCTCGTCGAGGTTGGCGACGTCGATCAGCGCGAAGCCGCCCACCGTCTCCTTCGCCTCGATGAACGGGCCGTCGGTCACCACCGTGCTGTCACCGTTGTGACGGACGGTCGTGGCGGTAGTCACCGGCTGCAGCTCCTCACCGCCGAAGATCTTGCCCGAGGCGCTGTGGCTGCCCCACCACTCGCCGATCCGCGCGTACATGCCGTTGCGCTCGGCCTCCGCCATCGTGTCCCAACGCTCCTCGTTGCCGCAGAAGAGAAGGATGTATTTCATTTCGTCTCCTTGCCTCGGCGGCGCGGAAGGCGCCGCATCCCAAAACTTACGACGAAGCGGCCGGGTCGAAATCGACAACCTCATCGCCGGTGTAGGCGGCGGCCTGCATCCGGAAGAGGCGCGCGTACCGGCCGTCCAGCCGCATCAGCTCCTCGTGGGTGCCCTCCTCGACCAGCCGGCCGTGCTCGAGGAAGAGGATGCGGTCGGCGCGGCGGACGGTCGAGAAGCGGTGGGAGATGTAGACGGCCGTCTTGCCCGAGGTCAGGGACTTGAGGCGCTCGAAGAGGTCGTACTCGGCCTGCGCGTCGAGGGCGGCGGTCGGCTCGTCGAGGAGCAGGATCGGCGCCTCGCGCATGAAGGCACGCGCGAGCGCGACCTTCTGCCATTCGCCTCCGGACAGGTTCACCCCGGCATCGAACCACTTGCCGAGCGCGGTGTCGTAGCCCGCCGGCAGCTTGGCGATCAGCTCGTCGGCGCCGCCCTGCTGCCCGGCCTGGATGATCGCCTCGCGGTCGTCGACCTGGGGAAGGTCCCCGAGGCCGATGTTCTCTGCCGCCGTCGCCTGGTAGGTGACGTAATCCTGGAACATCGCGCCGACCTGGCGGCGCAGCTCCTCCGGTTCGTAGTCGCGGATGTCGTGGCCGTCGATCAGGATGCGGCCCTCGATCGGGTCGTAGAGGCGGCAGATCAGCTTGAAGAGGGTCGTCTTGCCGGCGCCGTTGCGGCCGACGACGGCGAGCGTCTCGCCCGGCCTCACGCTGAAGCTCAGGCCGGTCAGGGCGTTGGAGCTGGCGCCGGCGTAGGCGAAGCTGACGTTCTCGAAGGTGATCTCGCCGCGCAGCGGCCTCGGGACGGGGATCGGCTCAGCCGGCACGGGAAGCGTCGTCCGAACCTCCTCCAGCTCGAACAGGTTGCTCAGGTAGAGGTTGTGCTCGTACATCCCGGTGAAGCCGCCGAGGATGCCCTGGATCGAGCCCTGCACCGACTGCGCAGCCGTCGTGTAGAGGGTCAGGTCGCCCAGCGTCAGCCTGCCCACCACCGCCTGGAGTGCGACGTAGAGGTAGGTGGCCGAGGTCACCAGGATGCTCAGGATGCCCCATAGATAGCCGACGCCGTAGCGGCGGACGACCTGCCGTTGCTGGCTGCCGTAGAAGGCGGCGGCGATCAGCCGGTAGCGCTTGATGAAGTAGCCGCCGAGGCCGAACAGCTTGACCTCCTTGGCGAAGCTGTCGGTGGTGACGAGGGTGACCAGGTAGTTCATCCGGCGGAGGAGCCGGGAGCCCCAGCGGGCGATGTTGTAGCCCCGCCAGCCATAGCGGGTGTCCGCGATGAAGGCGGGGATGGGCGAGAGAAGGGCGATCACCGCCAGCAGCGGGCTCACCGCCAGCAGGAGGGCGATCATGGTCAGGAAGGTCAGCAGCGTCTGGAGCAGGCCGAACGCGGTCGAGATCATCATCACCGGCCGGCTGACCGAGTCGTTCTGGGCCCTGCGGAGCAGGTCGTAGGAGGCGGGGTCCTCGTAGAAGGCGAGGTCGAGGCCGGCGGCCTTCTCCATCACCATCAGCTGGATCGTCATGGTCACCGAGTTCTGAAGCAGCTGCTGGGCGATGTTCCGGACCGTGCCGAGCAGCGAGGTGACGGCGAAGATGGCCAGCTGGATGACGGCCAGGAAGACGATCCCGCCGAAGACGCTGAAGACCGGCGTGTGGAGGGGTCCGACCGCGAAGCTGAGCCTGTCGGGCGCGTGCGTGTCGTGGATCCGCAGCCCCTCGACGACGGCGTTGACGAGCAGCTTCGAGGTGTAGGCGGCCGCCGCCGGCATGAGGCCGGCGAGGACGGTCGCGACGAACATCGCGACGGTGATCGTCGGGCTCGCGTCCCAGACCAGGCGGACGACCCTGGGAAGCGCGGCCAGCGTCCCTGTGAGCGACTGCCTGAAGTTCAGCCAGCGCCCGCGCAGGTCCTTGGGGCCTTCGGGCTCGGGCGGCTCCTCGAGCCCGGGGTCGCCGGTCAGGCCGCTGTTGGCAGGCCCGGTGTCGGTTGGCTTGCGCCGCCGGCCGCCCCACATCCACATCTGCGGGCCGCCGTGCTGCATCACGAGCCCGCCTCCCGGCGCCGGAGCGACCACATCTGGATCGCGCGCTCCACCTCGAGGGCGGCCGGCCAGGGCAGCGCCGGCGGTCCCAGCTCCAGCCTCAGCGACCGGGCCGTGTGACGCGCCAGTTCCGGGTCCGCGCCCGCCTGCTTCGCCAGCTCCAGGGCTCGTGGCTCGACCTGCTCCGCCGGCAGCGACTCCCAGGCGAGGCCGATCTCCGCCGCGCGGCGTCCGTCAATCTCCGTCCCGAAGAGTCCCAGGGCGGCGGCCGCCTCTCTGCCGACGAGGCGGCCGAGGAGCGCGAAATGGCCGCCGCCGGGGTGGATGCCGATCTTGGCGAAGCCGGTGATGATCCGTGCGTCATGCGCCATGACGCGGAGGTCGGTCGCCAGCGCCAGGTTGACCCCGGCACCCACCGCCGCGCCGCGGATCGCGGCAACCGATGGTGGGAGCAGCTCGCCGACCCGGGCGAAGGCGCGATAGGTGCGGCCGAGCGCCCGGTAATTGTCGTCACGCGCCGGGTCCTGCCCCGCCTGCTTGAGCGAATCCCGGTGCGCGCCGGCGCAGAAGCCCTCGCCCTCCGCTTTGATCACGACCGCGCCAATGCCGGGGTCGGCGTCGATCTCCTCGCAGGCGGCGATCAGCTCCTCGACCATCGCCGGCAGGAAGGCGTTCCGGCGCTCTGGAGCCGCGAGCGTCACCAGCGCGACGGTGCCGTCCCGCTCCAGCCGGACCTCGCTCAAGTCAGCGTCTCCCACAACTTTTCTTTCAGCAACCCGCCCAGCACGGATGCCCATTCCTCCTCCGTCCCAAACTCGTCCCGCCAGGACCAGAGCCTGAGCGTGAACCGGTGCAGCACATGCTCGTCGGTGAAGCCGATGGCGCCGTGGACCTGGTGGGCGATCGTCGCGGCGCGGCCGGCGGCCTCGCCACAGCGGACCTTTGCCGCCGCGATCTTCCAGAGCTGCGGGTCCTCGGCGGCGGCATCCGCCGCGGCGCGGGCCGCCGCCGTCTCCGCCGCCAGCTCGGCGAGCTGGTGGGCGATCGCCTGGAACCGGCGCAGCGGCTGGCCGAACTGGCGGCGGTCGTCGGCCTGGCGCACCGTCAGCTGGAGCACTCGCTCGAGCGCCCCCGCGATCTGGACGGCGCGGAGGAGCGCGCCCCAGCGACGGAGTACCGCTCCCAATGGGACGACCTCGAAGGGGTCCGCCTCCACCGCGTCGCGCGGCTCGCCGGCCAGGTTGACGCCTTCGCTGACCCGGTAGGACCCGGGTCGGAGGAGCGCGACGCCCTCCAGTCCGACCGCGACGATGCCGGTGGCGATGCGCGCGAAGGGCACCCCCTCCGCCCGGCGGTCGTAGAAGTCCCCGACCGTCAGCGGCCCGGCCGGTGCTTCGATCCCGGAGCGGGCGAGGAACCCGCGGGCCAGGGCGTCCTCGCCGAGCGGGATGGGGGCGGCGTACTGGGAGGCGACCCGGAGGACCTCGGCGAGCTCGGCGGTGGTCGCGCCCTCCGTCAGCTCGGCGCGCTCCACCACCTGCCAGAGCTCCGCCGACCAGCCCTTCGCGACGACCTCGGTGGGACAGTGGCGGCGAAAGAGCTCGGCAGCGCTCTCCGCCAGCAGCGCCCGGACCTCGCTCACCGGAGGCTCCGCGCAACCACCGAACGGAGCACCTCGTTGGTGCCCCCACGGAGGGTGAAGCCGGGTCCTTCGAGCAAAGAGCGCCGGTAGTGCTCGAACAGCGGGTGGCTCGGCTCCCCACCGTGGATCGCTCGCGACCGCTCCGTCACCTCGCGCTCGAAACGGGTTCCGAGGTCCTTCACGAGCGCCGCCTCAACCGCCGGCTCCTCCCCTCGCTGAAGGGCGGCGGCAACCGCAAGCGAAAGCCGGCGGAGCGTCCAGAGCTCGGCCGCCAGGCGCCCGACCGCCGCCGAGCCCGTGGCCGCCGACAGTGCCGCCAGGAGCGGGAAGGTGCTGAGGAAGCGCTCCGGCCCGCTCCGCTCGTAGGCAAGCTCCGAGGTGACCTGCTTCCAGCCATCGCCGAGGGCGCCGACGACCATCCCGTCGGGCACGAAGCAGTCACGCAGGACGACCTCGTTGAAGTGGTGTTCGCCGGTCAGCAACCGGATCGGCCGGATCTCGACTCCCTGGCCATGCAGGTCCACGATGACCTGGCTCAGGCCGAGGTGGCGATCATCGCCGAGGGGTTCGCTCCGGACCAGGGTGATCATGGCGTCGGCGAGGTGGGCGCCCGACGTCCAGACCTTGGTCCCATCCAGGCTCCAGCCGCCCTCGACCTTCTTCGCCGTGGTGCGGACCGAGGCCAGGTCGGACCCGGAGTCGGGCTCGCTCATCCCGATCGCGAACTGGATCTCTCCGCGTGCCATGCCGGGGAGGAAGCGCATCCGCTGCTCCTCGGTCCCGTAGCGCAGCAGCAGGGGCCCGGTCTGCCGGTCGGCGATCCAGTGCGCCGCCACCGGGGCGCCCGCGGCCAGGAGCTCCTCGACGACGACGTAGCGCTCCAGGGCGGAACGCTCGCGGCCGCCGTACCGCTTCGGCCACGTCATGCCCAGCCAGCCGCGCTCGCCCAGGCGCCGGCTGAAGGTCGGGTCCCAGCCACTCAGCCAGGCGTCGCAGCGGGGGATGAAAGCGCTCGCGGCGAGCTCCTCGGCGAGAAACGCGCGGACCTCCGCCCGCAGCGCCACGGCCGCTTCGGGCAGCTCCTCGACGATGAACCGCAGCGGGCTGACAGGCTCCAGCACCGGCATCAGCAAAGGTTAAGAGGATTTGTCTTCGCTCCCCACACCCGTGTGGAGAGGTGGAGAGATGAGTGAACACGGCAAGAGAATTTGTCCTCCTCCCACGCCAGCGGGGAGGGGGGACAGCTCCCTCGGGGCTCCTGGGGAACTCGGTGCGCATACCTTCGCCGGCTATATGACGATGGCGACCCACGCCCTTCGCGAGATCGTTTCGGGATCAGACCTCGGCAGCTTCGGCGGCGACCTTGTCGGGCTGGCCGCCTGGGTCGCGGTAGCCCTCGCCGCCGCCGGCCGAGTCTTCCGCCGGGATGACTGAGACCGCCGCCAGGCGGAGGCGGAAGAGCGACCCACGGCCGACCACGCTCTCGACCCCGAGGGTCGCCGACATCAGCTCCGCGAGCCGCCGGCTCACCGCCAGCCCGAGCCCCGTGCCCTCCTGCTTGCGGCTGTAGGCGTCGTCGACCTGGGAGTACTCCTCGAAGATCCGGGCCAGGTGCTCGGCCGGGATCCCGATGCCGGAATCGCTCACCTCGATCTCGACGAAGAAGCCGTTCATCCGGCTCTGCACCTCGATCCGCCCGCCATCGGGGGTGAACTTGACCGCGTTCGAGAGGAGGTTCAGGACGATCTGCTGCAGGCGCAGCGGGTCGGCGAGGGCCTCCAGGCGGTCGGCGGCATCCACGACGACCAGGGCCAATCGCTTGCGGTCCGCAAGAGGGCGGATCTTGGTGACCGCCTCCGCGATCGCCTCCGCCACCGTGACGGGCTGGATGGCCACCTCGATCTCGCCCGATGCCACCTTGGAGAGGTCCAGGACGTCGTTGATCAGTGAGAGCAGGTGCTGGCCGCTGGACGCGATATTGCCCACGTAGCGCTGCTGGGACTCGTTGAGCTTGCCCCGGTGCTGGCCGAGCAACAGCTCGGCAAAGCCTAGGACGGAGTTGAGCGGCGTCCTCAGCTCGTGGCTCATGGTCGCCAGGAAGCGGGACTTCGCCTCGCTCTCCCGACGTGCCTGGTCGGCAAGCCGGCGCTCGGTGACGTCGATCGCCACCCCGCTGACCGATACCAGCCGCCCGTCTTCGTAGACGGGAAGCAGGCGGACGTCGAGGTCACCGTGCTCGAAGGCGGCGATCAGCTGCCCCGGTCGTCCGGTGAGGGCCCTCTCGATCGCCGTCAAGAATTCGGGGGATTCCTTGAGGACCTCCCGCACGTTGCGGCCGGTGAGGCGGGTGGCGCGCTCGCCGAAGCCAATTAAGGCGTGGCCGGTTGCCAGCGTCAGTACTCCGGTCGGGTCGATCGAGAAGAGCGCCACCGGTGCGTTGTCGATTACCTGCTCGAGGGAGCGGCGGCTCTTCAGCAGCGCCTGCTCATTCGCCCGGCTCTCGCGGAGCAGACCCCGGTTCTCGATGATCACGAGGAGCTGGCTGATGATCGAGAAGCCGGCGATCGCGCCTGCCATCCGCACCGCGACCAGGTCGAGCCGGCCCTCCGTCAGGAAGACCGCGAGCGAGGTGGCTACCGCCAGCAGGATGGCCACGTAGGGCGCGATCATCCGGGCCGGGCCGTCAAGCTTGGCGTCTTCCTTGTCGGGCGCCATGTTTTGGGCGCGCAGCGAGGCGAGCGCGATCAAGAGGTACCCCACGAACCAGCCGCCGTCGAGTGCGTTGGCGTTGTAGCCGGTGGCCGTCGTGATATAGGCGAAGGCGCTGTCGGCGGCCGCGATGCAGATCAGGCCGGCGCCGAGCAAGCCGACCGCCGGTCGGCTACCCCTGCTGGCCCGGGTGAGGGCCACCACCACGATCGTCAGCATCGCGATGTCCGACACCGGGTAGCTGAGGTTGACGATCTTGCCCAGGACCGAGAGCGAGCTGTCGGCGAAGGTGCTCCTGAGTATCCCCTCCCAGCTGACGAGGAGCAGGGACGACGCGATCAGGAGTCCGTCGACGACCGCCCGGACGCCTTCCGAACGCCGGCTTGCCGCAACCGCGAAGACGAAGACGCCGGCGAACCCGAGGGGGACCATGAGAAGGAAGCCGATGTCCGCGACCGAGGGGGAGGGGACCGCCTGGCCAAGGCCGATCTCGATGTACGACCAGGCGGTTTCGCCTCCTCCCCAGCTGAGGGCGGAGGCGGCGAGCAGAGCCCAGCCCAACCGCGTCGAGCCGAGGGTGCGCCGGGCGGCAACCGCGCAGGCAAAGCCGGCGAGCAGTGCCGCGACCGCCTCGCCGATATCATCGACGGCGTTGCTGAAGCTCTCGCCGCCGATCGCGAAGCTGATGCAGAGCTGGAAGGAGACGCAGACCAGCACAAAGCCCACGACGGCGACGCGGAAGGTTCGCGCCGAGGAGTTTCCAAGCCTGCGGACGGGAGCGGTCCGGCGCTCCACTGCGGCCATCTTGAGAGTAGAACCGACGCCGCCGTCGGATCGCCGTCGTAAGGGAGTCAGTTACAACTCGAGATGGCCACACTTAACGGCGACTATCTGATAGTCAATTGACAGGGAACGATGCCAAATCGAGAGGCGGCGCCGGGCTAGGCGGGCGGTTCCTGCCAGGTCACCTCGCCGATGGTGACCGCGAGGTGGGTCATCGAGGTGCCGGGCGCCGCGCCGTGCCAGTGCTCCCGCCCGGGTTCCGCGGTGAGGGTGTCGCCCACACTCAAGACGACGGCATCGGCGCCGCGGTCCTGGGCCCGGCCCTCGCCGTCGACGACGTGGAGGACCTGGCCGCCGCTGTGCGAGTGCCAGTGCGTCGTGGCGCCGGGCTGGAAGCGGACGAAGCTGACCCGGACCGGCTCGGGCTCGACCCGGGCGTGGATGGTGTGCTGGTCGGCGTCCCCCGTGAAGCTGCCCTGCGGCTTGCGGAGGTCCCCTTCCATCGCCTGGCCACGACGGATCAGCGTCATCGGCAAGACAATACCCCCATGAAGATTGATGGATCGGTCGCCCTCGTCACCGGCGGCGCGTCGGGTCTCGGCCTGGCGACTGCCGAGCTGCTCGCCTCGAAGGGCGCGAAGGTCGTCGTCGTGGACCTGCCGCGCTCAGCCGGGGAGGAGGTCGCCGGCCGCCTCGGTGGCCGCTTCGCGGCTGCCGACGTGACCAGTGAGGAGGACGTGAACCGGGCGCTCGACGCCGCCGCCGAGCTTGGCCAGCTCCGGATCACGATCAATTGCGCCGGCATCGGAAGTGGCGGCCGGGTCGCCGGTAAGGAGGGACCTTACCCCCTCGACCAGTTCCGCCGCGTGCTCGAGGTGAACCTGGTCGGCACCTTCAACGTCCTCAGTAAGGCGGCCTTCCGGATCGGTGCCGCCGAGCCGGTCGACGGGGAACGGGGCGTGATCGTCAACACCGCCTCGATCGCCGCCTTTGAAGGCCAGATCGGCCAGGCGGCTTACACGGCCTCCAAGGCTGCCATTCACGGCCTCACGATCCAGACCGCCCGCGATCTCGCCTCGTTGCTGATCCGGGTCTGCACGATCGCGCCGGGCTTGATGGACACGCCTCTGCTGGCCGGACTTCGCGACGACATCCGCGAGCAGCTGGCCGCCTCGGTGCCCAACCCACATCGCCTTGGGAAACCGGCCGAGTACGCGCTGCTCGCCGGCCACATCATCGAGAACCCCTACCTCAACGGAGAGACGATCCGCCTCGACGGCGCACTCAGGATGGCGCCGCGCTGAGGCCGCAACCGGACCAGGCCCACGCCGCCCTCGAGACGGGAAGAGCGCGCCCCCTCGGCACGCTCTTCCCGCCGTCTGAGGCGCGATTCAGCTAACGCAGACCGTACATCCCGGCCAGCGCCAGGATGCCGACCGCGCCCGAGCCGGCGAGCCAGATGGCGGCTTCCAGAACGACGTGGGCGCGGGACAGCCGGCGGCGGCGGTGGAGCATTGCCTTCCGCTCCTGGAGGCTGAGCACGCGGCTCGGCGCCGCGGGTTGGGTGATCGCGCCAACCTGGCTGTGGGACCCGATCCATGTATCCAACCTGACTGCCATGTGTACCCCTAAGAATCCTAAGAAACGATGGACTTGCTGCGCTCAGTGTATCACGAAAACGTGATAGTCCAATTAACACATATGGGACCGGTCCCAGTCAAGTGGATCGGGCTCGCTCGGGGGAGTGGCGCGGGTCCTGTCATTAAAGGTATCTGAACTCTTTACATACTTGTTGTTAGCTTGCGGGCAAGTTCTGAGCATCGTCTCCGTCGAGGCCTCTGTTGCGCATTCCATGGTCCCGACTCCTGGCATCTCCGCGCCGCCCCGCGGCGCTGCTGGTCGTCTCGGTGCTCGTATCCTTCACCTTCCCCATGCCCGACCCGATGCCGCTTCCATGGGCCGGCGTCACTCCGGCGCACGCTGCTGTGAGCGATCCGGCGCCGGTCCAGGTGGGGACCAGCTTCAGCCCCCGCCATGCGACCTACCTGGGGCTCGACTGGCAGCAGTCCTATCGTCGCCTGGAGGCGATGCACTTCAAGGTCATCCGCCTCTCCGCCTACTGGGACCAGGTCGACGGTGAGGGCTACGAGCAGCTCGATTGGCTCCTCAACGAGTCCCAGGCGTCCCATCAGCCGGTCGTTCTCTCGGTCGGCATGAAGGGACTCGGCTGGCCCGAGTTCTACATCCCGCGGCAGCTGCTGCCGAAGACCGAGGACGGCGGCGACGTGAGCCGTGACGGACTCCTCCGCGCCGCCGTGCTCGACTTCGTCCAGGAGACCGTCCAGCGTTACCGGGACAACCCCGCGCTGGTTGCCTGGCAGGTGGAGAACGAGCCGTTCAATCCGGCCGGTCCAAACCGCTGGTACATCGGCCGGGACCTGCTCTCGATGGAGGTCGCCGCGCTCAAGGCGATCGACTCCCGCCCGGTCATCGTCAATGCCTTCGGCCACTTCAACATGCTCTTCGACCACGCCTCCAACCGCTCCGGCTTCGACCTCAAGTCGCTGCTCGGCTTCGAATCGGACACCGCGGAGGCGCAGAGCCTGGGTGTGCTGGGTAGCGGCGACATCCTGGGCCTCGACGTTTACACCGAGATCGGCTACCGCTTCCTCGGCCAAGACGGTGTCAGCCATGCCGGTTCGGACTGGGCGACCAAGGCCGGCCATTGGGGACGCAACGCTCGTGCACAGGGCAAGCAGGCGTGGATAACCGAGGTCCAGGCCGAGCCGTGGGAGGCGTCCATCGCCGACTATGGCGACCCCAAGAGCACCCTTGCCGACGACATCCCCAAACGCTTCGCGAGCATCCGTGCGGAGGGCTTCGGAACCATCCTCCTGTGGGGAGCCGAGTACTGGCTCTGGCGAGCCGACAACGGCGACAGCAGCTGGCTCGACGCGGTCGATGGGATCCTCGCGGGGAACGCCGCCGCGCCCAGCCTGCTCGGCTGAACGCCGCCCTTAACAGTTTCGTATTCGCTTTAGGCTCGCGCGCGACCAGACTCGCCGCGCAGCTTGATCGAGCACATGGTCTGTTGGCTTCTCCATCGGCGGGAGCGCGAGGTGCTGGTCCCCGGCGTTCTGCCTTACGGCTTCGACGCCGTCGTCTTCTGCTGGCGCTGCGACCACTTCCGCGGCCGCGCCCTCCAGGTCCTCGACCTCAGCCGCCGGCCGTCTGCCTTCTCAGCGCACTAGTGGTGCGTCTGGTAATTGGGTCGACACAATGGCCGCAGTCGACCCGCGGGGTCGCCGGTCAGGGCGTCGAGGTCGTGCGAAGGGGTGGCTCTAGGAGGAGCGCAGCCGCAGCTGCGTGACGACGACGAGACGGGCC
>DATCPJ010000300.1:0-6201 GCA_036570145.1 Candidatus Dormiibacterota bacterium
TCCTCGAGCAGATCGCGAGTGACGTGCTGCCGAAGGTGCGCCAGCAGACTCCGAGGCCGACCTCGCAGGGCGTCACCGTCAATACCTCCAGCTGGCACAAGCCGGAGGACCACCTCGGCGGCCCACCCGCCTAGGGCGAACAGCTCTTGAGATCACGCGACACTGGAACGGGTCCGAAAACACAAAGACACGAAGGGCACTAAGGACGCACGAAGGAAGAGGAATTTAACGTCCTCTGTGCGTCTTGGTGGTCTTCGTGACGGCCTCGTGTTGAATCGGACTCGGCAGATCCGGCAGTACCCGCCGATCGGCTACGCCTCTGTCGCTGTCGCCTGAACTCGGAACCTGTTCAAGCTAGGGCTGGAGGGGAGGGATCGGCTCCCGGCGCCGCCACTGCGTCAGCAGGACGGCGGCGAGGACCATCCCTCCCCCGGCCAGCTGCGGACCGCTGAGGCGGTCGCCGAGCAGCAGCGCCGCAAGCGCGATCGTCACCACCGGCTCGAACGTGCTCAGGAGCGCGGCACGGATCGCGCCCGTCCGGACGATGCCCGCCAGCAGCAGCGAGATGCCGAAGACTGAGGGCAGCACTGCGATCACGAGGACGATGCCCCAGGCCGAGACGGTCGCCGGCAGCGCCCGAGGACCGACCACGAGCAGGGCCGCGGTTAAGGTGAGGCCGGCGCCGGCGTGGACGAGAGCGCTGGAAGCGACCGCCGCCACGCCGCGCATGAGGCGTTCGCTGGCCAGGATGTAGCCGGCGTAGAGGACGGGTGAGATGAACGCGAGCAACAGCGGCCAACCCCAGCGCACCTGGGCGCCGCCGACCAGCAGCGCCAGGCCGGCGAAGCTCACCCCCAGCGCGACCACGAGGCGGAGACCGAGCCGCTCGCCGAACAGGAGCCAGGACCCGACCGCCACCAGCGCCGGGTAGAGGTAGGCGATCAGCTCGGCGAGGGAGGCCGGGAGCACCGTCAGCGCGCCGAAGAACGCGCCTGCCATTCCCGCGTAGAGGACCACCCCAACGAGGAACAGAGGCAGGGCGTTGCGGCCCACCCGGAGCGGGTTGCGCCCGCTGCCGAGCGCGGCGCCGAAGAGTATCGCCGCCGCGATCAGAAAGCGGAAGGTGAGGGTCTGGAGGGGGGTGAGGCCGGCCGCGTAGGCGAACTTGGCCAGGATCGGCGTGGTCCCGAAGGCAGCCGCCGACACCAGCACCAGGAGGGCGCCCGAGGAGGATCGGCTGGGCCTCACGAGTCGACGACCCAAGCGACCGGCTAGATCTTCGACTCGTCCGGCACCGGGTTCTGGGCCCGGACCCAGCGGAAAACGTCGCTCGTGGCGAGCTGGCCTCCGGTCACGTAGAGGACGTTGCCCGACACCCACTCGGCCTCGTCGGAGCACAGGTAGACGGCAGCGGCGGCGACGTCGTCCGGGGCACCGATGCGGTTGATCGGGTAGAAGGAAGCCCGGTCCATCCGCTGCTCCGCCGTCGCCAGCCAGGGGGCCGTGAGGGCGGTCTCCACCACGCCCGGGGCGATCGCGTTGACGCGGACGCGATCCTTGCCGACCTCGTAACCGAGGACCTTGGTCAGGTTGACCAGGGCCGCCTTGGCGGCGCCGTAGAGGCCCTCGGTCGGCGCTGGAAACATGGCGTCGATGGAGACGATGTTGAGGATGGCGCCACCGGTTCCCTGGGCCGCCATCTGCCTGGCGGCCGCGATCGCAGCGAAGAGGGGCGAGCGCAGATTGAGCGAGATCATGCCGTCGAAGGCGGCCGGCGTGGCCTCCGACAGCGGCCCGACCGATCCCGGCACGTCGACCATCCCGCCGGCGTTGTTGACAAGCACGTGAAGGCCTCCCATGGCCTGGGTGGCGGCGGCGACCATGGCGCCCGCGGCCTCCACGTCGAGCAGGTCGGTGGGCAGGACGTGCGCCTGCCGCCCGAGCTTGCGGACCTCGTCCGCGACTGCCTCGAGCTGGTCGCGGCTGCGTGCCGCGAGCGCCACGTCGGCGCCCTGCTTCGCGAAGGCGAGGGCGATCGCCCGCCCGATGCCACGACCGCCACCCGTCACCAGCGCCTTCTTGCCTTCGTACGAGAACATTCCATCCCTCCTCGGTCGTGCCGGCGCCGTCGCGTTGAAGTCCGACCAATCTTAGTGGGACCACCGGGAGCGCTTTTGTTAGCCTCTGCCTGGGAGAAGGGAAGCGAATGGAGCGGTTCAGCACGGTCGTCATCGGAGGCGGCATCGTCGGTGCCGCGGTCACCTATTACCTGACCGAGGAAGGCGAGCACGACATCCTCCTGGTCGAGCAGGACCGGCTCGCCAGCGGGTCGACGGGCGGGTCGTTCGGTGGCGTTCGCCAGCAGTTCAGCACGCCGCTCGAGATCGAGCTGTCTCGACGAGGTCTCGAGTTCTGGCGTACCGCCGAGCAGCGTTTCGAGTCGCCCGTCCCCTTCGACGAATGTGGCTACCTCTTCGTCACCGGCCAGCCCGAGATCATGGCCCGGCTGGGCGACGCCGGCAGGCTCCAGGCTGAGATGGGGCTGACCGACGTTCAGCTGCTCGACGCCGAGCAGCTGGTCGAGGCGGCGCCGTGGCTCAGCCCGAGGGGTCTGCTCGGCGGCTGCTGGACGCCGCGCGACGGCCGTGTCACGCCGCCCGACGGCGTGGCAGCGCTGCTCCGCGCGGCGCGGGCAGCCGGCGCCCAGGTCCGCGAGCAATGGCCGGTGCGCGGGCTGCGCCGGCAGGACGGTGGCTGGCTCGTCTCGGGGCCATCCCAGGTGGTGGCCGAGCGGGTCGTGGCATGCACCGGCTTCTGGAGCACGGAGCTCCTCCGCCCGTTCGGGCTCGACCTGACGATCCGCCCGATGCAGCTCCTGGGCGCGATCACCGAACCCGCCCTGGAGGGGCAGGGAGTCCCACTGACGATCGATCTCGACACCGGCTTCTGCGTCGAACCGGAGGGCAAGGCCCTGGTCCTCGCCATCCTCCTCGAGGAGAACCCGCCGGGCTGGAGCCACGACCAGATGCTGGTCGAGTTCGGCGCGCTCGCCCAGGTGCGGGCACCCGCGCTCGCCGACATCAGGGTGGCTCGCTTCACCACCGGCAACGTCGACCTGGGTGGCGACGGCCACCCCTACGTCGGCGCGGTCGAGCCCGGGCTCTGGATGGCGGCCGGCTTCGGCGGCCACGGCACGATGCACGGCCCTGCGGTCGGGCAGCTGCTCGCGCGGCTCATCGCCGGCCGTCCTGACCCGGCCATCGACCTCTCGATCCTGGACCCGCGGCGGGCGCCGCACACGGCCGAGGAATGGATGGTAGCCACCAAGAAATCGAGCTAGCCGGCCGATGCAAACACGGAGTCACAAAGAGCACCAAGACGCACGGAGAAGGTTAAATTCCTCTTCCTTCGTGCGTCCTTCGTGCTCTTAGTGTCTTTGTGTTTCGGACCCTTTCCGTGTCTCGTGATCTCGAGAGCTGAATCAGGCTAGAACTCCGGCTCCGGGACGTCGTCACCGCCGCGATCGAAGGAAACCCGGGTGGGCCGCACTCGAAAGAGCAGGCGCCGCTCGCCCGGCTTTGCCCAGGGGTACTTCGACACTCGCAGGTAGCGGGCAGCGAGGCGATCCATGTGCGCCATCGCCCCGGCTTCCTCCACCGAGTCCACCACACCGTTGACGGTTATGTAGCGATAGGGGTCAGCCGGGTCGACGATGCAGACGGCCACGTCGGGGCGCTGCTGCATGTGCTTCGCCTTCACCCGGTCGGCCCTCGTGTTGACGAGGATGCGGTCGCCCTCGAGGTCGATCCAGATCGGCGTCAGGTGGGGAGTCCCGTCGCTTCGCAGCGTTGCGAGCTGGGCCAGGGCGTTGCCGTGGAACAGGTCCTCGAGCTCGGTGGGTATCACAGCGAATATTGTTGCTGGGATGGCGAGCGACGACGCGGGCCGGCAGCTGGAGCTGGGCCTGATCCTGCCCACCTGGACCACCGGCCCGCTGCGCTGGCAGGAGGTCCTCGACATCGCAAAGGAGGCCGAGGCGGCCGGGTTCGACGCCCTCTGGGTGAGCGACCACGTCCTGCTGCCGAGCACCAACGCCGAGCTGCGCGAGCGAGCCGGGGCCACCGTGCGCCCGGACGCGGTCGCGGAGCCGGAGGGGTACCTGGAGGCGTTCAGCGTCCTCGCCGGCCTGGCCCCCTCGATCCCACGCCTCCAGCTCGGCACGCTGGTGGCCTGCACCGGCTATCGCAACCCGCTCCTGCTGGCCAAGATCGCGGACACCGTCGACGCCATCAGCGACGGGAGGCTGGTGCTGGGCCTGGGTGCCGGCGACTCCGCCGGCGAGCACCAGACGATGGGACTCCCCACCGACTCACCGGTGAGCCGCTTCGAGGAGGCGCTCCAGATCGTGCGCGCACTGCTGCGGGATGGCCACCTCGACCACAGCGGTCCCTTCTACACCGTCCGCGACGCCGTGTTGGTGCCCCGTGGCCCCCGGCCGATGGGACCGCCGATCCTGATCGGAACCCTCAACCCGCGGCCGCGGATGCGCCGCATCGTGGCGCAGTACGCCGACGTCTGGAACGGCTGGCTCGGCTATACGGACGCTTCGGCCGAGGCGGGCAAGCACCAATCCGACCAGATCCTCGAGGCCTGCGGAGAGCACGGTCGGGACCCTTCGACGCTGGTCCGAACCGTGGCGGTGCGCGTCAACGTGCCCGGCTCCGGCTACCGGCCGGCGCCTGGCGAGCGGCCCCTCGCCGGCGCGCCCGAGGAGATGGCGGAGGTGCTGCGCGGGCATGGCGCGCTCGGAATCAAGCAGGTCCAGGTGGCGCTCACGATGGGCGGCCGGGAAGGCGTGAGGGCCTTCGCGCCGGTGATTCGCAAGCTCCGCGCCTGAGCTCGCCTCAGCCTGCCGTCCAGCCGTAGTCGCGTTCCGCCGCCTCGCTGCTGACGATGCCGTCCGCGACATCCTCCGCCACCAGCTCGCGGTCACGCTCGGCCGGGTCGTAATACCCACCTCCGCCGGGAAGCTCGAGGGTGAAGCTTGTGCCCGCCGCCAGGCGGAGGCCGAACTTCGGGTCGCCCTCCACCGCTGGATCGGTCGTGATCCTGGCCAGGGCGCCGGGACCGCCGCCGGCATAACCGGCCGCCTGGGTGACGGTGCGGTCGCCGAGGACCGACATCGAATAGCGCTCGCCCGAGCGGACCTCGATCTGGATCGTCTGCCCCGCGCCACCTCGATAGCGACCGGCGCCGCCCGAGTCGGTGCGGAACTCCTTGCGGCGGATCACGAGAGGAGTTGAAGTCTCGATCACCTCGACCGGCGCGGTTGCCACACCGCTTGGAAAGCTTGTCGTTGCGAGCCCGTCTCCCCCGGGGCGTGCCCCCGTCCCGCCCGCGGCGAACATGACCGCGACGAACTTCTTCTCACCGATTCCGTGAACGTTGGTCAGCCAGATCCCGCCCGCCCCCTCGGCGATCAGGCGATCCGGGAGGATCGGGGCCAGGGCACCGAAGACGGCGTGGGGGATGAAATGGCCGGCGATCTGCCGCGCCGCAACGGCAGCCGGGCGGCGGGGATTGAAGATCGAACCTTCCGGGGCGACGACCTTGACGGGACGGAAGCTGCCCTCGTTGTTGGGAACGGTGGGAGCCAGCGCGCACTTGAGGGCGTAGTTGGTGTACGCCGCGGTGTAGTTGAGCACGACGTTGAGCCCCCGCTCAGATTGAGCCGAGCTGCCGGCGAAGTCGGCCACCACCGAGTCGCCGGCGACCCGGAGCGTGACATTGACAACGATCGGGTTGATGTCCCCGTCCGTCACGCAGGTCTTGGTGTAATCGCCGTCGGGCAGGGCCGCGATCGCCGCCCGCATCGCGAGCTCCGACCTCCGCAGGATCTCGTCGCCGACCTCGCCCAGGTCGGCGAGACCGAACTCCTCCAGGTAGGCGACCAGGCGATCGGCGCCGACCTGGTTGCCCGCCACCTGGGCGTGCAGGTCCCCGAGCACCTCGCGCGGCGCTCGCACATTGGCCTCGATCATCTCGAAGAGCGTCTCGTTTGGACCCGAAGCCGTGTAGAGCTTCGCCATCGGAATCTGGAGGCCCTCCTCGTAGACCTCGTGGCCGTTGGCGGAGAGGCCGATTCCGCCGATGTCGATGGCGTGGCAGGTATTGCCGAAGAAGCCGACGAGGCGCCCGCCG
>DATCPJ010000301.1:0-8538 GCA_036570145.1 Candidatus Dormiibacterota bacterium
GCTTCGCGTCCACCTCCCCACTGCGTGGGGAGGCAAGACTCGACTAATTGGGGCACAAAGACCGGGGCAAGTCTTGCTCCCCCACGCGTGGGGGAGTGCCGCCGAAGGCGGCGAGGGGGCGTTCCCCGATCGCTGCTCGAAGGCGGAGCGCGTTCCCCGACCGCCGCTCGAAACTAGACGACCAGCTCTTTCTCCAAACCCTCGCTGGCGCCCATGCCGCGGGCGCCGTAGGTCTCGCCCAGGTGGTGGTGATAGGGCACACCGGTGAAAAGGTGGTGGCTCTTGGTCGGCACGTCCCGGCTCGGGTCCCATTCGCGCCGCTGGAGCTCGATGTAGCCCTGCTCCTTGCGCTCTTTGAGCGCCGTCAGCACCTCGCTCATGCCATAGCCGGCCGCGTGCTGCATGGCGAGCGTGATGAAGAGGAAGCCAACACCCAGCTTGCCCAGCTCGTCGAAGGTCATCGGATCCTTCTCGTTCTGCCATTTGAAGGAGGACGAGTAGTTGAAGGCGAAGCGTGCCTTGGGGAACCGCTTGCGGATCTCCTGGGTGAACTGCTCGACCGGGCCCCGGGCGGCGGTCGGGAACTCGCACCAGAGCAGGTCGGGGACGCCGCTGTCCAGGTAGCGAAGGCCTCGGTCGATGGCGAGCTCGATGCCGCGGGCCGTCTCCGGCGCCTCGCTCGCCGACACGCCGTCGGTGCGGGCGATGATGATGAAGTCGCGATTGCCGAGGTCGTCGGCGACGTTGCGCATCATGCGCAGCTTGCCGACCATCTCATCGGCCGAGACGAGCGCCTTGCCGGCGATATGGCCGCAGCGCTTGGGCATGACCTGGTCCTCGATGTGGGCCGCGGCCACGCCTGTGTTGACGTACAGCTCGGTCGTTCGCTGGACGTTGAAGATGTTGCCGTAGCCGACGTCCATGTCGGCCACGACGGGCGGGATCTCGAGGTGGATCGGGTCGACGCCCTTCTCCGGGTCGCCGACCGCCATCGTCAGTTGGAACTTGCGCAGCCCGCTGACGGTTCGGCGGACCCCATCGGCGATCTCGACGCTGGAATAGAGGTCCATGTCGGTGGTGCCGAGGTGGCCGACGGCGAAGGAGTAGCCGCTGAAGTAGACGGCGTCGAAGCCGTGGTACATCAGGAGCTGGGCGCCATGCGGGTCGTAGACCCCGGGGCCGAATACGAAGGGCTTCTCTTTCAGCAGCTCCCGGAGGCGGGCGCTGCCGTGCTTCCACCGAGTCGAGGGCACTTTGAAGCCGTCGGGGACAAGTGGTGACGAAACGAGTTCCATGAACTCAAAGTATCAAGTCATCTTATATTCGTCAAATTGATTGCTCCGATTGGTTCGATAGGCTCAGCCTATTAACTCGGTGGCCTGGAGGAGGAGGTCGACGAACGCCTTCACGACGCCGCTGGGCGGGCCGAGGTCGCGCCGCCGCATGACCACGAGGCGCCGCCGCATGGGCAGCCCGTCCGATATCGGCACTCGCCGGAGCGTGCCCGCGGCAACCTCGACCGCGACCGCGGTTCGGGGCAGGAGGGCGACGCCGAGCCGCCGCTCGACCATCTTCTTGGTCGCCTCGATGTTGTCCAGCTCGAACATGCTGCGGGGCGTCAGGCCGGCGCTGGCGAAGGAGGCCTGGGTCAGCTCGTAATAGCTGGAGGTACGGTCGAAAAGGATCAGCTGCTCCCCGCTGAGGTCGGCCATGGTGACCGACCTGCGCTCCGCGAAATGGTGCCCCGGAGCCACCATCAAACCGAGCTCCTCCTCGTAGAAGGGGATCAGGTCGATGTCGTGGTGGCGGAGGTCGCGGCCGAGGCCCAGCTGCACCTCGCTCTTGAGGACCATCTGGAGGACCTCCTCCGAGTGGCCGGTCCGGACCGCTACCTCCACCCGCGGATGCGCCCCCGCGAAGCGCTCGAGGAGCGGCGGCAGGAGGTAGGTGCTGACGGCGGGGGCGGACGCGATGACGAGATGGCCGGCCGACGCCGAGTTGAGCTCGGCGATCGCCTCCCTTCCCTCCTTCACCGCCTGGGTGGCACGCTCCGCATAGGGGAGGAAGGCCCGCCCGGCGTCGGTCAGCCGCATCCCCTGCCGGGTCCGGACGAAGAGCTTCTCGCCGAGCTCGGTCTCGAGCGCGTGGAGGCGGGCGGTCAGGGTCGGCTGGCTGACGTAGATCGCCTCGGCGGCCCGGCTGACATTGCCCCGGCGGGCGACCTCGAGGAATCCCTGCATCTGCGCCAGCAGCACAAAAGGATTCTATGACCGACGGGGCGCGCGATCAGCCCAGTCGTAGTCGGCGACAGCTCTTACGCGGGTTTCGGCTCGCAGGCGTGAACGTCGAACCAGCGCTCGGTCGTGCAGCAAGGAAGGGGCGTCGACGCGTCGCTTGGCGCGCTGCCGACACGAGGCGTCGCAGGCCGGCGCGCGGCGAAATGAAGTCGCCCCCTTCAATGGATGTCTCACCCAGACCTCGGTCCGAGGGAGGCGGAGGGGCCCGACCCTAGGTGTCGGCCCCCACCTCGGCCTTCGGCACCAATGGGAGCTCCAGGCGGAAGGTTGCGCCCCCGCCCTCGGTCGGGAGCGCTTCCACGGTGCCGCCGTGGGCAGAGACCACGGCAGCGACGATCGAGAGCCCGAGACCGGACCCGCCACGGTCCCGGCTCCGACCGGGGTCGGCGCGGTGGAACGGCTCGAAGATCCGCTTTTCCTCGCCCGGAGGCAGTCCTGGCCCGTGGTCGACGACGCTGAGCAGCGCGTGCCCGTCGGCTGTCGCGAGCTCGACCTCGATCGGCGTTGCCGGTGGTGTGTGGATGATTGCATTGCGGACCAGGTTGCCGACCACCTGGCGGAGCCGGAGGTCGTCGCCGACCACCGTCAGCGTCCCATCGCGGAGAAGGCTGATCTGCCGTCGCGGAGCGACCGCCCGCGCGTCATCGCAGGCGTCACGGGCGATCTTCTCGAGATCCACAGGCTTGCGCTCCAGGGGGCGCCCCTGGTCGAGGCGGGCGAGCAGGAGAAGATCGTCGACCAGAATGCTCATCCGCACCGACTCCTCCTCGATCCGGCGCCGGGCGGTCGCTGCGTCCTCGGGTGAGTCGGCGGCGCCGCGGCGGAGCATCTCGGCATAGCCGCGGATCGACGTGAGCGGGGTGCGCAGCTCGTGGGATGCGTCGGCGACGAAGCGACGGAGCTGGCGCTCCACCTCCGTCTTCTCGGCAAAGGACTCCTCGATCCGGGCCAGCATCGCGTTGAGGGCCAGACCGAGCCGGCCGATCTCGGTGCCGGTGGTCGCCGGTTCGACGCGCCGGGAGAGGTCGCCGCCCGCGATCGCCGCCGCGGTCTCCCCCATCGTCTCGAGCGGCCGCAGGCCGATGCCGATGACGCGCCAGGCGAGCAGCGCGAGGCCGATCAGGACGGCGGTGCTGATGAAGGCCTCGAGGAGGAGAAGCTGATTGAGCGTGGTCTCCACATCGGCGAGCGGAAAGGCGAGAACCAGGATGTCGTTGCCGGCGCCGTCGACTGACTCGGTGAGCACCCGCACCCTGCCGCCGCCGGTGGCGGGGTAGGTGTTGATTACCGGTACATCGGGCCCGGCGTGCGGGACCGGGTCGGGCAGCCGGGGCCGCGAAGTGGGTGCGGAGCCGTCGAGGGTGAACCCGCTTTCGCTGAGCAGAGTCCGGCCATCCGGGCTGTAGAAAGCGCCATAAGTTCCGGGCGGGAACTGCGCCTGGGGAGTGCCGTGGTCACCGGAGCGGCCGCCCGGACCGCCGCCGCCGGGACCGCTGCTGCCGAGGGCGCCGACCGCCGTCAACCGATCCGTCTTGAGCTGGTCGTCGAGCCGTTGGACCAGATAGGTCTGAAGGGCGAGATAGGTGGCCGCGGCGGAGACGAGGAGCCCGAAGGCGACCAGCAGGACGAGGCCGGCGAGAAGCCTCCCCCTGAGGGAGCGGGTCACGCCCGGGGCGGCCGCAGCACGTAACCGACCCCGCGAATGGTCTGGATGAGAGGCGGGTCGAAGCGGTCGATCTTCCGCCGCAGGTAGGAGATATAGGTCTCCAGCACGGTGCCGTCGCCGCCGAAGTCGTACTGCCAGACGTGGTCGAGGATCTGGCTCCGGGTCAGCACCCGGCCGGCGTTGATGAGGAGGTACCGGAGGAGCCGGTACTCGGTCGGGGTCATGTCGATCGCAGTACCTGAGCGGCGCACCTCGTGGGCGTCCTCGTCCAGCTCCAGGTCGGCGAAGCTGAGCTTGCCGTCCGCCTCCGAGTCGCCGCCGTTGCGGCGGAGGACCGCCCGCACGCGGGCGACCAGCTCCTCGACGCTGAAGGGCTTGGTGACGTAATCGTCGCCACCCAGCGTAAGGCCGTGGACCTTGTCCTCGGTCGCGTCGCGCGCGGTCAGGAAGATGACCGGCACCCGTTTTCCGTTGCTGCCGAGGCGCCGCATCACCTCGAGGCCGTCGATGTCGGGCAGCATCACGTCGAGCACGACCAGGGCCGGCTTGAAGGATGCGACCTTGGCGAGTGCGTCCCGCCCGGTCGCCGCCGTGTTGACGGTGAAGCCCTCGTAACGGAGCGCCATGGCGATCAGCTCGGTGATGTTGGACTCGTCATCGACGACGAGGACGCGGGGTCCTGCTTCGGCCATGACTGGAATCCTGGGCGCTTTTCCTGTGAGTTTGCTGGGAGTTTCCTGGGCGATCTATCCGAGATCGAGGGCGAGATGGAGGGTGCCGGCACGTTCGGCGATCACGTCGATGGTCAGACGCGAGCCGGGCTCGCCCTGCACGACCCAGTCGCGGCGAAGCCGGTTGTCGGTGGCCGAGTTGCTCGTCCAGTCGAGCTTGTTGGACCGACCCTCGAGGTCCCCCACCTCGCTCCGCCGCTCGCCGGTCAGGACCTCGGCGCCCGCGAGCTCGATGCGGATCGGCCGCACCGCCTTGCGCTCCTGGGCGCGACGGCTTACGTAGGTACCCAGGAAGCCGGTGTTCTCGAGCACCAGGGTGACCTTGTGGCGCCCATCGCCGAGCGGCTCAGCGGCCAGGTGCCGGGCCTCCAGTCGAGGCGCCATGGCGGCCTGCGCCAGCGCGAAGCGATGGTTCTTGGCCACCTCCTCGGCCAGCAGGTGGGGAGGCGGGTTGACCAGGCTGTAGAGGCTGTCCCAGCCGCCCAGCTCGACCCCGCCGAGCTCGGGGTGCTCGAACGGGTACCAGTCGACGAAGCCGCGGCCGCCGTTCTGCTCGTCGTCCCATCTGAGGATCGCGAGGTCGTCCTCCTCGGGGTGGTCGCGATACCAGTCGATCTGCTTGCGGTCGGTCTTCCCAGTGGCGCGCCCGACGATGTCCCAGAGCTCGGTCGTCCAGGCGAACACGCCCAGCTGGTCGTAGAGCCAGTCGTCGAAGGCGCCGGTCATGATCTCCTTCGGGTGGTAGCGGAAGTCGTGGTAGACGCTCACCGCCTGGTAGCCGGTGATCTCCGTCGCGCGCTTGCCGATCAGGCGGTAGGTCCAGAGATCCTCGGTCGGCATCTCGTCGTCCGCCTTGAAGGAGAGCGGCCTTAGGTGGATGCCACCGCTGGTGTGGTAGGTGATCGCTCCGGTCAGGTTCCGCCGCTCGGTGATGAAGCGCGCCACCGCCTGGGTCTCCGCCTCGGAGAGCGGGAAGGGCCCGGCGCCCTTCTGCGTCCCCTCGCCCTCCCAGATGGCGGGGAAGTTGCGATTGAAGTCGAGCCCCTGCATGGTCCGCGCGAAGCGGACCACCCAACCGTCATAGTCGACGACCCTGCCTTCGGGGAAGAGCCGGTAGTAGTCGCCCCCCTCCTCGTCGGGACCGCGGCGGATCATCGCGCGGGGATCCTTCGCCGAGGTCTTCCAGGGCCCGGCTGGATCGGCCACCCGCATCGTGAGACGGCGCCCGTCGCCGTCCACATCACCCGGCGTGAGCCCCGAGTCCTCGTCAACGAAGGGGTAGGAGCGGACGCCGCTGCGGACGTAGCGCGGAGGGTCGGCCAGCGCCAGCTCCACCCCGTCCGGGTTGATCCGCGGCAGGATGTAGAAGGCCATCCGGTCGACGAGCCGCGTCACCAATGCGTCGTGACCGTATTGCGTCAGGAGCTCGTTGATCGAGTAGAGGCAGGCCATCGACGCGGCCACCTCGACCGAATGGATGTTGCCGTCGAGCCAGAAGGCGGGCTTCTCGGCATCCGGGCCGGTCGCCTGGTTGGTGATCGTCATCAGCCAGAGGTCGCGACCCTCGTGGCTCTTGCCGATCGAGTCCAGCCGGGCGAGCGCCGGGTGCGCGGCCGCCAGCTGCCGGAGTGCATCGGTCAGCTCTTGGTAGTGGTAGTAGGTGTCGAAGCGGATCTCCATCGGCTTTTGCGTCAAAGCTCTTTCTCGTACTCGGCGAACGCCGGCCGGGGTGTGTAGCCGAGCTCCTCGTTGATATGGAGCATGGCCGCGTTTCGCTGGTCGTTGTCGGTCCGCACGCTGTCCACGCCGAGCTCGATCGCCTGGGCCAGCGTCTCCATCTTCACGGCTCGGGCGATGCCGCGGCCGCGGTGGGTGCGAACCGTCCCCGTGAACCCGGTCCAGACGCTTCCTCCGGCCGGCGGAAAGCGGAGGAAGGAGAGGCCGACAACGCGGTCGTCATCGAGTGCGATCCAGGTCCGGTCGGCCCGGTGGTCGGGAGAGCCATGCCAGGTCCGAAACACCTGGTAGGAGACCGGTGTCATCTCGTGGCTCCTGGGCATATCGACCCGGGCGTCCTGGTGTGCTTCGTAGAGTGCCCGATAGGGGTCCTCGATGGTGTGCTGGTCGAGGGGTATGAGCCTGATGCCCTGCGCCGCCATCGCGGTGCGCGACGCCGCGGTCAGGCTGAGAAGGCGGTCGCGGTTGCGCTGCAGGTCGAGCTCCCAGACCTTGGCCACGGTGTCGAGCGAGAAGCGGGCGGCGGTCAGGGCAGCGATGACCGCGGACTCGTCCTCCTGGCAATAAAACTGGAGACGGGAGCCACCAAGGGCCCTGGCACGGCTCTCGACGAACTCGATGAGCTCCGGCACTATGACGGCCGATTCCGGCAGCCAACCGACCCAGGCGATGCAGTTCTTCTCCGTCATCGTCTCCCAGTCAGGGTGAAAGAGCATCCCATAGCCGGCCGGGCCAGCGATTTCGGCGATCCATCGCTCGGTGGTGATGCCCGGTTCCGGGGTTTCCCACCGGTAGCGCTCGACCACCGGGTCGAGGGGCTCGTCGGGGCGAAATGCAGCTTCGATTGCGCAGACTGCGGCAATGTCCTCGAGCGTCGCCGGACGGACCTTCACCGCTGCTTGCGAAAGCTCAGGATCCCCGGGATTCGCTCGTAGCCGAGGCCCTCGTTGATGTGGAGCATCGGCCCGTTGGTCTCGTCGTTATCGGTCCGCACCCGCGCCACGTTCTGCTCGATCGCCTGCTTCAGCACCGCCATCTTCACGGCCCGGCCGATGCCACGGCCCCGGTACTTGCGAACCACGCCCGTGAAACCGGTCCAGACGTTTCCCTGCACCGGCGGGAAGCGAAGGTTCGACATCCCGACGACCCGCTCGCCGTCCTTTGCCGTGAAGAACCAGCGGGGGCTGATGTCGGGGCCGCCCATCCAGCTCATGAACTGCGCGTAGGTGGGCCTGATGAACGGACCGCTGCGGGGAATGTCCTCGGCGGCGTTCGCCTGTGCCTCGAAGCAGCGGGACCAGATCTCGGGGTCGCGGTCGTCGGCCACGGAAGTGCAGCGGATCCCCTGCTCACGCAGCAAGGCCTCCGTCCGGCCGGCCAGGAGGAGCAGGCGGTCGCCGTGCTCGACCAGGTCGAGCTCCCATGCCTTGGAGAGCCGGTCGCGGCGATAGCCGCGCTCGATCAGCACCGCGGCCTCATCGGTCGCGTCCTCCCAGATCTCGGCGGTCACGATCCGCACACCGGCTGCTGCCGAGCGCTCTTCGATGAGCTCCAGGGCCGCCCGGTAGCGCTCGCGGGACATGGCCGCGGGGACCAGGAAGATGTTGAGGTCGCCGTTCCGCTCCGGGTCACGCTCCGCTTCGGGCTCGACATGCCACGCAAAGCCCACCGGCCGGTCGCCGTGCTCGACGATGAAGCGTTCGCGGCCGTAGCCAGGCGTCGGGTTCGCCCACTGGTGAGCCGTCACGCTCGGGTCGGACGGTTCGTCCGGCCGGTAGGCGGCGGTCAGCTCGGCAAACAGCCGCGCGTCGGCGAGCGTTGCGGGCCGGAAGGAAAGGCCGGCCCTAGTGAGGGTTGGCGTCTCGGTCGCGGTGGGGGACATGACCGCCAAAGATAGCTGACGGCGGTCGGGCACCGGCACCCCGGTGATGAAGAAGAGTGGGCCCGGCTGGCTTCGATCCAGCGACCAGAGGATTATGAGTCCCCCGCTCTGACCAGGCTGAGCTACGGGCCCGCGGCTCCCAAGTCTATTTGGAGGGGCACGTTTCCCCCTGTCGGCCGGGACGGCTTTAGCGGCCGGCGAGGATCCGTTCGGCAGGGCGGCCGG
>DATCPJ010000302.1:0-8209 GCA_036570145.1 Candidatus Dormiibacterota bacterium
TCGTAGACGCCGCCCGCCAGGAAGTAGCAGTAGTTGCCAGCCGACCCGAACTGCGGGTCGACGGCGTAGATGCCCGGCGACCAGTTCACGTTGTTGACGGGGTTGCCCCCGCCCACCAGGCCGGTGATCGGTGGCGGCAGATAGCCGGGGTCGGCGAAGTGGTTGGCCGTGCTGCGGAGCGAACCGAGGACCTGGCCCGCCGCGCAGGGTGGCGTCGCCCCGCCCGGCCAGCACTCGTAGGTCACGTGGTCGGGGTTGGTCAGCGCGGGGCAGCGGGTCAGCAGGTCGCCGGCAACATGCAGGTAGGAGTCGGCGCCGAAAATGGCGGCACCGTTGCTCACCACGTCCCCGACCACCGTCAGGTAGGGCGTCGTGCTGGTGGAGACGGTGAACGGCGTCGTCCCCGGGTTGCCGAAGCAGCCGGCCTGGCTGATGCCCGCAAGGGCGGGCGTCACCGCCTGGTCGCCGGCGGCCGACGCGGCCACCGCCGTCAGCGTGATCGTGGGAGCCTGGCCGAGGACCTGCATCAGGGCAACCGTCAGCGGCCGGGTGGCGGAGAGGGCGAAGGTCTGGCCGGCGGGGCCGTTGTCCGCGGCGGACAGCGTCAGGACGTAGCCCGAGCCGCCGGCGATCGTGCAGTTGGTGACCACCGGTGTGCCGGGCGAACCGGGGCTGGGCGTGCCGAAGGTGTTGGGCGCGCACGACTCGCCTCCCAGGGGAAGCCGGTTGTCCTTCTCGAAGAGCTGGAGGGCGTTGTTCTGGGCCGTCGACCAGCTTGCCCCGTACTGGTAGGACTCGGCCGCGGCCAGCGCGGCGGCGTCGACCGAATCCTGGAGCAGACGCCGCCCGTCGAAGGCGCGGGCGCTGTCGATGGCGAGCGCGACGAAGCCGACCAGCACCGTCATCATCAGCGCGACCAGGACGATCGCTTGTCCTTTCTGCCCCCCGCGACGCGAACTCATCAGTATTCGGTCCTCGCCAGCACCCGGAGGGTGAAGAGGATGTGGTTCGCCACCAGCGAGCTGATCAGCGGCGTCACCGGGACGAAGTTGTAGATGACGGTGACCTCGAGCACCTGGTTGTCGATGGCGGGCACGACCAGGTTGCAGGGGCCGCCCACCCCGGGCGGCGGCTCGCCGCCGGGCGCGTTGGCCGGAGGCGCCGCCTCGCCGGCGACCGCCGGATTAGGATCGGTTATGAAGACCCAGGCAGCCCCGGCCGCTGGTGTGCCGCCCGGGATGGGACCGTTGACGCAGTTGGGCGACGGCGAGGTCACCGTCGCGCCGGGAAAGTGGACGGCGACCGCGTTCCGCACGTCCGCGTTGGTGGGAAGCGGGGAGGTGGCGCGGCCGGCGACGTGGGCGCCCTCCCGGGCGGCGTCGCCCGTCGCCGCATAGAAGAAAAGGGCGCGGCCGAAGTCGAGGATCCCGAACGTCAGCAGGAGCAGGACCGGAGCCACGAGGGCAAACTCGGTCATCGCCTGCGATCGTTGGCAACGCAGCCGCGGTCTCATCCGCCCTGGACCCTGACGTGCCAGCTCGCCGCCATCCCGAAGGTGCCGCCGAGGGGGGTGGGCACGGCCGCCGTCATCGGTCCGTAGGCCATCAGCAGGACCACGTTCAGGTCGTGCCCGGCGAGGCTGGCGGCGGGCGTCGACGGGTAGTCGGTCGCGCCCGTGTTGTCGTAGCAGATATAGAGCCAGGGCTGGTTGGCGACCCCCGGAAAGGCGGCGTTGGCGTAGGGCGGGTTGTGCCAGCCGTTGCCGTCGGCCACGCCCGGACAGTCGACGCCGGGGTTCTTGAGGATCGAGGCGGTGATCCCGCCGGCGCGCAGCTGGGCATCGACGACCGCCTGGATGTCGGCGTCGTCGAGTGCCGTGTTGCTTGCCGACCCGGTGTCGAAGGCAGCTCCCGTGCGAGCTCCTTCCCGGACCGCGCTCTGGAGGACGTCCGCGTAGTGGATGGCGCGGGTGAGGTCGACCAGGCCTCCGAAGAGGAGCACCAGGACCACCGACGAGATGGCGAACTCGGCCAGCGACTGGCCGCGCATATCGCGTCGATTCCGGATCAGTTGCACTAGAATCTCCGCCGGGCTCGGAACAGCCCAGGAGGGTCAGTCTTGGTCAACATGCAGGAAGCAATCACAACCGCCCGGCGGCGCCGGCCCTTCACGATCCTGGGGATGCTGATCGCCCTCATCACGCTGGCGGCGTTCATCTTCCTTGCCGTCAACCGTCCCGGCAACGGCGGCGCCGCGGTCCCGCAGAGTGGCGATGTCTCGGTCGTCGTGGCCAAGGTCGACATCCCGAGCCGGGCGACCATCACCGCCGACCAGCTGACGATCGCCAAGCTGAAGGCGGGCGACGTCCCACCGCAGAGCTTCCACGCGATCACCGACGTGGCCGGCAAGACCACGCGCTTCGCCCTCATCGACATCAAGGCGGGACAGCCGGTGCTGGCCAACGCGATCGTGACCTCCGCCGACACCGCGCCGCCGGCGCCTAGTTTCCTTACCATCCCTTCGGGCTTCGTCGCCATGACGATTCCCACCAGCGAGGAGCAGGGAGTCGCCGGCTACATACAGCCGGGCGATTATATCGGCATCATCGCGACGGTCGACAAGGGTGGCTCGACAGTCTCCAAGACGGTTTTCAACAACGTCCACGTGATCCAGGTGGGGACCGCCACGGTGAACATAACCTCCGGGCGCAACGGCCCGACGGCCAGCCGGGTGGCGGGCGCGGCGCAGTCCAGCCTCACCATCGTCCTCAACCAGTGCGACGCCGAGTACCTGACCTGGTTCCTGGCCAAGACCAACCTCCGCTACACCCTCGAGGCCTTCTCGGACTACAACAAGGGCACCTCGAACAACCCGCAGCTGGCGGCCGACTGTCCCATCGACAAGGCCGGCGGCGTGACCAACGCCGACGTGGCGAGGCGCTTCGGCCCCGCGCTCGTACCGTGACGGCCCAGTCCTACGAGACGATCCTGATCGGCGTCTGCCTGGCGGGCGCGATCGCGGTCTTCTTCTGGAGCCTCGACACCGTCCGCCGGGAGCGCACCAATGTCGACCTGGTGATCTCGCAGCTTCCACGCCGGCGTTCCGGGATGGACTTTCGGGACACCGTCGACCGGGTGATGCAGCCGATCGCCGACGTGCTCAGCGAGCGCAACCGGCGGGCGGGCAAGGTGACCCTGGCCGAGGAGCTGGCGAAGGCCGGCATGCGGCTGACCAGCTCTGAATACCTCCTGATCCAGCTCTCGCTCGCCCTCGGCCTCGCCCTCCTCGCGTTCTGGATCTTCGGCTTCGGCCTACCCCTGCTCCTCCTCGGCGGGGCGGGCTACCTGGGCCCCCAGATCTACATGCGGCGCAAGCAGGACCAGCGTCAGCGGGCGTTCGCCGACCAGCTCGGCAACATGATCACGCTCCTCTCCAACGCCCTGAAGACCGGGTACTCCCTCGGCCAGGCGATCGAGATCATCGCCAAGAAGGCGCCGCCGCCGGTCTCCGACGAGTTCGAGGTGGTGACCACCTCGATCCACTTCGGGACCTCCGTCGAGGAAGCGCTGGCGGCGCTCGTCAAGCGGGTCCAGAGCGCCGACCTCGACTTCATCGTGGTGGCGATCCTGCTCCACCGCAAGGTGGGCGGCAACCTGCCGGAGATCCTCGACAACATCGCCGACACGATCCGCGACCGGCTCCGGATGAAGCGCGAGATGAGCGTGCTCACGGCCCACGCCCGAGGGTCGGCCACCATGATCAGCGCTCTCCCGATCGTGCTCGGCGTGGTCATGTACACGATCACCCCGAAGTACTTCGCGCCCATGCTCCAGTCGCCGATCGGCTGGTTCCTGTTCGTCGTCGCGGCGGCGCTGGTCGTGATCGGCAACCTGCTCATGAACCGCCTCGCCAAGGTGGACACATAGTGCCCCGACACTGATGGACCCCATCGCCTCGGTCGCGGGCCTGGTCTTCGCCTCGCTGATCTTCTTCTACTTCGTCCAGATCGACAAGCAGAAGGAGGTCATCGCGGAGCTGCCGCTGCAGGATGAGACCGACCCGCTCGTGCTTCGCCGGCGCAGCTTCGGCTACCGTCTCGACCGCCTCGGCCGGCGCTTCCTGGGAAACGGTGTCACCGGCCAGCGCATGTCGGTCCAGGTCAAGCTCAACCTCGCCGGCAACCCCGGCCACATCACGCCGGCGGCGTTCGAAGCGATCCGCTACGGCGCCGCCGCGGCGCTGGTCGCGCTGCCGCTGCTGATCAGCCTGCTCCTCGGCCTGCCCCTCACGGGCCTGCTCGCCGCCGTCATCGGGGGCGTGGTCGGCTTCTGGCTGCCGGTCGTCGTCCTCAACCAGATGGCGAACGCCCGGCGGACCGCGATCGAGCGCAGCCTGCCCGACGCCGTCGACCTCCTGACGCTGGCGGTGGAGGCCGGGCTCAGCCTCGACGCCGGGATTGCCGACGTCACGGGACGCTTCCACAACGCCCTCGGCGACGAGTTCAGCAAGGTCCTCCGCGAGGTCCGGCTCGGCCGGCCGCGGATGGCGGCGCTGGAGGACATGGGTCGCCGCTCCGGGGTCGCCGAGCTGCACAACCTGATCCAGGCCATCACCCAGTCGGAGCAGATGGGCATCGGGATCAGCCGCTCGCTCCGGGTCCAGGCCGGCGAGCTGCGCCGGAGCCGCCGCTCCTTCGCCCAGGAACGTGCCGCCCAGGCCTCGCTGCGGATGATCTTCCCGATGGTCGGCTGCATCTTCCCGACGATCTGGATCATCCTCCTCGGCCCGGCGCTGCTCGGCATCATCAAGGCCTGGCGTTGACTTGAAGTCCTCCCCCAAGGAGGTGACTTCGGGCCCGTCGGAGGCGCCGTTAGCTATACTTTCCGGGTTCGGTGGCTATGGCGGAGGGGAAACACCCGTTCCCTTTCCGAACACGGAAGTTAAGCCCTCCTGCGCCGATGGTACTGCCAGGGTTACCTGGTGGGAGAGTAGGTCGTTGCCGAGCATTCTTCAAATCCCGCGGCCCGCGAGGGCGGCGGGATTTGATCTTTAAACGGGTGCCACCGGGTGCAGTCGCGGGAGCAGGAAGAGCAGCCGGACGGTGAGCGCCGCCAGCAGCGCCAGCTGGGTCCCCAGGACGTCGCTCACCACCGAGCCCACGCCGCCGTGGTAGAACGCGATCGACACCGCCAGCAGGATCACCGCCGCCGTCAGCAGGGGAATGAACCAGCGGTCGTGGGCGGCCATGCAGAACTGGACCAGCAGGTTGTTGAGGCTGAGGGCCAGGCCGATCAGCCCGACCAGGAAGATGTAGCTCTGGGCATCCGCGAAGGCGGGACCGAAGAGGAGCCGCACGACCAGGCCCGGTAACACGCCGAAGACCAGGAGGGCGCCGGCACCGAGGAGGCCCATGAGCCCGGCCGAGACACCCAGCAGCCGTCCCGGGTGGTTGTTGGTCGCCAGCGCCTCGACGACCCGGGGGAAGAGGACCTGGCTGACGGAAAGGGTCAGGAAGAAGAGGATGGTGCCGATCTTGTTGAGCGAGCCGTAGATCCCGGCGTCATGGGCGCCCAGGTAGTGCTTGGCGAGGATGACGTCGAGGTTGTACAGGAGCAGGATGCCGAGCGTCCCCGCCGTGGCCGTCAGCGAGAAGCCGACCATCGAGCGGAGGGGGGCCCTCTCCCCACCGGCCCGCAGCTGGGCGCGGAGCGCGTAGAGGCCGATCAGGTAGGCGAAGGCGGCGCCGGCGAGCACCGCGATCGTGGCGCCGACAACCCCCGTCCCGGCCGCCAGCAGGACCGCCAGGGTGGTGCAGCGCACCACCATCTCGAGGGAGAGGTTGGCGGAGAGGGCGGCGAAGCGCTGGATGCCCTGGAGGATGCCGCGCGGGATGCCCACCTGCCAGAAGACGGCGATGCCGATGCCGAGCCAGATCACGGGGAGCGGGGAGTGAAGGTGGAGGAAGTCGGCGGCCGGCATCGCCAGCACG
Source organism: Candidatus Dormiibacterota bacterium (assembly GCA_036570145.1). Lineage (GTDB taxonomy): Bacteria > Chloroflexota > Dormibacteria > Dormibacterales > Dormibacteraceae > UBA6019. The sequence goes on from DATCPJ010000302.1 coordinate 5,990, forward strand.
AACCCCGCCACGATGATGAGCAGGCTCGGGATCAGCGTCAGCTGAGTTGAGCGGACCACCAGGTAGCGGACCGAGTCGGTGGTTCCCGAGGCGATCAGGGTCGCCGAGTAGCGCGCCAGGACCAGGATCAGGATCAGGGTCGGCGTCGTGAAGACGGAGTAGAGGGCGATTATCGAGGCGACGTCGCCGTAATTGCTTGGACCGAGCACTCGGCCGGCGATCGCGTGGTAGACGAAGCCGCCGATGCCGGCGATGAGGCCCCCGCTGAAGAGGACCAGGTTCTGCCTCACCAGGCGGCTCGACCGGAGCCATTTCAGGCGAGGCCTCAGACCGACCGGGAGGCGGCCTTCGGCGGTGTCGCCCGGGCTGCTCACGTCCAAGGGATTCTAGGGGGGTCGGCCGCGCGCAGGCTTGGCCGCCCGCTCCGTATCCTTTGCCTCGGAATGGAAGCAGGGGAGCCGCAACCGGCTCGGGAGCCGCTCGTCTCGGTGATCATCGTCAGCTACAACGTCAAGGACCTGCTCCTCGACAGCCTGGCCGCCCTCTACCAGCGGACCGAGATCCCGTTCGAGACGATCGTCGTCGACAACAACTCCAAAGACGGGTCGGCGGCCGCCGTCGAGGCGGAATTCCCGCAGGTCAAGGTCCACCGGATGCGCAAGAACGTCGGCCTCGGCCGGGCCGCAAATACCGGCCTCGAGCACACCCGCGGGCGCTTCATCCTGGTCCTCAACCCTGACGTGATGGTCAGCGAGGGCTGCCTCGGCGAGCTTGCCGACTTTCTCCTCGTCCGGCCCGACGCCGGCGCCGTCGGGCCCCGCCTCATCCAGCCCGGCGGCACCCTCGACGAAGGCGGCCGGCGCGCGTTTCCGTCCCCGTCGGTCGCCGTCTACCGGGCGACCGGGCTGAGCCGCCTTTTCCCCCACTCGCCGCGGTTCGGCCGCCACAACATGGGCCACCTCTCGGCCGAGCGTGCCCACGAGATCGACGCCGGCAGCGCCGCCTGCCTGATGATCCGCCGGGCCGCGATCGCCAAGGTCGGCTTCTTCGACCCGGCCTACTTCATGTACTTCGAGGACATCGACCTCTGCTACCGGCTGAAGCAGGGCGGCTGGAAGATCTTCTACGTGCCGTCCGCCGAGGCGCTCCACGTCAAGGGCGCGTCCTCCTCGCAGGAGAGGCGGAAGATGCTCTACCAGCAGCACAGCGCGAACTGGACGTTCCACCACAAGCACTACGCGGACGAGCTGCCGGCCTTCGGCAACGGCCTCGTCTGGGCCGCGATCTGGTCCCGCTGGGCGATCGTCACCGGCTGGTCGGAGGTGAAGCAGTACCAGGCGAAGGTCCAGGCGAAGGCCGGCCCCCCCCGGGTCAGCCCTTAACGGCGGGGCTCCAGGAGGTCGACGTCGGTGTCGTTGAGGTCGACCTGGACGTTCGAGCCGACGACCTCGATGACCTTCTCGAGCGGGATCACGACGTGCTCCGCGCGGAGGCCCTCGCGAGCCATGACCAGCTCGCGCACCCGGCCCTTCTCGTCGGTTATCACCTCGACGACGTGTCCGATCTTGCGGTCACCGGTCCAGACCGGGCTCCCGGCGGTGATCTCGCTGGCACTTTCGCCGGGCGTCAGATCGGCCCGCACCGGCGGCAGGTAGGGAGCATTGCCGAGCAGGGCGCCCGCCACCGCCAGGAAGTTGTGCAGCTGGTAGCCCTCGGGCGGCTCCCAGTGCTCTCCGGGAGCCTCCAGCGCGGTCTCGTCGTGGCGGGGAAAGGCCTCCAGGCCGGCGCTGTCGAGGTTGGTCGCGAGACCGTCCGGCCCGGCGTCCCGGAACTCGGCCAGCGGCAGCACCCGATCGCCCACGACAAGGTGGGTGACCTGGTGGGCTCCCTCGTCGACGACCAGCCGCTCCACCGTGCCCAGCCGAGAACCGTCGGCCGCGATCACGTCCTCACCGATCCGGAGCGCCTTCACAGCAGCAGGTCCCCCGGTGCCGGCGGCTCGAGCCCTTCACCGTCGGCGGCCGCCGGCACCGCCTGGGGCTCGGGCCGGACCTCGATCTTGTGCCGCGCCGCCTCCAGCTTGGCCTCGCAGATCTTCAGGTAGCGGCGACCCTCGGCCACCGCCTCGATCGCCTGCTCGAGGGTGAGGTTGCCCTCCTCGAGCGCCCGCAGCCGGGCGTCGAAGAGCTCGAGGGCCTGCTCGTAGGTGAGGTCCTCGGC
>DATCPJ010000303.1:0-10582 GCA_036570145.1 Candidatus Dormiibacterota bacterium
GGCTGGGCCACCGCGAGCGCCGCCAGCCGGGCGCCCACCTCACCCGGGTCGACGGGTTGGAACTGCCAGCCGAAGGGGACGGGGTGCAGGCCCGGAAGTCGCGCGAACGTGCCCAGGAAGAGCTCCATCAGAGTGTGGAACTGGGTCGCACGGAGGATCGTCCAGGGAACCACACCTTCCCGGACGATCGCTTCGGCGGCCAGCTTCGCGCGGTAATAGGGATAGGCGATACCCTCCATCCCCACGATCGAGATGTAGACGAGGTGGCCGACGCCGGCGTCTCGAGCCGCCTCGAGCAGCCGCCGGGTGCCCTCGACATCGGTGGCCTTCGCCCTGGTGACCTCGGCCGCCGCCGAGCCGGCGTGAATGACCGCCGCCATCCCGGACACCGCTTCGACAAGCCCCTCGCCGGTCGCCAGGTCGCCTCGCCGCCAGTCCGCGCCGGGGCCCTCGCGCCGGCTGAGCACCACCGCTCGGTGGCCGCTCTCGCGCAGCGACCTTACGACCCGGCTGCCGACGGCTCCGGTTCCGCCCGTAACGAGAACGTTCATCTGACGCCGATTGTGCCGTCCCGGGGCGCTCCGATGCCGCCGATTTGACGGTGCTACGTCGCCGCCATGCCCGCGCCTGGACCTACAACTGTCCACGGGGAAGTGAGAGTTTAATGATCGAAGAGGGAACCGTGATCGGGCCCTACCTGGTCCAGGACAGGATCGGGCAGGGCGCTTCGGCGATCGTGCACCGGGGCTGGCACGACGACCTGCAGCGTACTGTCGCGATGAAGTTCCTGCCCCTGCTCCATCAGCCCCTCGCCAAGTCGCGCTTCGTCCGCGAAGCTCGGGCGCTGCGCCGTCTCGACCACCCGAACATCGTCGAGGTGCTCGACACCGGGGAGTACGAGGGAACGCCCTTCATGGTCTTCGACTTCATCCCCGCCGGGTCGCTCGCCGACCAGATGGCGCTGCAGCCGCTCACCAGCGCGGAGGCGATGGCGATCCTGAACGGGATCGCCAAGGGACTCGACCACGCCCACAAGCACGGCATCATCCACCGCGATGTGAAGCCGGCCAACGTGCTCCTCAACACCGCCGGGGCACCCGTCATCGCCGACTTCGGGCTCGCCCGGCTCCTCGAGCAGCCCTCGGCGACAGCCACCGGCATGTTCGCCGGCACCCCTGCCTACATGTCGCCCGAGCAGGCCGAGGGAGGCGAGGTCGGACCCCGTGCCGACCAGTACTCGCTCGCCGCGCTCGCCTACGAGCTGCTCACCGGGCAGGTGCCGTTTCCCGGTGACACCGTCAGCGAGGTTCTCACAGCGCTTCTGACCCGCGAGCCGGTCGCCCCGTCGACCATCCGTCATGGCCTCTCCGCCGGTGTTGACAAGGCGATCCTGCGGGGCCTCAGCAAGAAGCCCGAGAACCGCTGGCCGACCTGCCAGGCCCTCATCGACTCCATCCTCAGCGCGATGGTGGGCTCGACGCCGGTGCCTTACGTTGCGTCAGCCGGGATGGATCCCCGCATCAGAGCCTTGAACATCGGTCCGAGCGAGCCCTACCTGACGATCGTGATGCCCTACAGCCAGGTACAGCCCCGGAAAAAGGTTCGCCGGAGGCTGCTTGCAGCGGTCGCGGCGGCCCTCCTGCTCGGCACCTTGGCGGTTGGAGCCGCCTGGTCGGGAACCTCCCTCGCCGACCTCACCGGGAGCCACCCGGCGGCAGCAGCGGGAGCGGGCGCGACCACTCGCTGACAGGGGCACGTCCCCCTCCGATCGAGCCTGCCGTGCTCGTTTTTGAAGCCTCGCCGCGTCGCCGACCGGCAATCCGTCGCCCCAATCGTCATACTTCCCGGGACATGCGAGCGAGTATTTCGATGCCGGCCAATCCAGCGGACAGCCGCGTCCGCGGGGAGCGCTGACCCGAATCCTTGCTCGATAAGCACCGGCAGGCAGGCACCCGCATGGTCCTGGCCGGCCCCGAGGAACTGGAATTCGCCCTGCGGCTCTTCCGCGACGACAGCCTCATGGCGAAGAGCGAGGCGCGCCGCAAGAAGTACTTCGTGCCGCCCAGCGCCCGCCGCAAGATCAAGTCGATCGCAGCCCGCAAGCGGGCGGCCCGCGCCCGCCGCAAGCGCTCCGTTACGCCACCCAGCTAGCGTCACGCGTCCTCTGGACCGGGTCCGATAAACACAAAGCCACAAAGAGCAGAGAGACGCACAGAGGACGGTATTTTCTCTTCCTTCGTGCGTCCTTCGTGGTCTTCGTGTCTTTGTGTTGAATCGGACTGCCGACTGACTCCGAGCTAGCGCCAACTGGTCGACTCCAGGCCCGCCTCCAGCCAGTCGAGGAGCGCGGCGACCTTCTTCCAATCCTCTGCCTTGCGGGCCGCGATCAGGTCCCGCAGCGCCTTCGGCTCGATCGCCAGCAGCGCCTCGGCGCCTGAGCTCGCGTAGCGAACCAGCGCGTGGTGGACGACCTCCTCGTAGGTCAGGCCGGTGTTTGCGGCGAGGCTCTCGAAGGTCGGCCGGGGATCGCTGAGAAGCGAGGCGCGCACGGCGTCGCGAAAGTTCTGATCGGCGTCGGTTGCCGCCACTGAGTCAGTCCAACAGCTCGGACGCGACTTTGAAGGCGGAGTTGGCTGCAGGGATGCCGCAGTACACAGCGCTCTGCAGGAGCACCTCCTTCAACTCCTCGCGGGTCACCCCGTTGTTGAGCGCGCCGAGGATGTGGAGGGCCAGCTCCTCCGGCCGGTTGAGGGCTACCAGCATCGCCACCGTGATGCAGCTGCGGGTCTTCAGGTCGAGGCCCGGACGGGTCCAGACCTCCCCCCAAGCGTAGCGGGTCAGGAGATCCTGGAATTCCTCGGTGAACAAGGTGACCGAGGCCTGGGCCCGGTCGACGTGGGCGTCGCCGAGAACCTTCCGGCGGACCTTCATCCCCTTCTTGACCTGCTCCTCGCTCATTCGCTGCGCCTCCCCTTTTCAGAGCCGGCCAAGGCCCGGTCGATGAGGGCCGCCGACTGGCCCAGGTAGAGGGACGGGTCGAGCGCGGCCGCCAGCTCGCCACGACCGAGCGCGGCGGTCACCGCGGGATCTGCGCTGAGCACCTCGGCGAGCGTGCCGGCCCCTGCCGCGACCCGACCGGCGGCGGCTCGGACGATCTCCTCAGCCTTGGCCCGGCCGAGCTTGGCCGCCAGGGCGCGGAGGGCCGATTCGGACATTACCAGACCACCGTCGAGGTCCAGGTTCGACCGCATCCGGGCCACGTCCACGACCAGACCGTCGACCGCCGCGCGAGTCCGGGTGACGGCCCCCGCGGTGAGCCGGAACGCCTCCCCCACGGCGTGCCATTCCGCCTGCCAGGCCCCGGCCGCACGCTCGTGCTCGGCCCGCATCGAGGCGAGCAGAACGCCAGCCTGGGCGGCGGCGCCTCGGACGCAGGCGTCGGCCTCGATCGCCGCGACCGGGTTGCGCTTGTGGGGCATCGCCGAGGATGCGCCGGGCTCACCCTCGGCAACCTCGCCGACCTCGGTCTGGGCGAGCAGGACGATGTCGAGTGCGATCTTTCCCGCCGCGCCGGCGGCGATCGCCAGCGCCGATCCAAGCTGGGCGACGCGGGTGCGGTCGGAGTGCCAGGGCAGCGGTGGCTCGGCGAGGCCCAGCGAGTGGGCAAGGCCGGCGGAGACCGCGAGGCCTGCAGTGCCGAGTGAGGCCAGCGTGCCCGCGGCGCCACCGAGCTGGACCGCGAGCCTCCGCCGGCGAAGCTCAGCCAGCCCCTCGGCGGCCTCGCTGACGCCCATCAGCCAGCCGGCCGCCTTGAGCCCGAAGGTGATCGGCACGGCCTGCTGGAGCAGCGTGCGGCCCGGCATCACCGAGTCCCGGTGGCGCTCGGCCAGGCGCGCACAACCCGCCGCGAGTCCCTCGAGGTCGTCGAGCAGGAGATCGAGGGCACGCTTCGCGATCAGCATCAGCGCGGTGTCGAGGATGTCCTGGCTCGTCGCGCCGAGGTGCACATAAGGCGCCGCCCCGGCGGGTACGGCCCGGGCCAGAGCCTTCACGAGCGGCACGACCGGGTTGGCCGAGGCGATCGCCTCCCGGCCGATCTGCTCGATGTCGAAGCGGTTCGGCTGGCAGGCGGCGCGGATCGCCGCGGCCGCGTCGGCCGGCACCAGGCCGGCGGCGCTCTCGGCCTCGGCGAGGGCTGCTTCGACGTCCAGCAGCGCGGCCAGCCACGCCCGGTCGGAGGTCGCCTCCGCCATCGTGGGCGACGTCAGGCTCGCCCCGAAGAGATCAGAGGGCAAAGAAGACTGTCTCGCCGGCGCCCTGGAGCCGGACGTCGAAGTGGAGAACACCGCCCTCGGCCCGGGCGACCAGCGTCCCCCTGCGCGCGGGTTCGATGAGCGCCAGGACAGGGTCGGCCGCGTTCGCTTGCGCCTCGTCCGGGAAGTAGATGCGGGTCGCGAGCTGGCGGAGCAGGCCGCGGGCGAAGACGGTCAGCTCGAGGTGGGGAGCGGGCCGGCGCCCAGCCGCTTGCGCAGCCCGCGCCGGCTTGCTGACCAGGAAGTGGAACGCACCCTCGGGATCGGTGCGGCAGCGCGCGAACTGGTCGCCCTGCCACGCCTCCAGGATCGCCTCGGCGACCGGCTCCCCCTCCCCATCGAGGACCTGGCCCTCGATCCGGAGGGCTCCCGTTTCGAGGACGGCAGCCTCGGCGTCACCCGGGAAGGGGAGGGCGAAGCCGAAGAAGGGGCCGACCGTCTGGGAGGGCGTCGGCAGCGGCCGTGGGCCCACCCTCAGGTCTCCAGGGGCGTGGCGGCGCGGCCGCGGAGGACGATGTCCCAGCGGTAACCGAGGGCCCACTCGGGCTCGGTCAGCTCGAGGTCGAAGGCCGACACGAGGAGGTCGCGGCCGCGCTGCTCGGGGACTGCCTGGAGGACGGGATCCAGGGGCAGCAGCGGGTCGCCGGGAAAGTACATCTGGGTGACCAGCCGGCTGGCCAGCTCGGGCCCGAAGACGGAGAAATGGATGTGCGCCGGCCGCCAGGCGTTGGGGTGGTTGCGCCAGGGATAGGCCCCTGGCTTCACGGTCAGGAAGCGATAGCGCCCATCGCCGTCGGTGAGGCAGCGCCCGGCGCCGGTGAAGTTGGGATCGAGGGGCGCCGGGTGGTCGTCGCCGGCATCGACGTAGCGGCCCGCGGCGTTCGCCTGCCAGACCTCGACCAGGGTGCCGCGGACCGGGCGGCCGTCGCCGTCCAGGACGCGGCCGCTGACGATGATCCGCTCCCCCAGCGGCTCACCGGCATGTTGGCGGGTGAGGTTGGCGTCGCCGGGCGCGACCGGCACCCGCCCGAAGGCCGGCCCCGGAGCGGTGTGGAACCACTCCTCAGGCAGCCGTAGAAGCGGCCGCGAAGGCGCCCGGAGCACCGTCGACCGGTAGTCCGGGTGGAGGTAGGGTGGCTCCAGCTCGGCCGCCATTACGCCCGGCCGGCGGCCTGGCGTCCCTGGCGCGCCACCGCGTCGATCGTCACCGCAGCGAGCAGCACGGCGCCGGTGACCATGAACTTGATCGCCGAGGAGTAGGCGAGCAGGTCCATGCCGTTCGAGATCGAGCCGATCACGAGCGCCCCGGTCACGGCCGACCAGACCGAGCCGCGGCCGCCGAACAGGCTGGTGCCGCCGATGACGGCGGCGGCGATCGCGTTGAGGAGGACGTCGCCGCTCCCCGACGATTGGTTGACCGCGACCAGACGCGAGGCGGCGAGGATGCCGCCGCAGGCGGCCATCACGCCGGAGAGGGTGAAGACCGCGACCCGGATCGTGTTGACCGAGATGCCGGCCCGGCGGGCGGCCTCGGCATTGCCGCCGACCGCGAAGATGTAGCGCCCGAACTTGGTCCGCGTCGTCAACTGGTGGAAGAGGACGACGAAGCCGAGCAGGATCAGGAAAGCAATGGGAACGCCGCGGTCGGAGTTGAGCACGAAGGCGGCGACGAGGACCACGGCCGCGATCAATCCGAGCCTGATCAGCGCGCCGGGGAGGAGCGGAAGATCGAGGCCCGCGGCAGCGCGGCGGCGGCGCACCAGGTAGGTGTCGAGGGCAACCACGATGATCGCGACGGCGGCGAGCGCCCAGCCGGCTTGAATCGACAGGAAGGACAGCGTCAGGTTGTCGATGGTGGGGTCCAGCACGTTGAGCGTGCCGGTCTCGCCGAGGACGAGCAGCTGGACACCCACCCAGCCGACCAATCCTGCCAGAGTGACCACGAAGCTGGGTATCCGGAAGCGAGCGAACCAGGCGCCCTGGAGCGCTCCGATCGCGGCACCGGTCCCGATTGCGGAGGCAATCGCGAGAGGAGCCGGGACGTGGTTCTTGATGTTCAGGACCGCCATGACGCTCGCGGTGAGTCCACTGACCGAACCGACCGAGAGGTCGATCTCGCCGAGCAGCAGGACGAGGACGATGCCGACCGCGATGGTGCCCATGCTGGTGATCTGGAGGACCAGGTTGGTCAGGTTGCGAGGCGAGAGGAAGTTGGGGTTGAGGTACTGAAAGACCGCCCAGATCAGGACCAGCCCGAGGATCACCGGGAGCGACCCGACGTCACCCTGGCTGACGCGCTCCTGAAGCCCTCGCCGCCAGGCGGTGAATGAGCCCGCCGGCGGGCTCGCCACCTCTTCGCCGGTTGCGCTCATTTCGACTCCCCCGGTGCCTTGAGGATCTCGACCGTGGCACCGGTAATCGCGGACACGACCTGCTCCCGTGTCGCATCGGCGACCCGGAAGTCGCCGATCCGCTTGCCGAGCCGCAGCACCACGATCCGGTCGCAGACCTCGAAGACGTCGGCAAGGTTGTGGCTGATCACGACCACGCCGAGGCCCTGCTCCTTGAGGCGCCGGATGAGGGCGAGGACCTGCTTGGTCTGGGCCACCCCGAGGGCGGCGGTCGGCTCGTCGAGCAGCACCACCTTGGCGGCCCACATCACCGAGCGCGAAACGGCGACCGACTGCCGCTGGCCGCCGGAGAGCGCGGCGATCGGGGTGCGGACGTGGGGCAGCTTGACGGAGAGGCTCTTGAGAACCTCGACGGCGCGCCGCTCCATGTCCTCCTCCTTCAGCACCGGGGGGACGGGCGACTCCTCCTCCCGGCCGAGGAACAGGTTGGCGACGACGTCGAGGTTGTCGCAGAGGGCCAGGTCCTGGTAGACGGTGGCGATGCCGAGCTTGGCGACGTCGCGCGGCCCCGTGATCACGACCGGCTGGCTGTCGAAGACGATCTCCCCGGTGTCCGGGTGGTAGATGCCGGCGATGACCTTGATCAGCGTCGATTTGCCTGCTCCGTTGTCGCCGACCAGGGCGACGACCTCGCCGGGAAAGACCTCGAAGTCGACGCCGTCGAGGGCCTGCACGGCCCCGAAGCGCTTGGAGATGTTCTTCAGCTGGAGGATCGGGGTCTGCTGCGCGACTGCCAATGCCTGTCTCCCCTCAGACGCGTGGTTGAATCGCCGCCGGCGGGCGGCCCTTGCCGCCCGCCGGATGACGAAAGTAGCTGAACTCTAAGAGATTCCGGCCGCTGTGCAGGCGGCGGCGAAGTCCGCCGTGCAGATGTCGGTCTTGGTCCAGAAGCCGTCGGCGATGACGGTGGTCTGGATGTTGGCCTTGGTCACGGCGACCGGGACCAGTAGAACGGACGGCACGTCGATCGAGCCGTTGTTGGTCTTGCCGTTGACCGTCGTGCTGTCCGGGGTCTTGCCCTGGGACAGGGTGAAGGCGAGCTGCGCTGCGGCCTCAGCCTCGGCCTTGATCGCCTTGTAGACGGTCATGTACTGCTGGCCGGCGACGATCCGCTGGATCGCCGCGAGCTCCGCGTCCTGCCCGGTGACCGGGGGAAGCGGGGTGACGCCGGCGGCCTTCATCGCGGCGATGGCGCCGCCGCCGGTTCCGTCGTTGGCGGCGAGCACGCCGTCGACCTTGTTGTTGAGCGCGGTAAGGGCCTGGGTCATCTCGGTCTGCGCCTTGTCGGGGCTCCAGTCGGGGGTGTCGTATTCCTTGGCGACGGTGACCTTGCCGTCGAGGACGCTGTGGGCTCCCTGCTTGAAGAGCTTGGCGTTGTTGTCGGTCGGGGAGCCGTTGATGAAGACCACGCTGGCGTTGGCCTTGCCGTTCAGAGCGGTGAGCAGCGCGTTGCCCTGGAGCTGGCCGACCTTGGCGTTGTCGAAGGACACGTAGTAGCCGACCGCGTCGGTGCCCGTGATCAGCCGGTCGTAGGAGACGACGGGGACCTTGGCCGCCTTGGCCTTGACCGCGATGGCGGCGGCAGCGGCGCCGTCGACCGCGTCGAGGACCAGCACGCTGGCCCCGTTGGTGAGCGCAGCCTCAGCCTGCGACTGCTGCGCGGCCGCGTCCTGGTTCGCGTTGCTGTAGAGAATCGAGCAGTTTGGGCAGAGCGACATCAGCTTGGCGGTGAAGAGCGGCTTGTCCTTGCTCTCGTAACGCGCCGTCTTCGATTCCGGCAGAAGGAGGGCGATCTTCTTCGCCGTCGTCCCGCCACCGGTTGTGCCGCTGCCCGAGCTACCGCCGCAGGCAAGGGTCAGCAGCGCCCCCGCCAGCAGGATTGTCACGATCCGAAAGCGTCTCAAGCTATCTCCTCCAAAGTAAGCGCAGGGCGCCCTTCCGACATCCTTTCTCGGCCGTCACGCGGGCTCCCCCTGCATCGAAGCCCGCAGCCGATCCCCGAAAACCGGGGACTCCTCACGCAAAACCAGGGCCAGGGCGCCGAGCACACCGGCCCTCTCCCCCAGGACGCTGGGGACGATATCGACCGCATCCATCGCCGAGTCCACGCCGTAGCGGCGTACCGATTCCCGCATCGGTTCGAGAACGACGTCGCCCGCCCGGGCCAGGAGCCCGCCGAGGACGACACGGTTCGGGTTGACAACATTGCAGAGCTTGGCGACCGAGACGCCGAGCTGGCGGCCGACCTCGGCCAGCACCCGCCGGCAGGCCAGGTCGCCGTCTTCGGCGAGGTCCAGGACCTGGCCCAGGGTCAGCTGCTCGCGCCGGCTGCGGCTCAGCACCTCAGTGATCGCCGAGCCGCCGGCGACCGCCTCCAGACATCCGCGATTGCCGCAGCGGCAGTATGGCCCAGCCTCGTCGACGATGTCGTGGCCGATCTCCCCGGCCGTGCCGTTGGCGCCGCGATGGAGCCTCCCGCCGAGGACGAGGCCCGCCCCGATCCCGCTCGAGACCTTGATATAGACGACGTTCTCGCAGCCGCGGGCGGCCCCCCAGGAGGACTCGGCCAGCGCGCCCAGGTTGGCGTCGTTGTCGACGACGACGGGGAGCCCGAGGCGCCGCTCCATCTCAGCGCCCGCCATGATCCCGAGCCAACCGGGAAGAATCGAGGTCGAGCCGATCCGGCCGGTGCGGTGATCGACGGGGCCGGGCACGCCCATGCCGACGCCGATCACCGAGGAGGCGCGGATCCCGGTTGCGGCCAACTCCCCGCGGACGAGGTCGGCCGCGGCGTCGAGGCTCCCAACCGGGTCGTCGTCGACCGCCAGGGCCTGCTCCTGCTCGCAGAGGATGCGATGGGCGAGGTCGGCGACCGCCACCCGGACGTGGCTGTGGCCGAAGTCGATGCCGATGGCGGCGCCGGCGGAAGGATCGAGCGCGAGAAGGACCGGCGGCCGGCCGCCCTGGGTTCCGCCCGCCCGGGAAACATCGGGCGCCTCGAGCTCGGCGACGAAGCCGCCGGCCCGCAGCTCGCCGATCAGGGTCGAGACGGTCGTCCGGGACAGCCCGGTCAGCCGTGAGAGGTCGGACTGGCTGGCGCCACCGCTCTGACGGAGAACGTCGATGACGAGGCTCCGGTTGCGATCCCGGAGTGAAGCCAAACCACGCGACATGCCTACCCCCAATTCGGGAGGAAGTCAAAGGCAAGTGGGGGTAGTTTGTCAAGTCTCCACACATTACCCCCGCGGTTTACGGTGTACTTCTGCCTGAAATCGGACAAATCAGCCTGCGGCGAGCCCAGGGGGAAACGTCCGGGAACAGGGGCGGCTTGACGGCAGTTTCAGACCCCGTGATGCGAGGCTTCGATGAGTCCGTGCTGGCGCAGGCGGCAGAGCAGCGTGAGGTCGAGTTCACGACCTTCGGCCGGCGCAGCGGCAAGGAGCATCGCAAGATCATCTGGGCGTCCACCGACGGCCGCCGCATATTCATCCGTTCCGGGCAGGGTTTGGGTCGCGACTGGCCGCAGAACCTGCTGGCGGGAGGAACCGGCATCCTCCACCTCGACGGCCACGACGTGCCCGTCCGGGGCCGCCTCATCGAGGATCCCGCCGAGGCCCGCGAGGTGTCGAACCACCACCGCGCCAAGTACGGCGACTTCGTCAAGCCCTCGAGCGGCGATGAGCCGCTGACGCCCGGCGAGCAGGCGAGCTTCGAGCTGGTCCCCGCCTAGCCGGCGCGCCGGGGAGCCGCAGGGCGGCAACTGAAGGCCACTCGCTGGCGAATCAACCGGTCCGAACTCGCCAGCGGGGCAACTCGCCGGCGGCTCGCGCGGCGGGATTGTGTCGGGGTTTCCGAGAC
>DATCPJ010000304.1:0-5921 GCA_036570145.1 Candidatus Dormiibacterota bacterium
GCCGTGAGTCGCGGCCGAGGCCGATCCGCGGATAGTCGGGCAGGTAGTAGTTGACGATCCGATACGACCCGACCGCATAGGCGTCGCCGACCAGCACGGTGTGGGCGGGGTCCTCGGCGGCCGCCAGAGCGAGCAGGCCCACGACCCGGAGGTCGTGGAGGCGCAGCTGCTCGGCCAGCGATCGAGGCGGAAGGAAGAAGATGAGGCCGCCCACAACCACCGAGATGGCGAGCAGGAGGGGAGCAAGCCGGGGTCTCCCCACCGCCTCGGCGGTGGCCAGGAGGGCCGGGCCGAGGCTGAGGAAGATGGCCGGAGCGAACACCTGGATGTAGACGACCTGGCCGATGTGGACGAACAGGAAGGTAAGCAGCCCGGGCGCCGCCCACGCCCCACAGAAGAGGCTCCAGTCGCGGGACAGCACCGAGCGGCCGAGAAGGCGGGGGGCCACCAGCAGGCCGAAGACAGCCCACACGGCGAAGAGCCCGAGCTCCCAGCCGAGACCGGTCAGGATCGCGTTGCCGGTGACCAGGACCGGGTTGCGGACGTCGTTCCAGACCGCGGTGCCGGTGGTGACCGAGTCACCGAGCTGCAGCGAGGCCACCAACAGGCGGAGCGGGCCTCCGGCAAGGATGAGGAGGGGTACCGCCCAGGAGGCCGCGGCGAGCGCGTAGATCCCCAGGCTGCGCAGGCCGACCGGCAGCGAGGCCGAGCGGCGGAGGGCCAGCAGGTAGACCGGGGTGAGCAGCACCATCGTGCTCGGCCGCAGCGCACCGGACAGCCCCAGCGCAAGCGCCGCCGGGTAGGCAAATCGGGCCTCCCCCTGCCAGAGGCGCCAGCACGGCCAGGCGATCAGCAGGACCAGGAGCGGCTCCAGGGCGTAGGTGTTGGCGACCTCGCCGTAGTACCAGAAGAGGGGCGCGGCAAGGAGGGCCAGCCCGGCCGACCACCCCGCGAAGCGGCCGAAGACCGCGCGGGCGAAGAGGAAGGCGACGGCGACGGCCGCCGCCTCGGCCGCGATGCTGAGCGCGACCAGCGTCGAGTTGGCGTCGCCGAAGAGAGGTAGGAGCAGCCGCCCGAGGGCGATGTAGCCGATGTAACCGGGCGGGTGGGGCTGATGGTGGGCGAGATCGAACCGCTGCATGCCGAGCGCGAACTGGGTGGCGTCCCAGTTCGCGAGGTAGTGGCTGCGCAGGGGCAGCCGCGTGACCACCACCAACAGACCGAGGCCCGCGGCCGCGGCCACCGCTCTCAGCGCGTCGAGGCCGGCAAAGGCGAAGCGGCCGGGAAGTTCCCGGCCGCCTACCTCAGCAGACATGCCGAATCAGGAGTTGTTCGTCACGTTGACCGTCGTGCCACCGCCGAACCAGTGGAGGAAGGTGAAGCCGCCATAGATCAGGAAAAGGATCACCAGGACGGCGATGATCAGGACGGCCACCGCAGCCGCGCCGCCGCCTCCGCCACCCTCGACGACCTCGGTCCCGGTCGACGGACCGTAATAGCGCCGGTAGGTGTAGCCGCCGCCGCCGAGGGCGACCGCCAGTAGAAGGATTATCAGAAGAATCAAGAGCCAGGCCACGGGTTACCTCCTTGCTGGGGATGATATGACACATTAATTAGGGCCATAATCTGTCATACATGCTATCACGCTTGCCGAGCATGTCCCAGTTAAGCAAGGCCGCCTACGGCGTTGGTTCGGCGGAAGAACTAGGCGAGGTTCCACCCCACACCTGGCACGAGCCGGGAAGTTAGCTCAGCCGAGAGCCCGTTGGGCGCAACGTTGCCGGCCGAGATGCGACGCTTTGCGTGGCGCCGCGCCTTGAGTGAATCCAGGGAAAGGGGCGGCGACGTAACGCGTCTTGGCGTCGGAATGCGACGCGTGGGCTGCGATTCGCCGGCGGATCGACGCCCGGCAGGCCAACGATCGGGCGGTTCGCCGGTGGATCGACGCTCGAACAGCCCAAGACCCAGCGGTTCGCCGGCGGATCGCAGCGTGGGAGGCGGGCAGAGGTCGCTTTTCGACGCTAAAGACTCGCCCGTCCCCCCTTCAAAGGAGTGCCTCCCGACCTGCCAGCCCGACGCCCCGACCAAGCAAGTTAGGCCGAGGCGATCGGCGCCGCCCGCCAGCGGGGAAGCTGCTCGGCGACCACCGCATCCGCCGCGTCGACGAAGCGCTGGATCTCCTCCTCCCCCATCGGCGTCGAGAGAGCGCCCATCGCCCGGGGCGCCATCAGCACGCCATGGTTCACCAGCCCGAGGAAGAAGTCGCGCGTCATCCGATCGTCGGAGGTCGCCTTGCTGCGGTAGTCGGTGACCGGCGTCGGGGTGAAATGGATGGCGAGCAGGGAGGCGACACCGTTGACCTGGGCGGCCACGCCGTGTGACGCGAAGATCTCGGAGAGCTGGTCCTTGACCCGGGCGCCCTTGCGGTTCAGGTCCTCGTAGACATCCGGCGTCAGCTCCTTCATGGCGGCTACTCCGGCGGCCATCCCGAGCGGGTTGCCGTTGTAGGTGCCGCCCTGCGCAAGGTTCGGCTGCCGGCGCGGATCGAGCAGCTCCATCACGTCCGCGCGGCCGCCGAAGGCAGCCACCGGAAGGCCGCCGCCGATGATCTTGCCCATCGTCGTCAGGTCGGGCGTCACGCCGTAGAGCTGCTGGGCGCCTCCCGGGGCGACCCGGAGCGAGATGACCTCATCGAAGATGAGGAGCATCCCGAGCTCGCCGGTCACCCGGCGGAGCCGTTGCAGGAACTCGATCGTCGCGGCGATCACTCCGCCGGCGCCGATGATCGGCTCGAGGATCACCGCGGCCACCTGGCTCCCCTCCTCGCGGAGGATCCGCTCCGCCGCATCGGGGTCGTTGAAGGGGAGGACGACGGTCTGCTCGAGCGCCCAGGCCGGCGTGCCGATCGAGTCGGGCCGAGCCAGCGGCCGGTCTGCCGGCCCGGCATCGGCGGGCACGGGGTGGGTGCTCACCTCGGCGTGATCGTGGGTGCCGTGGTAGCCACCTTCGATCCGGGCGATCCGGGGCCGGCCGGTGAACGCCCGGGCCAGCCGCATCGCGAACATCGTCGCCTCGGTGCCGCTGTTGCAGAAGCGGACCAGGTCGAGGCTGGGGACCCGCTCGCAGAGGATCGTCGCGAGCTCGCCTTCGATCGCGTTCGCGGCGGCGAACGCGGTTCCCCGGCCCGCCTGGGCCCGGATCGCCTCGACGACTTTGGGGTGGGCGTGCCCGAGGATCATGGCGGTGTAGTTGCCGAGCATGTCGATCCGCTCGGTGCCGTCGACGTCCCAGATGAGGCAGCCCTCGCCGCGGTCGATGAAGAGCGGATAGGGATCGAAATAGGTGGTGGTCCGGGTGGTGCCGCCGGGCATCACCCGGACCGCCTTCTCGTGCAGCGCCCGCGAGCCGGGCGTGGTCTGCCGGTAGATCTCCTCAGGGTCGATCAAGTTGGCCTTAGCCTAGCTCGACCAGCACCACCTTCAGATCGACGAGGCTCTTACCGCGGAGCACCTTGATCGCCAGCGGGCTTCCCAACGCCGCGCCGACCATCAGCCGCTGGAGGTCGCCCGCCTTGGCGACGGCGGCCTGGTCGACCTCGACGATCATGTCGCCCGGCTTCAGTCCCCCCTTGGCCGCGGGGCTCTCGGCGAGCACCTCGAGGACCTCGATGCCCGCCTTCCGATCCAGCCGGTCGGCGATCGCGCGGGGCAGCGGCTTGGTGCCGCCCGCGATCCCCAGGTAGCCGCGCCGCACGCGTCCCTCGCCGATCAGCGCGCCGATGATCAGCTTGGTCGTCGCGTTGATGGGCACCGCCAGGCCGAGCCCGAAGCCTGCCACCGCGGTGTTGATGCCGACCAGCCGGGCCCGGTTGTCGGCCAGGGCGCCGCCCGAGTTGCCGGGGTTCAGCGCGGCGTCGGTCTGGATCACGTTGTCGACGATCCGCTGCGTCGTGCCGTCGCTTGTAGGCAGGCTCCTGCCGAGAGCGCTGACCACACCGGCGGTGACGGTGCCGGCGTAGCCCATCGGGTTCCCGATCGCAACCACCAGCTGGCCGACGCGAAGGACGTCGGCGTCGCCGATCTCGGCCGCGGCGAGCTGGCCGCCCGACTTGGCGCGAATGACAGCGAGGTCGGAGAGCGGGTCGGCGCCGACCAGCTCGACCTCGTACTCGCTGCCGTCGGAGAAGGAGGCCGAACCGCGAGTGCTTCCAGCCACCACGTGGGCGGAGGTGACCAGGAAGCCGTCGGCCGTGATCGCGACTCCGGAGCCGCTGCCCTGGGAGCGGCGGCCTTCCGACCGTCCGACCCGAAGGCTTGCCACCGAGGGGATGAGGCGTTCGGCGACGCCGCTCACCGTCCGCGAGTACGCGTCCAGCTCGTCGACGTCACCGGCGCCCGGTTGGGCGAAGAGGTCGAGGACCGCCATCGAAAGTTGCCTCCCTATCTGAAGCTGCTTAGAAGAAGCGGGGACCGTCGGCCGAGCGGGATCCGCCGAAGCGCCTTGCCCAGCCGCGCCTGCGGCCGATCTTGACGCTGGCGCCCTCGGCCGTCTTCTCGCCCTCGCCACGGCCCGAGCCGCCGGGGGTGAAGGTCAGCTTGGTCGCACCGCTGCGCGCCCCCCAGGTGACGTTCTTCTTGAAGAGGGCCTCAGCCTCGCGCGCGATCCAGATCCGCTCTCTGCGGGTGTACTCGCGGAAGCGCGAGATGCGTCCCTGCGCGGCCGCGGCCTTCGCGGCGTCAGTTGCCCCGGAGCCGAGCTCGACCTCGGGAAGGGACCCGACGACGACGATCTGGTCACCGTCCACGGTGACCTCGGGTGCTCCCGCGAACCAGCCGTCCGGGAGCCTGCCGGCAAACCAACCACCGATCGTAGAAGCGTCTGCGTTTTCCATGATTACAAAATTACCAGATTTCGCAAGGAACAAACCTTTGGTTGGGGCAGATTGGAAAGATGATGCTTGGACTGGCCATCGGCCTGCTCATCCTCCGCCTTGTCTTCGGCCTCACCATGGCGGCGCACGGCGCCCAGAAGCTGTTCGGCTGGTTTGGCGGCAGCGGCCTCGCCGGCTTCGGCGGAGCGCTGGAGAAGATGAACATCCGCCCCTCGGCGCCCTTCGCCCTCCTTGCCGGGCTGGGCGAGTTCGCCGGCGGCCTTCTTGTCGCCCTCGGCTTTCTGAGCCCGGCAGGCCCGTTGATGGTCGCCGGGGCGATGGTCGTCGCGATCGTGACCGTCCACCTCAAAAAGGGTTTTTTCAACAGCAAGGGCGGCTACGAGTTCCCGCTCCTCATCGGCGGCGGCTCGGTGGCGCTGTCCATCACGGGACCGGGACCGTACTCGCTGGACGGGGTTTTGCGCCTTTCCCTGCCCGAGCCAGGCACCTGGATCGTGTTCGCGGTCCTGGCCGCCGGCGGAGTTGCTGCGACGCTCGGGAGCCGGCTGATCGGAAGAGGCGGCCTGGAGCTCGGCTAGCGTAAAGGGCTGTCGATACTAGGCGACGCTGGAACGGGTCCGAAAAACACAGAGACACAAAGCGCACAAAGGACGCACGGAGGAAAAGAAAAAAAATCAGCCCTCCTTTGTGCGTCTTGATGCTCTTCGTGGGCGTCGCGTTGAATAGGGCTCCGGACGCTGGCTAGGCCTGCCGCTGTCGCCTGACCTCTCGGTTCAAGCTAGCGGGCTACTAGATCGCTTGGAGGACGGGCTTGGTCGCCCAGGAGCCGGACGCCTGGTCGAGAACCGCCTCCATCTCGTTGACGAGGACCGCGATGTTGAGCGGCTTACAGAGATAGCCGTCGACGCCGGCCGCGAACATCTCGTCGCGCACGCCGAGCATCGCGTCGGCGGTCAGGACGATGACCTTCAGGTTTGCCACCGCTGGATCGTCATGCAGGGCGAGCATCACCTCGAGGCCGTTCAAGCGC
>DATCPJ010000305.1:0-7420 GCA_036570145.1 Candidatus Dormiibacterota bacterium
GCCGGCGTCACCGGTGTCACGCCGGCTTTCGCGGCCGCCAAGACGGCCGTTCACGCCAAGCTGCTCGAGCAGTACGCGAACAAGATCGACGTCACCGACCGGGAGTTCGTCAAGGAAAAGATCGTCGAGCTGTCCGAGGAGTACATCCGCACCTCGGGCATGACGATGACCCGGCCGGACAGGGAGCGGCTCATCGAGTCGCTGATGGACGACATCCTCGGGCTCGGCCCGCTCGAGATCCTCCTCAACGACCCAGAGATCACCGAGATCATGATCAACCACCCGAAGCAGATCTACATCGAGAAGAAGGGCCAGCCGATGCTCTCCGACGTTACGTTCGAGAGCGACAAACAGCTGATGCGCGTCATCGACCGCGTCGTGAGCTCGATCGGGCGCCGTGTCGACGAGTCGACGCCGATGGCCGACGCCAGCCTCAAGGACGGTTCCCGGGTGAACGTGATCATCCCGCCGCTCGCCCTCAAGGGCCCCTGCATGACGATCCGGAAGTTCTCCAAGCAGAAGCTGGGCCCCAACGACCTGATCAAGTTCCGGTCGGCGACGCCGCACATGATCAGCTTCATGCGCGCGGCGGTGCGCAGCAAGCTGAACGTCCTCGTCTCGGGAGGCACCGGTTCCGGCAAGACGACGCTCCTGAACATCCTCTCGACCTTCATCCCGCCCGAGGACCGCATCATCACCTGCGAGGACGCCGCCGAGCTGCAGCTCCAGCAGGATCACGTGATAACGCTGGAATCGCGGCCCGCGAACGTTGAGGGGAAAGGTGCAGTCCCCATCCGCGACCTCGTCAAGAACTGCCTCCGGATGCGGCCCGACCGGATCATCGTGGGTGAGTGCCGCGGTGGCGAGGCGCTCGACATGCTGCAGGCGATGAACACCGGCCACGACGGGTCGATGTCGACCCTCCACGCCAACAATCCGCACGAGTGCCTGGGTCGTCTCGAGACCCTGGTGCTGATGGCCGGCGCCGACCTGCCCTCACGGGCGATCCGCGAGCAGGTGGCCGCCGCCGTCCACATCATCATCCAGCAGCAGCGCCTCCGGGGCGGTCCGCGCAAGGTCGTCAGCATCGCCGAGATCACCGGGATCGAGAACGGGGACATCCAGTTCCAGGAGATCTTCGTCTACAACCAGATCGGCCTCAAGGACGGCAAGGCGGTCGGCTACCACACCGCCACGGGCATCAAGCCCATGCGACTCGACCACATCAAGGCGGGCGGCGAGGAGCTGCCCGACGAGCTCTTCGTGCCAATCCCCGAGCCTCCCTACGAGGAGCTCTATTGATCCCGCGACTGGAGGTACTCAACTAGATGCCCTATACCGTCTACCTAATCGCGTTCATCGCGGCCCTGGGCGTGATGGCGATCTTCTACGGCCTCTCCCAGAGGCGAAGGGCGAGCGCCGACCTCCAGACGCGGCTGGCCGAGTACGGCGTCGTCGACCCGGGTGGGGCTGCCGCAGCCGGGCTCGAGGCTCCGCCCGCCAACTTCCGGGAGCGGCTGGCGCGGATCTTCCAGCCGGCGGCCGACCGGATCGGCCAGGGCGACATCAAGAAGGGAAAGCCATCGCTGCAGGACCAGCTCGCAAAGGCCGACCTCAAGCTGCGAACCTCCGAGTACCTCGGCATCCAGATCGGCCTCACCGTGCTGCTCTTCCTGATCGGCTTCATCCGCTTCGGCGGGATCTACGGCATCGCCCAGGCGCTGATCATGGGAATCGTCGGCTACTTCATACCGGGCTTCTACGTGAAGTTCCGGCAGCGCCGGCGCCTGAAGGCCTTCAACAACCAGCTCGGTGACACCCTGCTGCTCCTCTCCAACGCCCTCAAGGCCGGCTATTCCTTCGCTCAGGCGATCGACACCGTGTCCAAGAACGCGAGCCCGCCGATCGCCGAGGAGTTCGCCCGCTGCGTCCGCGAGATGAACCTGGGCGGGTCGGTCGAGGAATCGCTCAGCCATATGGTCAAGCGGATCGAATCCGACGACCTGGACCTGATGGTGACCGCGGTCGCCATCCACCGCACGGTCGGCGGCAACCTGGCCGAGATCCTCGACAACATCGCCTTCACGATCCGCGAGCGGGTCCGCATCAAGGGTCAGATCTCGACCCTGACCGCCTCCGCACGCTCCTCGGGCCAGCTCATCACGAGCCTGCCGATCGTGCTCGCTGTCTTCATGTACTTCGCGACCCCGACCTACTTCAAGCCGATGACCGAGCAGCCCGTCGGCTGGATCATCATCATCATCGCGATCGTGATGATCCTGATCGGGAACTTTGTGATGGGCAAAGTCACGGCGATCGAGGTCTAAGGAAAGAAATGTCAGGCCAAACCCTTCTACTGGCGGGCCTCGCGGGAATCGGCATCTTCCTCGTCTTCTGGGGGATGTACACGACCCGTGGCTCGGCCGTTTCCGGCGACATGGTCCAGGACCGCCTCGCGGCATTCAGCGGTCAGAAGCCCCTCACCCTCGACGAGGTCGAGCTCCAGAAGCCGTTCGAGGAGCGCTTCATCCGGCCTGCCATCGACCGCCTCGGCAAGTACCTCGCGCAGAACACCCCCGAGAAGCAGCGGCAGGACATGCAGAACAAGCTGAACCTGGCCGGCCGACCGGGCAACCTGTCACCGGCCGACTTCCAGGCGCTCCGCTACGGCCTCGGCATCGCCTTGTTCGTTATCGGGCTGCTGGTCGGGCTGCTCTTCCACAGCGTGGTGGGCCTGGTGCTCTCGGCCCTGGTGGGCTTCGTACTCGGCTTCTTTTTCCCGACCTACTACATCGACAGCAAGGTCCGCGCGCGCCGCAAGGAGATCCAGCTCGGACTCCCCGACGTGATGGACCTGCTTACGATCGCGGTCGAGGCTGGCCTCGGCTTTGACGCGGCGATCCAGCGCGTCACCGAGAAGTTCGACAACGCGCTCGCCGACGAGTTCAAGACCGTCCTCCAGGAGGTCCGACTGGGCCGGCCGCGGCTGGAGGCGCTCGACGAGATGGGCCGCCGCTGCGGGGTCGAGGACCTCCACAACTTCACCCAGGCGGTGATCCAATCCGAGCAGATGGGTGTCGGCCTCGCCAAGATCCTCCGCCTCCAGTCGGAGGAGATGCGACGGAAGCGCCGTCAGAGGGCGGAGGAGCTTGCCGCGCAGGCCTCGCTGAAGATGATGCTGCCGATGGTCGGCTGTATCTTCCCGACGCTCTGGCTGATCCTGCTCGGCCCCGCCGTGCTGATCATCCTCAAGGTGAAGAACGGGGGCTGATTTCGGCTAGTCTCCGTTAGGTGGGCGGACTATTCCACCTCGGGATCCCCTGGTACGAGCTCGTCATCCGCTCGGTCGGCATCTACTTCGTGCTGCTGCTCGGGCTGCGCGTGTTCGGCAAGCGCGAGGTGGGCCAGTTCACGCTCTTCGACCTCGTCTTCGTGCTGCTGGTCGCCAACGCCGTCCAGCCGGCGATGACGGGCCCCGACGCATCCCTTTTCGGCGGGGTGATCATCGTCCTCTCGCTGCTCACGGCGAACTGGTTCGTCGGCAGGCTCGACGACATCCCTGCCCTGCACCGGCTGTTGACCCCGCCGCCGACGGTCCTCCTCAAGGACGGAAAGCCCCTCGAGTGGGCGGTAAGAAAGGAGGGCATCAACCTGGACGAGATCGAGATGGCGATGCGCGAGCACGGTCTCGCCGACCTTGCCGATGTGAAGCTGGCGGTGCTCGAGCCGGACGGTTCGATCAGCATCATCGGGAAGGATGAGAAGGTGCAGCAGCGGCGCCGACGGAAGGTGCGCTTCCTGCGCCGCGGCGACTAGCTTCGGCCTCTCACCCTCTCCACGAAGTTCGTCGTCTCACCCTCTCCACGAAGTGGGGAGGGCAGGGTGGGGAGACACAACTCCCATGGCCACTGCTTCTCGATTGTTAGCGGCCAGTGGCCGCGCGCTTCCCTACGAGTTCAAAGGCCGTTGGCTGTCCCCACCCCGGCCCTCCCCACTCCGTGGAGAGGGGGACTCTTGCTTCGAGCGGTGACAGAGCCGCTTAACTGAATCGCCTACGTGCTCCACAACTAGCCCTGCGCGTTCCCGGCGTCCATTGAGAGAGAGATCGTCTCCACGAAGTGCGGAGGGTGATCAATCAGTCAGCCCTCCAGGAACTCGATCGCCCTTTCCTTGATCGCCCGCGAGGGGACCGCGGTTGCGTGGTCGCGGCCCGGCACCTCGAAGTAGTCCCCGTGTGGCAGGAGCTCGGCCAGCCGGCGTGGGTCGCTGACGATCGGGTCCGCGCCCCCGACGGCGACCAGGACTGGCGTCTGGATTGCCGCCAGCTGCTCCTCGGTCAGGGGCGTGCTGCGGCCGGTGATGCAGCACGCCAGCGCCTCCAGGTCGTTCCCCGGCACCGCCACCGCGAAGTTGTGGAACATGACCGCCGGCGGGCTCTGCTCGGTCGCATCGCCACGCAGCCTTCGTGCGATCGCCTCGCCGGCTCTCCAGGGGGTGGTGAGGTTCATGCCGATGCCGCCGGCGACCGCGCGCTTCACCCGTTCGGGGTGGGCGACGAGCAGGCGAAGCCCGATCTGGCTGCCCATCGAGTAGCCGACGTAGTGGACCTGCTCCAGGTCGAGATGATCGAGCAGGTTGGCGACATCCTCCACCATCTGCCCGCCGTAGGCCTCCGGGTCGTGCGGCTTCTCGCTTCGACCGTGTCCGCGGTTGTCGAGCCCGATCACCCGCCGGCCGGCCCGCGAGAGGGTCTCGACCCAGCGCGAGCCCACCCAATTGACCTGGAAGTTGCTGCAGAAGCCGTGCACGAGAAGCGTCGGCGCCCCGTCCTCGGGGCCCTCCAGGTAGTAGTGCAGGCGGACTCCTCCGCTGTCGAAATCCGGCATTCGCGTTACGAGGGTACGATTTCGCTCCGACATGGCGAAGGTCGACCTCCAGCTCATTCACGTCGCGTCGGGCGCGATCCTCGCCGAAACGCTGGAGAAGCCGCGCACCTTCATCGGGCGCGGGCTGGGCCTGATGTTCAGGCGCTCGCTCCCCGAGGGCCATGGGATGCTCATCGACCCCTGCAACGGGATCCACATGCTCTTCATGCGCTTTCCGATCGACGCCCTCTTCCTCGACCGCCTCGACCGGGTCAAGCGCGTCTACCGCCGGGTGCCGCCCTGGTACGGCGTCGTCTGGCTGGTCTGGGGTGCCCATAAGGTCGTCGAGCTGCCGGCGGGCTCCCTGGAACCCTACGACCTGCCCAGGGGAGAGCAGCTGGAGTTCACCCGGCCTACGCGCCGCGCTTAACGGGCAGCCTTGCGTGCGGGCCGTAGCGTCGGATTGTGTTCAACAGGCTTCTCGATCTGCTGCTTCCGCCGCGCTGCGGCGGCTGTGGCCGGCTTGGCTCCCTCTACTGCGATAGCTGCCGCCGGCGGACCCGGCGCCTCGAGGAGCCGATCTGTGGCCGCTGCGGGGCCGAGGTGGAGCACACCCGTTCGAGCTGTGGCTGTCGCGCCCGGATCCGGCGGCTGACCCGCCTCCGCTCGGCTGCAGCCTACGAAGGACCTCTCGAGAAGGCGCTCCACCGCTTCAAGTACGAGGGCCGCAGGCCCCTGGCGGGCCCGCTGGCGCTGCTCCTCGCGGAACGGCTGGTGGTCGACGGGCTGGCCGCGGAGGCGGTCACCTGGGTGCCGCTCCACGAGCGGCGCCGCCGCCGGCGCGGCTACAACCAGGCCGAGCTGCTCGGCCGCGAGCTGGCACGTCTGTGCGGCCTGCCGGCCCTCGCCGGGCTCGTCCGGCTGCGCGACACGCCGGCCCAGGTGGGGCTCGACCGCCTTCGCCGGCAGGCGAATGTGGCGGGCGCATTTCGGTGGGAGGGAAAGGAACTGGCCCGTCGATCGTTGTTACTGGTTGACGACGTGGCAACGACCGGCGCCACCCTCGAGGCGTGCGCCGGCGCGTTGAAGGCCGCCGGTGCGGGTGCCGTGATCGGGTTCACGGTCGCGAGAGTCAAGTTATAGTGACCCCGCACTAATCCCAGGAGGGTTCAATGGCAGTTCGCATCCCCGGTATCGACCTTCAGGAGTATTACGCCCAGCTGGGGCCGATCCAGCCGGTCATCGAGGACGACCGCGTGACCGAGGTCATGGTCAACGGGATCGACCACGTCTACGTTGAAATGGCAGGCAAGGTCGTCCTCACCGGGATCAAGTTCCAGGACGAGGACCAGCTCCTGAACGTGATCCAGTTCATCGTGCGGTCGGTCGGCCGCCGGATCGACGAGCGCACCCCGCTGGCCGACGCCCGTTTGGCCGACGGCTCCCGCGTCAACGCCGTGATCCGCCCGCTCGCGATCGACGGCCCGCTGCTGACGATCCGCAAGTTCGCCAAGGACCCGTTCCAGGTCGAGGACCTGATCCGCTTCGGAAGCTGCACCGAGGGCGGCTTCGGGTTCATGAAGGCCGCCGTGATGGCGCGGGCGAACATCGTCGTCTCGGGCGGCACCGGCACCGGCAAGACGACCTTCCTGAACGTCCTCTCCGGCTTCATCCCGGCCGAGGACCGGATCGTCACGATCGAGGACGCGGCCGAGCTGCAGCTCCACCAGGAGCACGTCTGCCGGATGGAGACCCGACCCAAGGACATCAACGGCGAAGGCGAGGTCACCATCCAGCGCCTCGTCATCAACAGCCTCCGGATGCGGCCCGAGCGGATTGTCGTGGGCGAGTGCCGCGGCGGCGAGGCGCTCGACATGCTCCAGGCCATGAACACCGGCCACGACGGCTCGATGACCACCATCCATGCCAACACTCCGCGCGACGCCCTGGCCCGCCTCGAGACGCTGGTCCTGATGTCGGGCATCGACCTACCCGTGAAGGCGATCCGCCAGCAGGTGGCCGGTGCCATCAACATCTTCTGCCAGCTCAGCCGGCTCCGCGACGGCTCCCGCCGCGTCACCTCGATCACCGAGGTCACCGGCATGGAGGGCGAGACGATCACGATGCAGGAGATCTTCGTGTTCGAGTCGCAGGGTGCCGGACCGGACGGCAAGATCATCGGCCACTTCAAGCCCACCGGCATCCGGCCGAAGATCCTCGACCGCATGTTCACGATGGGCCTCCAGCTGCCGGCCGAGATCCAGGTCCTCTTTCCCGACCCCCGGATGATGGCGCCTCGATAGTGGGGCAAGGGGGGGCGGGCCCCCCCTTCCGGAACCCCCCTAGCGGCGCGGCGCTAGGGCGTCGATCGAGACAACTCAGACGGCCGGGGTGAACCCGGCCTTGGCGCCACGCAGGTCGGCGGTCCCGCGCGAGGCTTGGGAAAGACCGAGCCGTCCGCCTACACTCAGGGGCAGGAATGCCGGTTCTCCTGCTGAGCCACCGGAGGTCTCGATGAAGGTAGTCATCCACGATCGGACCGAGGAGCTCAAGCC
>DATCPJ010000306.1:0-6803 GCA_036570145.1 Candidatus Dormiibacterota bacterium
GACAATGGGACGGTGGACGTCTCCCAGGTCATCGCCGGGATCGACTGGGTCGTCGAGCACCGCCACGACAACGGGCTGAACATCCGTGTCCTCAATCTCTCGATCGGCACCAACAGTGCACAGAGTTACCAGGTGGACCCGCTGGCGTACGCGGCTGAGGTCGCCTGGCGATCGGGCATCGTGGTGGTTGCCGCCGCCGGTAACGACGGCGCCGCCAACGGCCACCTCGACGATCCCGCCTCGGATCCCTTTGTGATCGCCGTCGGCGGCGCCGGCTCAAGCGGCACCTACTCGCTCAACAACCTTCTCGTCGCCGCCTTCTCGAGCCTCGGCAACGGCATCCGCAACCCCGACCTGATAGCGCCCGGCAGCCACCTCCAGGGGCTCCGTGTCCCCGGCTCTTACATTGACCAGAACTTCCCGTCGGCCGCCTTCGGCGACCGCTTCTTCCGCGGCAGCGGAACTTCCGAGGCTGCGGCACTGACCAGCGGCGCAGTCGCGCTGATCCTGCAGAAGCGGCCCTCGCTCAAGCCCGGCCAGGTCAAGGCCATCCTCGCCCAGACGGCAGCCGCGCTCCCCAACGTGGCCGTCCAGGCCCAGGGTGCCGGGTTCCTCCAGGTCGCCGCCGGCGTGGACGAGGCGCTCTCAGTCCCCAGCGGTTGGCAGGGCTTCTGGCCTTCGGTCGGTACCGGCTCCCTCGAGAAGTCCCGCGGCACCGGCCACGTCAGCATCGGCGGTGCCCAGCTGACGGGAGAGCAGGACATCTTCGGGCACCCCTTCTCCAGCAGCCAGCACGCGGCGCAGTCGGCAAATGGGCAGGGCTGGTCGGAGGGCGGCTGGAACGGCACCACCTGGTCGGGGACCACCTGGTCGGGGACGACATGGTCGGGCACCACCTGGTCGGGGACGACGTGGTCGGGCACCACCTGGTCGGGGACGACATGGTCGGGCACCACCTGGTCGGGGACGACCTGGTCCGGCACCACCTGGAGCGGCGACATCTGGTCCAACTACAGCTGGAGTTGAGGAAGTGACTGAGAACGGATTGATCCTTCCCGATTACCGACATTAGGTCGAGATCCGGACCATGAGCCGAGTCGTGCGGCGGGTCTGGGTGCTGAACGCGGCGCTCATCGCCGCTGCGGCGGTTCTCCTCTTCGGGATCGTCGTAAGCCTGCCCGCTCCGAACCAGCCCTTCGTGCCCTGGTGGGCGCTGGCCGTCCTCTTCTTCGTCAGCGAGATCGCCGTCGTCCACGTCCAGATCCGGCAGGAGGCCAACACCTTCTCCCTGAATGAGCTGCCGCTCATCGCCGGGCTGTACTTCACCTCGCCTTTCGGCATGGTCCTGGCGCAGGCCCTCGGTGCGGCGGTCGCCCTTGCCTTCCACCGCCGGCAGCCGCCCCTGAAGCTCGTCTTCAACATCGGCAAGCTGAGCCTGGAGGCGGCGGTCGCGCAGGTCATCTTCCATTGGGTGGTAGGCCCGCACACCGTGATCGGCATCTACGGCTGGGTCGGCGGGCTCGCCGCGATCGCGGTCGTCGACACCCTGGGCTGCCTCGTCGTGCAGACGGTCATCGCCCTGACCGAGGGCCGCCCGAAGACGGCGTCGATCGTCAGGGCCGTCTCGCTCGCCGTCGCCAGCGGGTTCACCTCGGGCAGCGTCGCCCTCCTCGGTGCGACCGTGATCGGCAGGGACACCAACGGCGTCTGGCTGCTGCTGATCCCGGCTGCGATGCTCTTCCTCGCCTACCGCGCCTACATCGGTGAGCAGGGGAGGCAGGAGACGATCGAGCTCCTCTACGAGGCGAACCGCATGCTCCAGCGCGCCGGCAGCCTGGAGACAGCCGTCATGCAGCTGCTCGAGCACGTCCGGACGATGTTCCGCGCCGAGGTCGCCGAGATCATCCTGCTCACGACCGGAGCGGACGAGCGGGCCGTGTGCAGCCGCGTCGGCCCCGGTGACGACAGGGTGACCCTGCTCGACATGGCGGTCGACCCGATGCAGCAGGCACTGGCGGCTCTGCCCCCCGAAACCCGCGGCACGATGTTCTTTCATGCCCGCTCCGACGTTCAGCTCCCCGCCCGTCTGAGCGCCCTCGGCATCCGCGACGCGATGGTCACCCAGCTGGTCGGCGAGCGGCGCGTGATCGGCACCATCATGGTCGCCAACCGGCGGGGCGACGTGCGCACCTTCAACGACAAGGATCGGCGCCTCTTCGAGACGCTCTCGGCCCAGGTCAGCTTCTCGCTCGAGAACGGCCGTCTCGAACAGACGCTGGCGGGGATGCGGACCGAGCACGCCGAGCTCGAGCACCAGGCGCTCCACGATCCCCTCACCAAGCTCGCCAACCGCGTCCTCTTCAACGACCGCGTGCGCCACGCGCTCGGCCGCCGCGTCGAGCCGGGCCTCACGGTCGCCGTCATGTACATCGACCTCGACGACTTCAAGACCGTCAACGACAGCCTCGGCCACGCCGCCGGTGACGCGCTGCTGGTCCAGGTGGCGGACCGGATGAGTGTCACGGTGCGGCCCGACGACACGGTGGCCCGCCTCGGCGGGGATGAGTTCGCCGTCCTGATGGAGGACGTCGCGGAGGAGTCCGAGGCGACGGCGGTCGCCAAGCGGATCCTCGATTCGCTGAACACCCCCTTCGACATCGCCGGCGAGGTGGTGTGGGCCCACGCCACCATCGGCATCGCGCGCATCGCTCCCGGCAAGATCGACGTGGCCGACTTCCTCCGCCGCGCCGACCTCGCCATGTACACCGCCAAGGGGGAGGGCAAGAGCCGCTACGCGGTGTTCGGCGACAGGATGCGGATGAGCGTCGTCAACTCCCCCGCACGGTCCGAGTCGGGCGCCTCCTGAGATGAGCGACAGCGCGCGCCACGGCGGCCGGCCGGTGGCCGGCCAGGTCGTCTTCTGGGCCCGGGCCAGCCTGGGCCTGGCGATCGTGGCCTGGGTGCTCGTAGCGGTGGATTACGGCCAGCTGCGGCTTTCCTGGAGTTGGTTCGGCCCCGTCCTCTTCATGGTCTGCAAGCTGCTCGCCGACCTCTTCCCGATCAAGCTCCGTGACCTCGAGTTCACGGTCGGCGGCGCGGTCCTGGTCGCCGCCGCGATCGTCTTTCCCGGACCCGTCCCCGTCCTGATCGCGATCGTCCCCAGCGTCGCCGCGGATCTCCTCCGACACAAGTCGTGGGACCGCACCGCTGTCAACGCGGCCTCCGACGCGACCACCGTGTTCGTCGCCCAGTTCGTCTACCTCTCCCTCGACCGGCACGCGATCGCGCTCGACTCCTGGCAGGACGTCGCCGCGGTCGCCGCGGTCGTCGGCGCCTATTACTTCTTCAGCACCGCCCCGCCCGCGCTGATGGTCTCGCTCATGAAGCGGCAGCCGGTGCTCCACGTGCTCCGCGCCAACATGTACTCGGCCTACATGGACCTGGTCGGGCTGCTCCTCTTCGGCGTCCTGACGGCCTACGTTTGGATGTACGCGCCGCGGCTGACGATCATCCTGGTCAGCCTCGGCGTGATCATCTACAAGGTTTTCGAGCTTGCCGGGCGGCTCAACGTGGAGACGGTCCAGGCGCTCCAGACGATCGTCGACGTCGTCGACGAACGCGACCGCTACACCTACAACCACTCCCTCCTGGTCGCCGAGTACAGCCGGCTGGTCGCGGAGCGGCTGGTGTCCGACCCGCAGAAGGTGGAGACCATCGTGCGCGCCGCCTACCTGCACGACATCGGGAAGATCGGCATCGCCGACGGCGAGCTGAACAAGCCGGGGCCTCTCTCGCCGGAGGAGTACGAGCTGATGAAGAAGCACCCGGCGATCGGGGCCCGGATCCTGGCCAGCTACTCGCAGTTCAGCGAAGGCGCGGGAATCGTCCTCGCCCACCAGGAGCGCTGGGACGGGTCCGGCTACCCGAACGGGCTCGGCGGGGATGAGATCCCGATCGGCGCCCGGATCATCGCCGTCGTCGACGCGTACGTCGCGATGACGACCAACCGGCCTTACCGCCGGGCGCTCTCAACCGCTCAGGCGGTCGACGAGCTCCGGCAGGGGATCGGGACCCACTTCGACCCGGTCGTCTGCGCCATCTTCCTGAAGCTCCTCTTCGAGCGGCGGCTGGGCGAGCGCGACCAGGTCGGCGAGATGGAGCGCCTGCGATCGGTGCGCCGCCCGGAGGCGGCGGAGCAGCCCGCCTAAGGGGCAAAGGGGGCGGCCCCCCTTTCCAAAAACCCCCCTCGCGGCGCGACGCGTCGCGTCGATTCAAAACAACTCACTCAGCCGGGATAAACCCGGCCTACGCGCCACGTCTGGGTCGAGGGCATCCTGGTGCCCGCCGACGGGCAGGCCGTCTAATCCGCTCTGCGGCCCTCGCGCAGCCAGGCGTCGATGTCGACCTTGCCCCGCCGCCGGGGCGAACGGCGCCTCTCGAGCGGGATCTTGATCAGGAACTCGGCCTGGCGATCGAGGACGAGCTCGATCAGCTCGGTCGTCGTGTCGGTCGGCTTGGGATCCATGCCGGCCGCGATGAGCCCCTCCAGGATCGGCCTCGGCGGAGACGAGATGTCGTGCTCGTTGCAGGTCTCGAGCGCCTCCAGGAGGTCGTCAAGGCGCCGCAGCCGCCACCTGCGGTTGTCCTCGACGATCTTGGTCGGGCCGACGTCACCCATGAGCCAAACGGGAGGTTACGACGCCCAGCGCAAAATCGGTAGCTCTTTTATTGCTGTCGCGCTGACTTTTCAGGTTCCGGCGAGCGCCTCCAGGGCGCGGTCGACGTCCGACACGTCGTTGAAGACATGGAAGCTGAGCCTGACGCCATTCGCGCGCCGAGCCGCGATCACGCCGGCGGCCGTGAGCCGGGCGATCGAAGCGTCAGGGTCGCGGAGCGCCAGCGCCACCACCGGCGACTGCTCCGCCTCGGGAAACCGGTCGGTTTCGATCGCCAGCTCCTCGATGCCGGCCCGGAAGCGATGGGCGAGGCCGAGGTTGTGTGCTTCGATCGTCTCGATGCCGACCGCGTTCAAGAGCCGGAGCGACTCGCGGTCGCCGACCATCGAGATCCAGCTCAACGAGGAGTCGAACCGCGAAGCGGTCTCGGACAGGTCCATCTCCACCCCGTAGTACGTCTCCTGCGGGTGGCGGGCGGAACGCCAGCCCATGGCGACCGGCCGGAATCGCTCGCGGGCGGCGGGGGAGAGGTACATGTAGCCCGCTCCGCGGGGCCCCATCAGCCACTTGTAGGAGTCCGCCACCAGCATGTCGAAGCCGTCCCGCCCGGGGTCGAGCCGGATGCCGCCGGCGCCCTGGCAGGCGTCGACGAAAAGCATCCCGCCGGCGGCGTGGGCGCGGTCGGCGAGCGCCCGAAGGGGTGCCCGCCAGCCGTTCGCGCTCTGGAAGGCGCTGACCGCCACGATCGCCACCCGATCGCCGATGGCCGCCTCGTAGTCGGCGAGCTCGCAGCGTCCGTCGCGGGCGGGGACGACGGCGACATCGACGCCCCGCTCGCGCTGGTAGAGCCAGGGCCAGATGTTGCTGGCGAACTCCATCTCGTTGACGACCACACGGTCGCCCGGCTGAAGCTGGACCGCGATCGCGCCTGCCGCCGTGCTGACGTAGGGCTGGATCGCGATGTCCTCCGGGGGAGCACCGAGCAGCTTCGCGAACAGCACGCGGCATTCCTCGCCCACGTCCTCCCAGACCTCGAAGCGGACAGAGCCGCGGGACCAGCCATCGAGGAACTCGGTCATCGCGGCCACCGTCGGTCGGGCCGCGGGCCCGTAGGTGGCGGTGTTGAGGTAGGCGGAATCCCGGGCCGCGGGGACCAGCCCCCGCAGGTCTTCGGGCGTCACCAGCCGAATCCTACCTTTCGGCGGCTTCGACCCCGGCGGGAGAAGAGAGCCCACCTCGCGGCGGTACAATGCGGAGCACGATGTGCCGACTGGCCGTACGCCGCGTATCCGTACCCCAGCCGGCGCGCGCCCGCTAGTCGCGGGTCTCGCCGGCGCTTTCCCTTCCCCGTTCCATGAGGTAGACGCGCGCCCCAAATGACCGAACCGATACCGACCTCCTACGACCCCAGGGCCATCGAGCCCGGCCGGGCCGCGCGCTGGGAGGAGGCGCGCCTGTTCGCCGCCGACGCCGGCAGCCGGAAGCCGAAGTACTCGATCGCTCTGCCGCCGCCCAACGTGACCGGCGAGCTGCACCTGGGCCACGCCGTCAACAGCACGCTGCAGGACGTCTGGGCTCGCTACCGGCGGATGACCGGCTACGAGGTGCTCTGGCTGCCCGGCACCGACCACGCCGCGATCGCCACCCAGAACGTCATCGAGAAGCAGCTGGCCAGGGAGGGGCTGACGAAGGAGGAGATCGGACGCGACGCGTTCGACGAGATCGTCGACGAGTGGTACCGGAGCGTCGGCGCGACGATCGTCACCCAGTTCCGGGTGCTCGGCGCGTCATTGGACATGACGCGGCTGCGCTTCACGATGGACCCGCTCTACGTGCGGGCGGTGCGGACAGCCTTCGTCCTCTACTACGAGAAGGGCTGGCTGTACCGCGGTCCGCGGATTGTGAACTG
Organism: Candidatus Dormiibacterota bacterium; assembly: GCA_036570145.1. Classification (GTDB taxonomy): domain Bacteria; phylum Chloroflexota; class Dormibacteria; order Dormibacterales; family Dormibacteraceae; genus UBA6019. The sequence goes on from DATCPJ010000306.1 coordinate 6,586, forward strand.
GTGCCCACGCTGCCTGTCGGCGATCTCCGACCTGGAGGTCGACTGGCAGACCCACGAGGACGCGCTCTACTACATCTCCTACCCGGTCGAAGGGACCGACGAGACCGTCACCATCGCCACCGTTCGGCCGGAGACGATGCTGGCCGACACCGGCGTCGCGGTCCACCCGGACGACGATCGCTACCGCCACCTCGTCGGCAAGTTCGCTGTCCTCCCGC
>DATCPJ010000307.1:0-12370 GCA_036570145.1 Candidatus Dormiibacterota bacterium
GCGCTCAGCCTCCTGCTCAGCGCCTCGCAGCCGGTGCAGGGATCACCCGACGGCGCCCAGATCCAGATCCACGACGCCATCAGCAAGTCGGTGCTCGGTCCGGCGCTGGTCGGCTCCCTGGGGAAGATCTCCACGCTGATCTTCCTCCCGGTGATCCCCACCGACCCGGAGACCTACTTCAACAACCAAGAGGCCCGGCTCCAGCATTAACGACATCTGGAACCGGCTGCAGGAGCGCGCGGTCGAGATCCACGACGAGACGAACCTGCGCCGCCGCCTGGAGGCGGGGGAGAAGCTCCGGGTCAAGCTCGGCATGGACCCCACCGCTCCCGACATCCACGTCGGGCACCTGGTCGTCCTCGACGTCCTCCGGATGTTCCAGGACGAGGGCCATACCGCGGTCCTCATCATCGGCGACTACACCGCCCAGATCGGCGACCCGAGCGGCCGGTCGGAGACGCGGCCGGTGTTGAGCCGGGAGCAGGTGGAGGCGAACGCCGAGACCTACTTCAGCCAGGCCTTCCGCGTCCTCGACCCGCGCCATACCGAGGTGCGCCGGAACTCGGAGTGGCTCGGCGCGATGACGGCGGCCGACGTCCTGCGGCTGCTCGGCAGGCAGACCCTGCAGTCGGTGCTCCAGCGGGAGGACTTCGCCAAGCGCCTCAAGGAAGGCCACCCGATCGGGGCCCACGAGATCCTCTACCCGTTCAGCCAGGCCTACGACTCGGTCGCCGTCGACGCCGACCTGGAGATCGGCGGGACCGACCAGCTCTTCAACCTGCTCTACGGGCGGGACATCATGCGGGCCTACGACAAGACGCCCCAGGACGTCGCCGTCTTCCCCCTCCTGGAAGGCCTCGACGGCGTCAACAAGATGAGCAAGTCGCTCGGCAACTACATCGGTATCACCGAGCCGCCGGACGAGGTCTACGGGAAGGTGATGTCGATCCCCGACGGGATGACGCCGCGCTACGCCAGGCTTCTCCTCCAGCGCGAGGACCTTCCCGAAGATCCGCGCGACGCCAAGGCGGCCGTCGCCCGCGGCCTCGTCGAACGCCTCCACGGCCCGCATGCCGCGGCGGAAGCGGAGGCAGAGTGGGAGCGGCGCTTTCGCCGCGGTGAGCAGCCGACAGAGATCCCCGACCTCACTCCGAGCCGGCCCAACCTGATCACCACGCTGATCGAGGCCGGCGTCGTGGACAGCGCCAGCAAGGCCCGCCGGCTGATCGAGCAGGGTGGCGTGAGTGTCAACGGAGAGAGGGTCGCTGCTGACGAGGACCTGTCCGATGGCGACGTCGTGAAGGGCGGAAAACGCAACTTTGTTCGCATCAGGCTCAAGTAAAATCATCGAAAGCATGTTCGGAGTGACGCTCTAATGTCCGGCCATTCGAAGTGGGCCGGCATCAAGCACAAGAAGGCGATCATCGACGCCAAGCGAGCCGTCTCCTTCACCAAGGTCGCCCGCGAGGTGACGATCGCCGCCAAGGAAGGCGGCGGGAACCCGGACGGCAACTTCCGGCTGCGCCTCGCGGTCCAGAAGGCGCGCGAGGCGAACATGCCCGCGGACAAGATCAAGAACGCCATCGATCGGGGCACCGGCGCCGCTGCCGGTGAGGCTCTCGAGGAGCTCCGCTACGAGGGTTACGGGCCCGCCGGCGTGGCGGTCCTGGTCGACGGCGTCACCGACAACCGGAACCGGACCAGCGCCTCGCTGCGGCACATCTTCGTCAAGAATGGCGGCAACCTCGGCGAGAGCAACTCGGTCGCCTACCTCTTCGAGCGCAAGGGCGTGATCGAGGTCGACGCGGCCGGCAAGGATCCCGAGGAGCTCGGCATGGTCGCCATCGAGGCGGGCGCCGAGGACATCTCGATCGACGGCGACTCGATCGAGGTGACGACCGGCCCCAACGAGTTCGAGGCCGTCCGCGATGCGCTCGAGCAGGCCGGCGCCCGGATCGAGAACGCCGAGGTCACCATGCACCCCAAGTCAACCGTCCCGGTCGGCGAGGACAAGGCCGCCGGGGTTCTCCGCCTGATGGAGGCGCTGGAGGAGGACGACGACGTCCAGCAGGTCTACGCGAACTTCGACATCCCAGCCGACGTCCTTGAACGAGTGAGCGCGAGTGTTTAGCCTGCTGGAGCAATGCTGGGCAGACTCCTCTTAGGCATCGACCCCGGCCTGGCGGCCACCGGCTACGCGCTGCTCCGCGAGCCCGGTGAGGTCGTCGCCTGCGGGACCATCCGGACCGCGCCCAATGTCCGCCCCGGGCTGCGGCTGCTCCAGATCCAGCGCGAGCTGGAGGCCGTCCTCGACGCCTCCGAGGTGGCCGAGGCGGCGCTCGAGGAGCTCTTCATGGGCAGCAACCGGACCAGCGTCATCGGGGTAGCCCAGGCACGCGGCGTCGTCCTCGCCCTGCTCGAGTCGCGCGGCATCGCCTCCCACGAGTACAAGCCGTCCCAGGTGAAGCTGGTCGTGAGCGGCTACGGCAATGCCGACAAGGCCCAGATGGCGCGGATGCTGACCGCCCAACTGCGCAGCCTGCCGGCCGGCTCCGACCACGCCCTCGACGCGATCGCGATCGCGATCTGCCACGCCCGCAGCCGGCGGATCAACCTGGCGGCCACAAGGTGATCGCTTTCCTGCGCGGCCGCGTTCAACGGCTGACGCCGGAGGTCGTCGTGCTCGACGTCAACGGGGTCGGCTACCTGGTCGCCATCACCGCGGCGGCGCGGGACCGGATGCCGTCGCTCGGCGACGAGACCGAGCTGCAGATCTACACCCAGGTCCGCGAGGACCAGCTGGCGCTCTATGGGTTCGCCTCGGTCGAGGAGCTGGAGATGTTCCGGATGCTGATCGAGGTCGACGGGGTCGGGCCGAAGGTGGGCCTGGCGATCCTCAGCTCGGCCAACCTCGACAACCTGAAGCGGGCGATCCTGACCGACGACGTCGGCCCCATCCGGCGCGCCCCCGGGGTCGGGCCGCGGACCGCCCAGAAGGTGATCATCGACCTCAAGCCGAAGCTGGAGGCGGACGCCGCCCTGGCCTCGCTCAGCCGGATCCCGGTGACCGCCGGCGCGCCGGGCAGCGAGGTCACCCGGCAGGTCGACGCGACGCTCCGCAACCTCGGCTTCAGCGCCGCCGAGGCGCGCTCGGCGATCGACTCCATCGACTGGTCGGCCGATCCCAGCCCGCAGGAGGCGCTGGCGACGGCACTCAAGGCGCTCGGCCGATGACCGACGAATCGAGACTCGTCGGCAGCGAAGCGCTGGTGGAGGACGACCAGCTCGATACCAGCCTGCGGCCCCGCAACCTCGACGAGTACGTCGGCCAGGAGCAGGTCCGCGAGCAGCTGGGGATCCAGATCGAGGCCGCCAAGCGGCGGGGCGAGCCGATCGAGCACGTCCTTCTCGCCGGGCCGCCGGGCCTGGGCAAGACGACCCTCGCCTACATCATCGCCAATGAGTTGGGGGTGTCGGTCAAGACGACCTCCGGCCCCGCGATCGACCACGCCGGCGCCCTCGGCTCGATCCTCATGCAGATGGCCGACCGGGACGTCTTCTTCATCGACGAGATCCACCGCCTTAACCGGATCGTGGAGGAATCGCTCTACCCCGCGCTGGAGGACTTCACCTTCGACACCGTGCTCGGCAAGGGGGTGGGGGCGAGCGCCGTCCGGCTGCCGCTCCAGCGCTTCACCTGCGTCGGCGCGACGACCCGACAGGGCCTCCTCAGCGCGCCGCTGCGCGACCGCTTCGGCGCCATTTACCGGCTCGACTTCTACACCCGCGCCGAGCTCGAGCGAATCGTCCGCCGGTCGGCGCGGATCCTCAACCTGGAGATCGAGGAGGAGGCCGTTTCCGAGATCGCCCGCCGCTCGCGAGGCACGCCCCGGATCGCCAACCGGCTGCTCCGCCGGGTCCGCGACTATGCCGACGTCCGCGCCGACGGCAAGGCCAGCGCGGACGTCACGACACGGGCGCTGTCGATGCTGAGCGTCGACGCCGAGGGCCTCGACCCGCTCGACCGGCGGATCCTGGAGACGATCATCCACAAGTTCGGCGGCGGCCCCGTCGGCCTCGACACGATCGCCACCTCCCTGAGCGAGGAGCCGGAGACGATCGAGGACGTGTACGAGCCCTTCCTGATGCAGCAGGGCTACATCCAGCGCACCTCGCGGGGCCGGATGGCGACGGCCCTCGCCTACCGCCACCTGGGCCTTCAGCCGCCCGCGTCGGGGCCTGAGCAGCAAAGACTGATCTGAGATAGGCAACGGCCGCGGGAGGTCCCCCGTGGTATGTGGGTAGACTTTTCCGCCGTGCAACTCGTCCTCGGTTGGCCCATCCGCATCCTGCTGATAGCGCTTGTCATCTTCTCGGTCTTCGTCGACTCGGCCGGTTACATCTACCGCGAGGTCAACCATCTCCCACTGACAGGCACGGTCGACCCGGCGACGATGCCGCCCAGCTTCAGTTGGTGGCCGTTCAACAACGGCAGCATCTACATCCACAAGGGCCTCGACGTCCAGGGCGGCAGCCACCTCGAGCTCCAGCTCACCGACATCCCGCCCGGCCGGACCAAGGCCGACGTCCAGGCGACCGCGGTCCAGGTCTTCCAGCGGCGGCTCAACAGCCTCGGCGTGAACGAGCCGCTGGTCCAACCGGAAGGCACCGACCGGGTCGTCGTCGAGCTCGCCGGCGTCTCCGCCGCCCGGGCACAGGAGGTCATCGGCAAGACCGCCCACCTCGACTTCGTCACCTGGGTGCCGGACGCCAAGGCGATCGCGGTCGGACAGGCCGAGACGGGCTACAAACCGAAGAAGTCGGGGCTCGGCAGCGACCAGGTCGTGAGCGCGGTATCCGGCCTCGACAGCAACGGCCTGCAGTACGCGGTCACGCTGACCTTCAACGGCGACGGCGCGACCCAGTTCAGCAAGCTGACGACCGATGCCGTCGCGGCCTGCCCGGGTGATGGGGTCACCTGCCCGACCCGCAAGATCGCCATCTTCGAAGACCTCACCGACGCCGACATCGCCAACTGGGACCAGGTCGAGACAACCATCGCCAACCCCCCGTCGGTCCCGGGCGGGAAGCTGCTGACCAACCCGAATATCCTCCAGCCGATCGCCGGCGGCACCGCGACCATCACCGGCAACTTCGACGCAACCTCGGCACACGACCTTGCCGTCGAGATCAGCTCCGGGGCACTGCCGGCCAACGTGAAGGTGCTCTCCTCGACCGACGTGGGCGCGAGCCTGGGCGCCGACTCGGTGAAGCGGTCGATTGCCGCCGGCCTGGTCGGCCTGGTGATCGTGATCATCTTCATGATCACCTACTACCGGCTTCCCGGCCTGCTGGCCAGCCTCGCCCTGCTCGTCTACGCGGGGATCGTGCTCGCCATCTTCAAAACCATCCCGGTGACGATGACGCTGGCCGGCCTGGCCGGCTTCATCCTCAGCGTCGGCATGGCGGTCGACGCGAACGTGCTGATCTTCGAACGCTTCAAGGAGGAGATGCGCGCCGGGCGCACGGTGGGCGCCGCGGTCGACGCGGCGGTGCGCCGTGCCTGGCCGGCGATCCGCGACTCCAACACCTCGACCGCGATCACCTGCGCCGTCCTGCTCTTCGCCGCGCCGACCCAGATCCAGGGCTTCGCTCTCACCCTGCTGATCGGTGTCGTGATCAGCCTGATCTCGTCGATCATCGTCACCCACAACCTGCTCGCCATCGTGCTGACCTTCGGCGGCGGCTTCCGCAGCCCCCGCGTGCTGGGAGTCACCCGTGCTGCCTGAGCAGGACCTCGAGGCCCAGGAAAGCGCGGTCGCCGAGGAGAGCGCCGCCTTCCTGGCGGCCGGCGCCGGCGGCTCAGTGGCTCCTTCGGCGACCGAGACGGTCCAGCCCGCGCCGGCAGTCCCTGCCCGAACGCGCAGCCTCGACGTCGTCGGTGCGCGGAACTGGTTCTTCCTGCTCTCGCTCCTGATCATCATCCCGGGCATCATCTCGATGGCCACCCAGGGCTTTCTGCTCGGCATCGACTTCCAGGGCGGCACCCAGTTCCTTCTCAAGTTCGGCAACAACCCGACCCTGGCCGAGGTCCAAAGCGCGGCCAGCGCGCAGGGCGTGAACGGAGTCGTGCAGCAGACCGCCAACGGCTCCTTCCTGATCCGGACCGGCTCCATCGACCCTCAGCACCAGGCCCAGTTCGAGAACGCGCTGGCGGCCAAGCTCGGTCCCATCGACCAGAACCAGCTATCGGTCTCCAACGTCGGCCCGACGATCGCCGCCGAGATCATCCAGCGCGCGATCATCGCCATCCTGGCTGCCTCCAGCCTGATCCTGCTCTACCTCGCCTTCCGCTTCCGCAAGGTCCAGGGTGGATTCCGCTCCGGCATCCAGTTCGGCGGCTCGGCGCTGCTCGCTCTCCTTCATGACGTGTTCCTGGTCTGCGGGGTTTTCTCGATCCTCGGCAAGGGGATCCCCTTCCTCGGCTGGCACGGCTCGCAGCTGGGCCAGGTCGACAGCCTCTTCCTGACCGCCGTGCTGACCGTGATCGGCTTCTCGGTCCACGACACGATCGTCATCTTCGACCGGATCCGGGAGAACATGATCGTGTCCCAGCGGCTGAGCTTCGAGCAGGTCGTGAACCTGTCGATCATGCAATCGGCGGCGCGGTCGATCATCACCAGCTTCACCGTCGTCCTGGTCCTCCTCTCGCTCTTCCTCTTCGGCGGCGAAACGCTCAAGGGCTTCGTGCTCGCCCTGCTGATCGGGATCATCTCGGGGACCTACAGCTCGATCTTCAACGCCTCACCCCTGCTGGTCGTCTGGCGGAGGCTGCAGCCCGTCCGCTAGCTGCACCAGATTCCCCTCCCATGCCGGCCTGGCCAATACGACAGATCCGCGAGCTCCTCGAGCCGACGCTCGCCCACCTCGGCTACGAGACCTATGCGGTCGAGCAGCTCGGCGCCGGCGGCCGGACGCTGCGGATCTCGATCGACAAGCCGACCGGGGTCTCGATCGAGGACTGCGAGCAGGTCGCCAAGATCGCCGGCCCGATCCTCGACCAGTCCGAGCTGGTGACCGGCAACCACATCCTCGAGGTGAGCTCTCCGGGCGCCGAGCGGCCACTCCGGGAGCGCTGGGAATACGAGCGCTTCGCGGGCAAGATGGTCAACGTCCGCTACCGCTTCGGGGAGAACAGCGAAGGGGTCGTGGAGGGGGTGCTCGCGGCCGTCGACGACTCCGGCATCGCCGTCGACAACCCCAAGGCGGGACTTCTCGGGATCGCCTGGAACGACGTCCTCGCGGCCCGTCTAACGGTCAGCTTCGGGGGGGTAGGCCGCGCGGAGGCTAGCCGAGCACGGCCGACAGGGGGGAGCTCCCCCCTCCGATGAACACTGAGTTCCTCGCCGCGCTGGAACAGCTCAACAGCGAGCTCGGCATCCCGCTCGACGAGCTCGTCAAGACCGTCGAGCAGGCCCTCGCCGACGCCTACCGGCGCGCGTTCGACCCGCCCGGCTACGTCACCGTCCACATCGACCCGGCCACCGCCGGGATGACCGTCACCAGCCGCACCTACGACGCCGCGGGCAACGAGGTGCTGGCCCAGTTGCCGACCGACGACTTCGCCCGGATGGCCGCCCAGACCGCCAAGCAGGCGGTGCTCCGGCACATCCGCAACCTCGAGCGCGAGAAGGCGGTCAGCGAGGCCGCCGAGCATCGCGGCGAGCTCGCGACCGGTGTCATCGACAGAGTCGAGAACGGCACCGTGTACCTCGACATGGGGGGCCGCGCGGAGGGCGTGATGCCGCCCGAGGAGCAGATCCCCGGCGAGGAGATCCGCCCCGGCAAGCCGATGATGGTCGTCATCCTCGACACCAAGCGGACGTCGCGGCAGCCGCAGGTCCAGGTCTCCCGGGCGAGCCGGCTCTTCGTCCGCCGGCTGCTCGAGGCCGAGGTTCCCGAGATCAAGAACGGCGCCGTGTCGATCAAGGCGATCGCTCGCGAGCCGGGCCTGCGGAGCAAGGTGGCAGTCGCCGCCGAGGACCCCGCCATCGACGCCGTCGGCGCCTGCGTCGGCCCGAAGGGCGTCCGCCACCGCTCCCTCCTCGCCGAGCTGGGCCGCGAGCACATCGACTTCGTCCCCTGGTCGGAGGACCCGGCCGCCTTCGCGGCGGCGGCCGTCGGCCCGGCGACCGTGGTCGACGTCCTCCTCGACCGCACCACCAACACCGCCCTGCTCCTGGTCCCCCCGGGCCAGCTCTCCCTGGCGATCGGGAAGGACGGGCAGAATGCGCGGCTGGCCGCCAAGCTGACCGGCTGGCGGATCGACATCAAGCCGGCCCAGGCCGAGGTCGATGCCGAAAACCGCACCTGAGCCGGTCCGGACCTGCGTGGCGTGCCGGGAGGAGGCCGGTAAGTGGGCGTTGATCCGCTTCACCCGCACCCCGGAGGGCGTGGTCGTGGAGGACCCGACAGGGCGCGCCCCGGGACGCGGCGCCTATCTCCACGACCGCCCCGCCTGCCGGGCGCTGGCCCTTAAGAAACGGAGTCTCGAGCGGGCGCTCAGGAGCAGGGCAGGAGAGGTCCCGGCCGCTTCAAAAGCGGCAAAAAGGGGATAATCCTTAATTCGGGCCCGGCGGCCTGGATCCCAAGCATATGAGAGCGCACGAACTAGCACGCGAGCTGAACATCAGCCAGAAGGAGCTCGTCAACTTCCTCACCCAGAGGAGGCTGACCCGCAACCCCTCGGCTCCGCTTTCGCCTGCCGCGATCGAGGCTGCCCGACACGCGCTCAGCAGCACCGCCGTCGCGACCAAGATCGCGCCGACCGACCGGAAGATCCAGCTGCCGCCGAACGTGTCGGTCAAGGACCTCTCCGACCAGCTCGGCGTGGGCGCCGTCGAGGTCATCAAGAAGCTGATGCAGAACGGGCTGATGGCGACCATCAACCAGGTCATCGACTTCGACACCGCCTCGATCGTCGCTGACGAGTTCGGCGTCACGGTCGAGCCGATCGCGGCCGGCGAGACGGTCGCGATCGAGCAGGACGGCGGCGCCGGCGACGGCAAGGTCACGGTCACCAGCCGGGAGGAGTTCTTCAGCTCCCTCGGTCGGGAAGACGCCAGCAAGCTGATCTCGCGGCCGCCGATCGTCACCGTCCTCGGCCACGTCGACCACGGCAAGACATCGATCCTGGACGCGATCCGGCAGACCCGGGTGGCGGCGGGCGAGGCCGGCGGCATCACCCAGCGGATCGGCGCTTACAAGATCGAGACCGCCGACGGCAAGCCGATCGTGTTCATCGACACGCCGGGTCACGAGGCGTTCACCGCCATGCGGGCCCGCGGCGCCCAGGTCACCGACGTCGTGGTCCTGGTGGTCGCCGCCGACGACGGCGTGATGCCGCAGACGATCGAGGCGATCCAGCACGCGAAGGCCGCCAAGGTGCCGATCATCGTGGCGATCAACAAGATCGACAAGGACAACGCCAATATCGACCGCGTCCACGCCGAGCTCGCCGAGCAGGGCATCGTCACCGTCCACTACGGCGGCGAGTACGAGTGCGTCCACGTCTCCGCCCGCACCGGCGAGCACCTCGACGACCTGCTCACGACCATCGTCCTGACGACCGAGATCGAGGACCTCAAGGCGAACCCCGACCGCAACGCGATCGGGACGATCGTGGACGCCCACATCGAGCGCGGCCGCGGCCCGGTCGCCACCGTGCTCGTCCAGTCCGGCACGCTCCGTGTCGGCGACTACTTCGTCGTCGGCCACATCTACGGCCGCGTTCGAGCCCTCGCCGACGACCGCGGCCGTCCTGTCATGGAGGCCGGCCCGGCCACCCCGGTCGTCGTTTCCGGCCTCGAGGAGGTCGCCACCGCCGGCGACATCTTCCAGGTCGTCAACTCGGAGAAGTCGGCCCGCAGCATCGCCCTCGCGAAGCTGCAGGAGAAGCGGACCACCGAGGCGGCCGCGACAGGGACACCGCGGATCACCCTGGAAGAGCTCGCCCGCCGGGCCACCGAGGGCGAGGTCAAAGAGCTCAACCTCGTCATCAAGGCCGATGCCCAGGGCAGCCTCGAAGCGCTCCGCGGTGCCCTGCAGAAGATCGAGGACCCGGTGGTCGCGATCAAGATCGTGGGCGAGGGCGTCGGCGCCGTCACCGATTCCGACGTTCTGCTGGCGAGCGTCTCCAACGCGATCATCGTCTGCTTCAACCTCAAGCCCACCCCGGCGGCCGAGAAGGCCGCCGAGCGGGAGAAGGTCGAGGTCCGCTACTACGACGTCATCTACAAGCTGACCGAGGATGTCGAGCGCGCAGCCAAGGGCCTCCGCGAGCCGACCTACCGCCAGGTCCACGAGGGCCGCGTCGAGGTGCTGATGCCGATCAAGATCCCGCGCCTCGGCATCATCGCCGGCTCCCGGGTGCTCGAGGGCAAGGTCAGCCGGGGCGGCTGGGTGAAGCTCAGCCGTGGCGGCAACCAGATCCACGAGGGCCGGATCACCTCCCTGAAGCACTTCAAGGAGGACGTCCGCGAGATGACTGCCGGCCAGGAGTGCGGCATCGGCCTCGACGGCTTCGAGACCTTCGAACCCGGCGACACGATGGAGACCTTCCGCCTCGAGCGCGAAGAGCTTTAGCTTCACCCTCGTGGGTTACCGTCAGACGCAGGTTGCGGGCCAGGTCCGGCAGGAGGTCATGGAGATCATCCAGCACGACCTGAAGGATCCCCGGATCGGCTTCGTCAGCATCACCGAGGTCCGCATGTCGCCCGACTTCCGCTCAGCCCGGGTCCGCGTCAGCGTGCTCGGCACGCCGGACGAGCAGAAGGCCAGCCTGAAGGGCCTGATCAGCGCCAAGGGCCTCATCCGCCATGAGCTGGGCCGGCGCCTCAGCAATCTCAAGTTCTCCCCTGACATACACTTCGAGCTCGATCCGTCGATCGAGTACAGCGTCCACATCTCGCAGCGCCTGCGCGAGGTACTGCCGCCGAAGGAAGAGGAGGGCTCCTGACGATGGACGGCCTCAAGGACCTCTTCGGACAGCTGGGCGGCCTCATCGACGCCCACGAAGAGATCCTCATCTTCGGCCACAAGGACGCCGACGGCGACACGCTGGGCTGCTCGCTCGCCTTCGCCGAGGCCCTCCGCACGGTGGGCAAGAAGGTGTGGGTGATAATCCCGCCTCCGGTGCCCCAGATGTACGAGTGGCTGCCGGGTTACGACCACATCGTCGACCGGCCGCCGGCGGGCGCCGACCCGCAGCTCGTTCTCTTCTTCGACGCCGGCAACATGGAACGCTCCGGCACCTCGGTCCGGCACATCGCCACCCACGCCACGATCGTCAACATCGACCACCACCTGACCAACGCGATGTTCGGTGACATCAACGTGATCGACCCCGACGCGGCGGCGGTTGGCGAGATGGTCGTCGACATGCTGGACGCCTATGGCTATGAGATCACGCCCTCGATCGCCACCAACCTCTACGTCGCGATCATGACCGACACCGGCGGCTTCCGGCACGAGAACACGACGGCGCACGCGCTCGAGTACGCCGCGCGGCTGGCGCGGCTCGGCGCCAACCCCGGCCAGATCGCCTCGCTGGTCTACAAGTCCCGCCCGCTGACGACGCTCAAGCTCAATGCGCTCAGCCTGGCCGAGATGCGGGTGGAGGCCGACGGCAGGCTGGTCTGGTCGACGGTGACCCGGCAGATGCTGAAAGAGGCGGGCTCGGTGATGGCGGAGGCGGAGGGCATCATCGACAACCTCAACTCGATCGGCGGCCTCGACCTGGCCATCCTTTTCAAAGAGGTCAGCGACCGGATGACCAAGATCAGCGTCCGCAGCCGCGGCGCCGTGGACGCGGCCGCCCTCACCGCCGAGTTCGGCGGTGGCGGCCACCTCCGCGCCGCCGGCGCCGAGATCGCGGAACCGATGGAGGACGCGATCAAGCTGGTCATCGCGGCCGCCCACAACGCGCTGAGGATTGAATCCCAAATTGAAAGCGGGCGTCCTCAACCTCGATAAGCCGCCCGGCGAGACCAGCTTCACAATGGTCCGCCGGCTGCGGGCGATCAGCGGGGCGAAGCGGGTGGGTCACGCGGGCACGCTCGACCCCCTGGCGACCGGCGTGCTGCCGATCCTCTTCGAGTCCGCGACCCGGCTGGCCGACTACGCCCACCAGCTGCCGAAGACCTACCTGGCCGACATCCGGCTCGGCTTCCACACCAACACCGACGACGCCGAGGGCGAGCCGGAGGCCGTCGGCGACCCGAGCGGCCTGACGGCGGAAGCGGTGGCCGCCGCGCTGACCGGGTTCGTCGGCACCATCGTCCAGCGGCCGCCCGCCTTCTCGGCGGTGAAG